>NZ_WLTU01000015.1:0-153679 GCF_009706275.1 Providencia sp. wls1943
ATTTTTTACTTCAGTAAGGGATTACTTTAAGTATTCATAAAAACAGTATATTACCCCTGATTCATAATAATTCGAGTACTAAAGACTGGTAACTTTGCCGCGAGTTCACATCAAAATTCATTTTAGGCGAGTCAAAACACTACTCGATCAGTACTGATATCTTTCATGTATAACATAATTCATTATGATATGAGTACAAAATCTAATTAACAATAATGATAGGTTTTATCGGGTTAGGGTTCAGTACTAATAGAGCTAATTGATAAACTCAATAGTAATATTGATTTAATGATCAATAATCCCGATAGGTGATCATTAATCAGTATAAAATGTCCAATGGTAATAATGTATCTCTTAATACCTCTGTTGACCCATTGGACACTTTTTCATAAAAACCACCTGCTTACCCTGCCTCAAAAAACTTCAAGTACTAAAAGGCAGTAACTTTGCTGAGAGTTCATATTGTTCTCTATAAGATGGTAGCTATGTTCCAGTACTAGACCCTGATATAATCGCGTAAAACTCATGTACAACAAAGCTAGAATATACGCCTATAAGCTTTATAACCTATTGTAAGTACTAGTTAATTTACCTTTCTATGAACAGTATTCAGTACTGTTTAGTATTAGAAGATGAATGATTAAGGAACAGTGATGATTAATAGCACATTAGGAAATCAGGTTGATAATTCACTGGTTTCAAACGCATTTGGTTTTTTACGTTTTCCGTTAAATTTCCAACCATACAGCTCTGATGCTGATTGGGTGATCACGGGTGTTCCATTTGATATGGCAACCTCAGGACGCGCGGGTAGCCGTCATGGGCCTGCTGCTATTCGTCAGGTTTCCACTAACCTTGCGTGGGAAAGCCACCGTTGGCCGTGGGATTTTAAATTAAAAAACAAACTCAACGTGGTTGATTGCGGCGATGTGGTGTTTGCATTCGGTGACGCGCAAGATATGTGCGACAAACTGCAAGCTCACACTGAAAAGCTGCTGGAATCCGGTAAACGTTGCCTAACGTTTGGTGGCGACCACTTTGTGACATTGCCATTACTGCGTGCCCACGCGAAGCACTTCGGTAAAATGGCGTTAGTGCATTTTGATGCGCACACTGACACATACGGTAATGGCAGTCTGTATGACCACGGCACCATGTTCTATCATGCGCCAAAAGAAGGCTTGATCGACCCAAATCATTCCGTGCAGATTGGTATTCGTACTGAGCATGATTCTGACAACGGTTTCACGGTATTGGATGCGGCTCAAGCGAATGATCGTGGCGTGGATGACATGGTTGCTCAGATCAAACAAATCGTGGGTGATATGCCCGTTTATCTGACGTTTGATATTGACTGTCTGGATCCTGCCTTTGCACCAGGAACCGGCACGCCAGTGATTGGTGGGTTAACATCTGATAAAGCGTTAAAACTGCTGCGTGGCATTAAGTCACTGAATATTGTTGGGATGGATGTGGTGGAAGTGGCACCAGCCTATGACCAATCAGAAATTACGGCATTAGCCGCGGCGACGATTGCATTGGAACTGTTATATATCCAAGCGTCTAAGAAATAAGTTTTAATCCGCTATTTAAGGTGCCTAATGTTTCATTGGGCACCTTTTTTATGCCTAAAGGCTGTGTTCTTTCAATTGGGCAAGAATGGAATAGGCTTGTGTCCACAGAACCGAGCCGCCTTCATGAGAGAACAAAAAGTGTTCGCTATCAGGAAAACGCTGAGCCAGTGTTTTACCAAAATCAGGGGAGTGCACGGTACTCACATCTTGCTCGCCATACCACAGCGCGACAGGGCAGTGGATATTTTCAGGATTGAACTGCCAATGCTGCAGAGCGATTAAGAGATCTTGAACATAGCCTTGGTTACCTTGCATAAATGCACGTTCCATACAGTCACTGTAGGCGGCTAAGAAGCTCTCTTCGCTATAAACCTGCTGGTCTATCTCTGCGCTACAGTTAAGAATAAACGCCAGTAACCATTGTGAGGTCACATTGCGCATCAACCATTCTGATAAAACATCAGGGGTATGAATGGCTTGCTCCTGCATATTAATCACATCTTGTTTTAATTGCGCTCGGGTTGCAGGAAACTCAAATTGGTCTTGTCCTGACACAAGTGATAATGAAATTGGGGAAGCGTAGCTGGCGAGTGCCATGGCGAAAACGGCACCTTGAGAAAAACCGACAACGGAAAATGATGGCAGTTTTTGAGCATTCAGAAGTTCTTGAATATCTTGAGCAAAGCGTTGTAGGGATTTATGCTCATCAAAGGTGGATTGACCCAGTCCGGCACGCTCTGGGGTTATCAAGCGTATATTTAGCTCTTCAAGACGGTCAATGCCAAAGCCCAGTGTACCGCTCATCCCTGCGCCAGTACAAAAAATTACGGGGAACCCCTGTTCAGGGCCAGATTCATACCAACACAAAAGTCGCCCATCAGATAATGTCATCGACATATGGCGAGTATTGGATATTTTGTTGCTATACATAATAAATACCTACAAGATAGAATTTTTAGTGCGACATGTTAGTTTCTATCGCGAGTCGTCAATGACTTTACCGTTGTTATTTCCTATTTGCTAAAACAGATTTGTAGGGCAGGTAACTCAACCTGTTATAGACAGCTCAGAATTTTAAATTAAGAAATAGGCTAATTGCAAAATATACGCTCAATTACGGCTGTTTTACAGCCAAAAGGATAATTTATGCCATTTTCAGACTCAGAAAAGCAAATTCTCTTAGCGGTGAAGGGAGTTGGACCAACAGTGATTAGTCGATTAGAACAAATGGGGTTTTCATCTTTAGCGCAGTTAAGTGAAGCTTCTTATGATGAAATTTTAATTTCGGGCGCAGCACTAACGGGGTCAAGTTGTTGGAAAAATAGCCCTCAGGCTAAAAAAGCGGTGGAAGGCGCCATTGCCGCAGCTAAGGACGCCTTACACTAAAGCCTCTATTATTGCTTGTTTTTCATTTTCCACTTTTTGCTGCGCAGAATATTGAGCATTTGCACTGACATGGAGAAGAACATAGCAAAATAGATATAGCCTTTTGAAACATGCACCTGAACACTTTCAAGTAACAGAGTGAAGCCCACAAGGATCAAGAAAGAGAGCGCGAGGATTTTAACGGAAGGGTAACGCTCCACAAAATCACCAATCGGTTTCGCGGCGAACATCATGATCATGACCGCCATAATCACTGCGGCCATCATAATAAACAGATGGTCAGATAGCCCCACAGCGGTGATCACGGAATCTAAGCTAAAGATAATATCTAAAATTGCGATTTGCATAATGGCTCCCCAGAATGAAGTGACTTTTTTCTGGGCTATCCCATCATCGTCTTCCCCTTCAATAGTATCGAAAATCTCCTGACTGGATTTCCAAATGAGGAATAAGCCACCGGCACATAAAATTAAGTCGCGGGCGGAAACGGTATGTTCAGCTAATGTGAAGAGTGGTGTTGTGAGGCGTGCGAGCCAAGCAATGGACGCTAGTAGTGCTAAGCGCATTCCCATCGCTGCGATTAATCCAATACGTCTGGCGCTATTTTGTTGATGGGCAGGCAATTTGCTGACGACAATACTTAAGAAAATAATATTATCGATACCCAGTACGACTTCCAAAATTGTTAATGTTGCCAATGCCATCCAAGCATGGGGATCTAAGAACCACTCAAACATCTTATTGCCTTAAAAATGGAATAAAAAATCGTCTGTTTGGTACAGGCGATGCCTTGACCGATTAACCGAGGTTAAAGTGCCGCGCTAATAATGGACCCGTAAAATCTTTTTTTAAATAGAAACCTCTCGGTAATGTCATTATTGGCTGTCCAAATTCACCAATACCTTCGGTTAGCGCTCTATTATTCGCCGCTTTGGGACGAATTTGTAGAACTTGTCCGTGACGAGCGGTGATGGTTTCGACTTTTCCCAGCACAATTAAATCCATTAACTCTTCCCAATCTTGGCGTAAAAGTTGTTCTTCAAGCGCAGAAGGGCTCCAAATCAGCGGGTTTGCAATACGGCGCTGGGCAAGTGGAATTTGGCGTTCACCTTCAATCGGAAACCACAGAATGCGAGATAATTTGCGGCGCACATGGCTATTTTCCCATGTCAGGCCGCTATTGCCCGTAAGTGGCGCGACAGAAACAAACGTCGTTTCTAATGGTACGCCATGGCGATCGATTGGAATTGTTTTAAGCTCAACGCCAATATCTGCAAAATCTTGTTCGGCTTTACTGCCTGCGGTCGCACCTAAAAAATACTCTAACAGTGTCCCGACCCAGCCTTTATCTCGTTTAAGATCGGGGGGGATTGGGATGCCTGCAATAGTTGCTAACTCACCAAGCGTATAGCCTGCAAGGGCTTGGGCTCGCGCTAATAAGACGGTTTCATTTTCTGGTGGTGAAGGCGGTATAAAGGACATAGTCGACAGAGTTTGATTGTGTTTAAAAAATAACCAAGAAAATGGTCGCAAGATAGGGTGAGTATAACACTTTTTAGTCACTGTATTTAACTTCATGATATATATATGGATATTAGATAATAATCACAGGTGGGATTATGAATATTTAGGGTTATTCAACTTCATCCCAAGATAATCACAGGATCATGCACTAGGTTATCCACAGGATTTCTGGATAACTGTGAAAAACTGCGATTACTGTGTGAATTTACAGCCTTGACTAATGTCATTTATTGAAGCTCGTCACAAAAAGCGGGTAAGTTAAGTACATTCCTTGTGGATAAAACATGCATTGATTGATCTTTGCTCAGTTGAACTCCTAACAAAAAAAGAGGGGAAAACTCACAGTGGATATCTCATGTGAAATTCATTTATTACTATGATTTATAATGTTTTATTTTTTAGTATGATTTTTTGTTAGAAATGAACAGTTGGGATATACCCTGATTACTATCTGGTTGTTCACATGGATATCCACAGAAAAAGTGAATAAAATCCATTTTGCTCACTCTAACTGTTTATAACTATCATCAATTCTGTGTATTATCCTCAGTTGGCTTAAACCAAGCTGATTTAAAGTCAAACCAGCCAAAGGTATTCATACGAACACCTCGCATCGTTCTTTGACCTTGTAACTCTAACCAGTGATGAAAAATGGGGTGGAAGACTTGAGAATCAATCAAGCTCTCGCACCAAGATTCCACATCCAATTTTTGCTGGCGCCACAGCTGTAACTCTTTATCGAGGGTTTTTCCTAAACACTGACGCAATAGCGGCATTTCGTACAAGGTGGCGAAGATAGAGAATTCAAGAGGTTTATAAAAGTTGGCAGTGGAGAGCCAAATATCGCTCTTCGCATCCCCGTTAAACCAATCATCATAATCAACGATGTTAATTTTAAGCTCTACTCCTTGGGTTTCTAACACTCGCTTCATGATTTGGCTGATGGCATAAAATTCATGATGATGGTGATAAAAAGTGACAGTTAGCTCAGTTAAATCTTCAGGTTTAGTGCGCTGGGAGAGCATTTTACTGTGATGCCAATGAAGCAGTAATCCATAAGCAGGTGCCCAGTGGCGTTGATAGAAGGATTCACAGTGCGCCAGTAGGTTGACGGGGGTTAAAAAGCTGCACAGCCATTTACGCACATCTTCCCGTTGAGAAATATCGGAGCGTTGGTCGAATAACAGAAAATAGCAACCTTCTTCCATGCGGCTTTCGAGGGAGTCATTGTGGCGTTTGTCGCCATCCATTTTTAATGTGGTACACACCATCTGCTCAGAAAGTTCGGGAACCACCCAAATAGTCACTTCATCCAACAAGGCGCGATAGCCAAAATAGCGATCAAAAGCGCTGATGGTGAGTTTCTGCGGGATGTTGGTTTCTACTTCATAAGGACCCGTACCAATAGGGCGCTGACTAAAACCGCTGATGGTTTCCCACTCTTTCGGGAGAATGGCGGCATGTGGGCTGCCCAGTAACCAAGGAAATTGGGTATCAGGATGGCTCAGATGGATATCAATTACGTAAGGTTGCGAGGAGGTGACTGAGTGAATATGTGAGAACAGCGGCCAGCACTGCTTTAATCGTAATAAAGAGTGGATAATATCCTCCACTTGCATTTCACGTCCATGATGAAAATAGATAGCCGGACGTAAATAAAAGCGCCAATGTTGCTCATTAACGGCTTGCCAGTGGTGAGCAATACCATCTTCCACTTCCCCTTTTTCCTCATTTAAGTGAGTTAATCCATTAAATATCTGACTCATTAAGTGGATTTCAGAGCGGCGCATTGGGGTGCCGGGAAGTAAATTAGGAAAATCACGGTAATAAATGATGCGCAGTAAGTTTTTACCTTGTCGATAACTGCGCTCGAGCTCTGATAAGACCATTTGGCGGATAGTCTCTTTATCGCCAACGAGCGCCACGAGTTTTTCAATACTTTCCTCTTTTAAAAGCTGCTCAGCCTGCGCTTGTTGTAGTTCTAATCCATTGATATGAAAAATTAATGCGGAACGCTTTCCTCGTCCCGCTTCGGCTTGCCAACTGAGCCAACCATGGGACTGCATATTATTGAGCAGGGTACGAACATGACGGCGAGAGCAAAACAGGATCTCCGCAATATCTTGCAAAGTGGTTTCGCTGTTTTTTCCCTGAAAATGTTGCCACAAGCGAACAAATTGGGTTTGTAATCGAGAATTAGACATAAAAGAGGAACTCCGGAAAAAATTGTATCAATTTTAATATCCTATATTCCGTAGATAATAGGGGACAGTAAGTAGCTCTATTGACCTGTCTGTTGCAGGTTTACTCCCCCATTTATTGAGTAATGGTATATTTACCAGCCGGTATGTGAATGCATATCGGCTTTTTTCTTTTTTCTTCATATTTCACGTTGTGGCTGTGTTGGCTTCATTCGGCTACTCAGGTCACATACTTATGTATGCTCCCCGAGATATCCTCATTTTGCCGCCTTGCCACAACATGAACTATTTTGCAAAAACGGTTTGATTAAACCCAGAATCATGATTATTTGAAATCATGGCATATTCAGAATTAATGGGGAAGGATTTATTGGTGGGCGCGGTTTGTTGGAGTTGAGTTCTACTTTTATGAATACAAATAGGTAAGAAAAAGCCCACCGAAGTGGGTTCAGACTGCTGACAAACCGGCTAGGTTTGGTGGCAGGTTGAATAGGTTTTGAAAATAATTAGGAAAATCAATTCATTGATTTTCGGCTGATAACACAAAGCAGGAAAAACGACGCTTTTATCCTGCTTTGTCAACAACCTAAGCCCACCGAAGTGGGCTGGAGATTAATTCATAAAGGCAGGGAGCTTTTGCTCGTAATCCTTGATTTGGTCGACGTGCTGTAACGTTAAACCGATGCTGTCTAAGCCATTCATCATGCAATGGCGGCGGAAACTGTCAATCTCGAAAGTATATACTTTGTCGCCGGCAGTGACGGTTTGTGCTTCTAAATCGACAGTAAACTGGCAACCTTCGTGGCTATTCACATAGTTGAACATCTCATCCACTTGCTGCTCGCTCAATTTAATCGGCAACAGCTGGTTATTAAATGAGTTTCCGTAAAAAATATCGGCAAAACTCGGTGCAATCACCACTTGAATGCCAAAGTCGGTCAATGCCCATGGGGCGTGCTCACGAGATGAACCGCAACCAAAGTTTTCACGGGCTAACAGAATGCTAGCGCCTTTAAATACGGGTTTGTTCAAGACAAAGTCAGGATTAGGTTGCTGGCCTTTATCATCTAAAAAACGCCAGTCATTAAATAAGTGCTGACCAAAGCCTGTACGCGTCACTTTCTGCAAAAACTGCTTTGGAATAATCGCATCGGTGTCGACGTTTGCGGCATCTAAAGGAGCAACAATCCCAACATGCTTAATAAACTTATCCATGGTTTTCTCCTTTAGATTTGAATGTCACGAACATCAGCAAAATGACCGTTAATCGCTGCGGCAGCTGCCATTGCAGGGCTGACTAAATGGGTGCGCCCCGCACGACCTTGGCGACCTTCAAAGTTTCGGTTGCTGGTGGATGCGCAGCGTTCACCTGGATTCAAACGGTCGTTGTTCATCGCTAAGCACATTGAACAGCCCGGTAAGCGCCATTCGAAGCCTGCATCCATAAAGATTTTATCCAAACCTTCTTGTTCCGCTTGGGCTTTAACGGGGCCGGAACCTGGTACCACAATCGCTTGTACGCCAGATGCCACTTTCTTACCTTTGGCGATGGCAGCTGCGGCGCGTAAATCTTCGATGCGTGAGTTAGTGCAAGAGCCAATAAAGACTTTATCAATCTTCACGTCAGATAACTTAATACCTGATTCCAATCCCATATAGGCCAAGGCTTTTTCTGCAGAAGCTCGCTCGACGGGGTCAGCAAAAGATTCTGGTGCTGGGATTGGTTGGTTAATCGCGATCACTTGCCCGGGGTTAGTACCCCAAGTCACTTGCGGTGCAATAGTCTCAGCTTGGATAGTGATCACTTTGTCGAACGTCGCATCATCATCGGTTTTCAAGGTTTTCCAATACGCAACGGCATCATCCCAATCTTGACCTTTCGGTGCGAATTGGCGACCTTTCATATAATTAAAAGTCGTTTCATCAGGAGCGATAATGCCAGCTTTAGCGCCTAACTCAATCGCCATATTACAGACGGTCATGCGACCTTCCATACTCAAATCTTCAATCGCATCACCGCAGAATTCGACAATATAGCCCGTTCCACCTGCACTACCTGTCGTACCAATGATAGCTAAGACGATATCTTTTGCGGTGATCCCCGCTGGCGCTTTACCCACCACTTCAATTTTCATGGTTTTGGCTCGCGCCTGTTTCAAGGTTTGGGTCGCCATGACGTGTTCAACTTCGGATGTCCCAATCCCAAAAGCTAATGCGCCGAATGCACCGTGAGTGGCAGTATGAGAGTCACCACAAACAATGGTTGTCCCCGGTAAAGTGATGCCTTGCTCTGGCCCCATCACATGGACAATACCTTGATATGGGTGATTTAAATCATATAAAGTCACGCCGAATTCTTCGCAGTTTTTCATCAACTCTTGCATCTGAATTCGCGCCATATCACCGCAGGCATTGATATCTTTAGTTTGCGTTGACACGTTATGATCCATGGTTGCAAATGTTTTGCTTGGTTGATGCAACGGGCGATTTTTGGTTCTTAAACCATCAAACGCTTGCGGTGAAGTCACTTCATGTACCAGATGGCGATCGATATAAATTAAAGGGATTTCGTTTTCAACCTCACGGACAACGTGAGCGTCATATAATTTTTGGTATAAAGTCTTCGACATGTTAAACCCCCTCTTCAATATAACGAGCGATAATGTCACCCATTTCACTGGTACTGATTGATTGACCATTGCCCGCTAAATCTGCAGTACGATAGCCATTTTCTAATGCTTTATTCACCGCGTTTTCGATGGCATCAGCCGCTTCCGTTTGATTCAAGCTAAAACGTAACAACATGGATGCCGACAAAATTTGTGCGATTGGGTTGGCAATATTTTTGCCTGCGATATCTGGTGCTGAACCGCCTGCGGGCTCGTACAAGCCAAAGCCATCGGCGTTTAAGCTAGCTGAAGGCAACATACCCATCGAGCCTGTGATCATCGCGCACTCATCGGAAATAATGTCACCGAATAAGTTGGAGCACAGCACCACATCAAACTGAGAAGGGGCTTTGATCATCTGCATTGCGGCGTTATCGATATACATATGGTTCACTTCAACATCTGGATACTCTTTGGCAATTTGGTTAACCACTTCGCGCCATAATACGGAGCTTTGTAAAACGTTAGCTTTATCAATTGAAGTCACTTTATGACTGCGTTTACGAGCAGATTCAAAGGCAATACGGGCAATGCGTTCAATTTCATAGCGGTGATAAACCTCGGTATCGAAAGCATATTCTTCAGCCCCTTCGCCTTTACGTCCTTTTGGCTGACCAAAATAGATCCCGCCAGTTAATTCACGCACACATAAAATATCGAAACCTTGTGCTGCAATATCTGCGCGTAATGGGCAGAACGCTTCTAAAGCTTGATATAAACGAGCAGGGCGTAAGTTGCTGAATAATTTAAAATGTTTGCGTAATGGCAATAATGCACCGCGTTCAGGCTGGCTGTCTGGTGGCAAATGTTCCCATTTTGGACCACCGACTGAGCCGAATAACACGGCATCAGCCTCTTCACAACCTTTGACTGTCGCTTGCGGTAATGGCTCTCCGTGATTATCAATGGCCGCGCCGCCCACATCATATTCTTTAGTTGAAATGGTGATAGCAAATCGCTTGCTAATAGCGTTTAATACTTTATGAGCTTGAGCCATCACTTCTGGGCCGATTCCATCGCCCGCTAATACCGCAATATTAAAATTCGTAGACATGTTTATACCGCTTCCTTTGTATTAATTTGTGACTCTTGGTCAGAGATTTTTTGTTTTTCTCTTTCGACTTGTTCTGCACGCCAAATACTATTTAATACATGTACCATGGCTTTTGCGGATGATTCAACGATATCCGTTGCTAATCCCATACCGTGGAAACGACGACCAAAACATTCAGCGACGATATCCACTTGCCCTAATGCATTTTCACCCTGGCCTTTCGCGGACAATTGGTAAGAAACCAATTTCATTGGGTAGTTGGTGATTTTACTAATCGCTTGATAGATGGCATCAACAGGACCATTTCCGGTTGCCGCTTCAGATTTTTCTGTTTCACCACACTGCATTTTGACGGTTGCAGTGGCCACAATGCTTGAACCCGACTGTGTACTAAAGTAATCCATGACAAAATGGTCAGTTTCATCTTGTTGTTTCGCGAAGAAGGCTAAAGCCTCTAAATCATAATCAAACACTTGGCCTTTTTTATCGGCTAAGTTCAAGAATGCGGTGTATAACTCATCCAAGTTGAAATCTTTACCTTCGCTGTAACCCATCTCTTCCATGCGGTGTTTAACCGCTGCACGACCTGAACGGGAGGTTAAGTTTAATTGTTGCTCTTTCAAGCCGATGGATTCAGGGGTCATGATTTCGTATGTTTCGCGATTCTTTAACACGCCATCTTGGTGGATCCCTGATGAATGCGCGAATGCGTTGCTGCCCACAACCGCTTTATTGGCAGGAATTGGGGTATTGCATAACTGGCTGACTAACTGGCTGGTGCGGTAAATTTCTTTGTGATTGATATTGGTATGCACACCTAACATCTGTTCACGTAATTTAATCGCCATAATAACTTCTTCTAACGCAGTGTTGCCGGCTCGTTCGCCTAATCCGTTGATCGTTCCTTCCACTTGGCGAGCTCCGGCTTGAACGGCGCTGATGGAGTTGGCGACTGACATGCCTAAGTCATCGTGGCAGTGAACGGAGATGATGGCTTTATCAATGTTAGGTACGCGCTCATATAAAGAAGAGATAATGCCGCCAAATTGATATGGGGTCGTGTAGCCGACGGTATCAGGGATATTAATGGTGGTCGCGCCTGCACCGATGGCGGCTTCGACAATGCGACATAAGTTGTCAATATCGGTACGACCCGCATCTTCACACGAAAATTCTACATCATCGGTATAACGACGTGCGCGTTTAATGGAGTTGATCGCCATATCCATCACGCCATCAAACGTTTTGTTTAACTTTTTCTGCATATGCAAATTGGATGTTGCTAAGAACACATGAATACGGAATGCTTCAGCCACTTTCAAGGATTCAGCCGCCACATCAATATCATTTTCAACACAGCGTGCTAATGCGCAGATACGGCTGTTTTTGATTTCGCGGGCGATAGTTTGAACAGACTCAAAATCACCTGGGGATGAGACAGGAAACCCAGCTTCAATAACATCGACACCTAAGCGCTCTAACGCGAAAGCAATTTGTAATTTTTCTTTAACGGATAAGCTGGCCTGCAAGGCTTGCTCGCCATCACGTAAGGTCGTATCGAAGATGATAACTTGGTTGCTCATAATGCGTTCCTCATAGACTAAATTTTGTTGTTTTTAATTCTGTTTGTTGGATTCCCATCTAGCCGCAGGCATAAAAAAACCCGCTGGTTGCGCGGGCTTCTTTATGTTTGTGGACAGTATTTGTTTTACTTTCCATCCATAAGCATACCGCGCAAATTGGCTGCGAGTAGTAGTAGGCTTAGTAGGCGGATAGAAAATGTCATGGGTAACTGTCTCTTTCTGAATTTCAAATAATCTGCATTTATTGATACGTGATTTCAATAATGATGTCAAACTTAATTTTTTGAGCGCGAAATGCTTGAAATTGAGTTGTTATCGATTATTGGAGTTTGTGTCTGATATTTATAATTTTCATGATGTTTTTGTCTATATCGGGCAGCTAAAAGTAGGCTAAAATTTCGTCTAAAAATTAATGGCATGATGATATTTTTATAACGTAATGATTTTTATTATGTTTATGTAATGAAAGCATGCAGAAGTTAGATAAAAGTCTTTGTTGGTATTGATGATGGCTATGCTTCAAATAAGGTTAATTATCTAATAAATAAATAATTAAAAATTAATCTGATAATGAGATTCAAGTGCGTTTATAGAAGAGATTTATTATGATTTATTCTTGAATTTGTTTTATTATTTTTATCGAAATGATGCTGGCTTTAATAAGTTACACGCACCCATTACACTGATGAATATTTGCATTTTATGATGATATCTATACCTCGATTCTAATTTATGGGCAAAAAGAATAGAAGCGTCGTTTTAATAAATGCAGGGAAAGCGAAATAACTTATCATGTATAAGTTGTTTTAAAAATAATATTTAATGATTTTATGTTTTTCGTCAATATTGCTTTGATGAATCATGTTCATTAATTAAAAATGATAAATATATTTAGTGGAGTTAAAAATGACTGATTTTGATACGATCTCAACAGCAAAAAAAGAAAGTAGCGATATTCATCTGCGTAATGTTGATTTGAACTTATTAACTGTTTTTGATGTTGTGATGCAAATGCAAAATGTCACTCGTGCAGCGCAAGTTCTCGGTATGTCTCAGCCAGCAGTAAGTAACGCCGTATCCCGTTTAAAATCTATGTTCAATGACGAATTATTTGTTCGTTATGGGCGTGGTATTCAACCAACTTCGCGTGCTAAACAATTATTTGGGCCAGTAAGACAAGCGCTTCAATTGGTGCATAATGAATTACCAGGCGCAGGATTTGATCCTAAGCAAAGCGAAAGAGCATTTAACTTATCTATTTGCTCTCCATTAGATATTCGTTTAGCGGCAATAATTGTTGATAAATTTAAAATTGCGTCGCCAAATATTCAAGTTTTCATTCATTCTTTTTTAGGGAATAACATTGCGCATCAATTAAAATATCAAGAGATAGATTTCTTCTTGGGCTATAATCAATTCGAAAAACCCGAATATCAACATCAGATTTTATTTAATGATGAATTAGTTTTAGTCGTAGCGAATCACCATCCAAGAATTGAAAGTACCATTAATCAAGAAATGTTAATGAATGAAAGACACGCTATTATGGCAATGGATAATATTGGGTCATTTAGCAAATTGTATTACCATAATACGGAACTCTCACACACTGTCAGTTATCAAGGAACTGACTTAAACAGTGTATTGAACATTGTGGCACAAACAGATTTAGTGGCGATTGCACCTAAATGGTTAGTGGAGCATCATGCAAGTCAACTGCAACTACGTACTTTATCATTGCCTTGGGAAGATAATTCTCGCCCATGTTATTTAACGTGGCATGAATCGACGGCGCGAGATAAAGGCCATCAATGGATGAAAACGCAGTTTTGCCAAATGATAGAACAGTTGTAAGCTAAATTGATTCAATTCATTCCAAGATAACACTAGCATATTCCTCTAAATACTAACTCGCCATGATGAAAATAGTGGCGAGTTTTGTTGTGTCCGTAGCATTTGCAAAAAATTTACACTTTATTCCTTTCCTCGTTTATCTTTCCGCTATACACTTAAAATATTCAGCTAACAGATGTAAGCTGAAATAATAAAAAGTATTAAAATTAGGTTATTTGTGAGTTTGCCGAATGACTTAAAATTCTAATGACCTATAGGGAATACACTTTGATTACTGAAAATCTATATCCATATCATATTGTTAACCGCATACGTTCCAGAATGGACGCGAGCGAGTCAGCGGATCGGATAGCTTTCAGTCAATGGGACAACGGACATCAATCAGAACTGACTTGGGCAGAAGTGGGAACCAAAACCACCGCGATTGCACGTCAGCTTTTGGCGATGAATGTTGCCCCGCAAGAGAATATTGGGCTTTTTGCTCATAATAGTATGAATTGGTCTTTGGTTGATCTGGCTGTATTACAAATTAAAGCCGTGACGGTGCCTCTCTATGCTACCAGCAGTATCGACCAAGCCGCCTATATCATTAATGACGCCAACATTAAGATCCTCTTTGTGGGTGCTCAAGAACAATACCAAGTTGCTTGCCAATTACTTGCCCATTGCCCGCAACTCACCGCTATCATTGCATTAGATGACAATGTCGAACTGGATGGTCAAGTGGCCAACAGCATGCACTTATCGACATTTATGTCTCTCGCTCAGCCGCATTATCAAGCTGAGTTAGATGCGCGAATTGCAGCACAAAACTTAAGTGATTTATTCACCATTATTTATACTTCGGGCACCACGGGTGAACCGAAAGGGGTGATGCTGGATTACTACAATATGGCAGCTCAGCTTTATCTTCATGACAACCGTTTAGAGCTGTCCGAAGACGATGTTTCATTATGTTTCCTGCCGCTTTCCCACGTTTTTGAACGCGCATGGAGTTTTTATGTCATGCACAGCGGAGCGCGTAATGTCTATTTAACCAATACTAATTTAGTCAAAGAAGCGCTTGCTGATGTTAAGCCAACGGTGATGTGTGCCGTACCACGTTTCTATGAGAAAGTTTACAGCGCAGTACAAAGTAAAGTATCCCAAGCGCCTTTTATGCGTCGTGTGATTTTCAAATGGGCGATTGCGATAGGGAAACAAAAAGTGAAAGCGATGGCGCAAGGTAAATCACTTTCATTTATCAACAATCGCTTATATGCATTGGCCGATAAGCTGGTTCTGAGCAAAATTCGCCAAGGGCTAGGTGGTCGCATTCGTTTTATGCCAGCGGCGGGCGCGCGTCTCGATGATGATGTGATTGCGTTTTTCTTGTCCGCAGGTGTGGATATCAAATATGGCTATGGGATGAGCGAAACTTGCGCGACAGTCTCGTGCTGGGAAGCTAACAAATACCCATTAGGTTCAATTGGTACACCGCTTTCTGCCATTTCTGTACGCATTGGAGCAAACGACGAAATCCAAGTCAAAGGCCCTGTCGTCATGAAAGGCTACTATAATCGCCCGCAAGAAACGATAGATACATTCACGGCTGATGGCTGGTTACGTACTGGAGATGCCGGAAAAATCGATGAGCAAGGCAACTTATATATTACAGATAGACTGAAAGATTTAATGAAAACGTCTAACGGGAAATATATAGCGCCACAGGTTATCGAAGGTGTTTTAGGTCAAGACCGTTTTATTGAGCATATTGCCGTCATTGCCGATGCACGTAAATTTGTCTCTGCGTTAATTGTGCCTTGCTATGACAGCCTTGAAGAGTACGCCAATTCAATTAACTTAAAATACCGTGATCGTTTGGAGCTGTTAAAAGACTCTAAAATTGTCGCGCTGTTTGAAGGTCGTCTCAAAGAGCTACAAAAGAATCTGGAAAACTTCCATCAAGTGAAGCGTTTTACACTGTTACCAAGCAACTTCTCAATGGAGAAAGGTGAATTAACGCCTACGCTGAAATTACGCCGTAAAATTATTTCAGAGCGCTACCGATTAGAAATTGAATCTATGTATCAAGAGTAATTCGATATTTAATCATATTTTCTAAGCCCTTCAGTCGTTATTCCTGAAGGGCTTTGTTTTACCTGCTATTTATGTAAAATCGCGTTGCCACTATTTTTGCTTACCTTTTAGTTATTTTCGCTCTATTTTGATTGAAAACTAGTCAATGAATCTGCCGAATTTTCATGTTCAAGACAAAATGAAATCTTCCTTAATTTCTCTGCGAAATCAAATTTGCGTCCCACAAATGGTAGGGATATGTTAAGAGCTGAATTTATGACTAACTTAATAAAAATTAAAGAGGGCTGTTCGGCTCTCTGTTAACTTGCAAATAGTCTGAGGGCAAACTCATGGAGATGTTGTCGGGAGCAGAAATGGTCGTCAAGTCATTGATTGACCAAGGAGTGAAACACGTATTTGGCTATCCGGGAGGCGCAGTTCTTGATATTTATGATGCACTGCATACTGTGGGTGGCGTAGAGCATATTTTAGTTCGTCACGAGCAAGCTGCGGTGCATATGGCCGATGGCTATGCGCGCTCAACGGGGGATGTGGGCGTAGTGTTAGTAACGTCAGGACCCGGCGCAACCAATGCGATAACCGGTATTGCTACTGCGTATATGGACTCTGTACCCATGGTGGTTTTATCGGGGCAGGTCGCCAGTTCATTAATTGGGAACGATGCGTTTCAAGAGTGCGATATGGTGGGTATTTCGCGCCCAATCGTGAAGCATAGTTTTCTCATCAAACACGCGAAAGAGATCCCTGAAACCATCAAAAAAGCGTTTTATATTGCGGCGAGTGGACGCCCAGGGCCTGTGGTGATCGACTTTCCAAAAGATACGGTGAATCCGGCCGCTAAATTCCCTTATCGCTACCCTGAATCCGTTTCATTGCGCTCATATAATCCGACCTTACAAGGGCACAAAGGTCAAATTAAGAAAGCGTTGACCAAATTAGTCGCGGCGAAGAAGCCAGTGATGTATATCGGTGGCGGTGCGATCAATGCCAATTGCTCCGCGGAGCTAATGACATTAGCTGAAAAACTTCAGTTGCCAGTGGTATCAACGTTGATGGGGCTAGGCGCATTCCCCGAAACTCACCAACAATCTGTGGGTATGCTCGGAATGCATGGCACCTACGAAGCCAACAAAGTGATGCATCATTCTGATGTGATTTTTGCGGTTGGTGTTCGCTTTGACGACCGTACAACCAATAACTTAGAAAAATATTGTCCGAATGCAACCGTGATCCAAATTGATGTGGATCCAACCTCAATTTCGAAAACAGTCAAAGCGGATATTCCCATTGTTGGCGATGCAAAACTTACGTTAGAACAGATGATTGCTCAACTGGATCATGCGGCTGCCGAGCAAGATACCGCTGCACTGCAAACGTGGTGGAAGGAGATCGGTATTTGGCGCGAAAAACAGTGCCTAAAATATGCATTAAACCCAAGTAAAGTGAAGCCGCAACAAGCCATTGAGACTATTTACCGCTTAACCAACGGTGAAGCTTATGTGACCTCAGATGTGGGGCAGCACCAAATGTTTGCTGCACTTTATTATCCGTTTGATAAACCACGGCACTGGATCAACTCAGGGGGCTTAGGCACCATGGGCTTTGGTTTGCCGGCTGCTTTAGGGGTTAAATTAGCGCACCCTAAATCCACGGTTGTATGCGTGACTGGCGACGGCAGTATTCAGATGAACATTCAAGAGCTTTCAACTGCACTGCAATATGGATTGCCGGTGTTGGTTCTGAACCTAAATAACGGTTTTTTAGGCATGGTAAAACAGTGGCAGGACATGATTTATCAAGGCCGCCACTCACAGTCCTATATGCAGTCATTGCCAAATTTCACAAAATTAGCCGAAGCTTATGGGCATGTAGGGATTTCAATTGCCTCCCCAGATGAACTTGAAGATAAGCTAAAACAAGCGCTAGTCGAAGTGAATGAAAACCAGCGTCTGGTCTTTGTAGATATTAATATTGATGAAACTGAGCATGTTTACCCAATGCAGATCCGTGGTGGAGCAATGGATGAAATGTGGTTAAGTAAAACGGAGAGGACTTGATCATGCGTCGTATCTTATCAGTGTTACTAGAGAATGAATCAGGGGCATTATCTCGCGTGATTGGGTTGTTTTCACAGCGCGGTTATAACATCGAAAGCTTGACCGTAGCACCGACCGACGACCCAACGTTGTCACGGATGACCATCCAAACAAAAGGGGATGCCAAGGTGCTAGAGCAGATTGAAAAACAGCTGCATAAACTGGTGGATGTGTTGCGTGTGAGTGAACTGACCGCATCAGCTCATGTCGAGCGTGAAATCATGTTAGTGAAACTGCAAGCTTCCGGTTATGGGCGCGATGAAATTAAGCGAAGTGCCGATATTTTTCGTGGGCAAATTGTGGATGTGACACCAACGCTGTACACCGTTCAGCTCGCAGGAACAAGCGATAAACTGGATGCATTTCTTGAAGCTGTGCGTGGTGTTGCTGAAATTGTTGAAGTTGCACGCTCAGGGATCGTTGGTGTTTCCCGTGGCGATAAAATTATGCGATGAAAAATTTATCCGCCACAGGTAGAATAGAGCAGATTAAGGCCTCGAATGACTCGGGGCTGTTTCCCAAATTGCAAAGAGGTTAACGTGAAACTGGATGAGATAGCCCGTCTAGCGGGTGTTTCCCGCACAACGGCTAGTTATGTGATCAACGGCAAGGCCAAGCAGTATCGAGTCAGCGATAAAACTGTAGAAAAAGTGATGGCAGTCGTCAGAGAGCACAATTACCATCCAAACGCAGTCGCTGCAGGGTTACGCGCAGGTCGCACTCGCTCAATTGGGTTGGTGATCCCTGATCTTGAAAATACGAGCTATACCCGTATAGCCAATTATCTTGAGAGACAAGCTCGTCAGCGCGGATATCAGCTTTTAATTGCGTGTTCAGAAGACCAACCTGACAACGAAATTCGTTGCGTGGAACATTTACTGCAGCGCCAAGTTGACGCGATTATTGTGTCTACCGCATTACCTCCTGAACATCCGTTTTATCAGCGCTGGGCGAACCGTTCACTGCCTATCATCGCGCTGGATAGAGCATTAGAAAAAGAGCATTTCATTAGCGTGGTCGGTGACGACCAAGAAGATGCACTGATGATCTCTAAAGAATTACGTAAATTCTCAGCTGAATCGGTCTTGTATCTCGGGGCATTACCTGAACTTTCTGTGAGCTATCTACGTGAGCAAGGCTTCCGTAAAGCATGGGAAGGGGACACTCGCGAAGTCAATTATTTATACGCCAATAGTTATGAGTGTGATGCCGCTGCCGACGTTTTCTCCCAATGGCTAGATAGTGGTAACGCGATGCCGGATGCATTATTCACAACGTCATTTTCTTTGCTGCAAGGCGTGTTGGATGTGGCATTGAAACGCAATGGCCGCTTACCTGAAAACATGGTTATCAGTACCTTTGGTGATAACGAATTACTGGATTTCCTCGGTTGTCCTGTGCTCTCTCTCGCTCAGCGCCACCGTGATATTGCAGAGCGTATTTTAGAATTGGTATTAGCCAGCCTAGACGAGAAACAGAAGCCAGAAACTGGAATTCGTCGAATTCGCAGGGACTTATGTCGCCGTGGTAGTTTAGGTCGCAAACAGTAGTGGATAAACCTTATCCAATGGTGAAAAAACCGGTTTAATAGTTAGTGATGTTAACCAAGATTCTTAGTAATATATCCGCCCCTATCTATTAGGGGCTTTTTTTTTGGTGAAATTTATGGTTGATTACGATTTTTTTATTGCGTTATCCTGTAAATATTTCACTTTAGGAATTTTCCTAATACTTTTTTTGATTATTTTGCATTGATTGGTTTTTTGACGAATTAATTTTTTTTAACCCATAAAAAAACCGATAAATACAATGAGCAAATTATTGTCAGTAAAATAATACTGTGAATTAAAACAGTCATTTAATGTATTGAAATATAATGATTTTATATAAAAATACGTATTATTTGGTAGTTTTGTTTAAATAATCATCAATAAATGATGATCAAAAGGTAAAGAATAGACACGAAATAAACTGATTAAAAATGAGACGTATATATCATTTACTCAAATTTGTATGATTTTGCAGCAATGAAATAGATTTAAACATGTTTTACCTGCGTTTTATAAATAAGTGAATTATATCAACTCGTTATTTCTCTTTTTCTTTCCAAGTAAGATTTTTTCCAACTTTTTCTTTTCTAAAACGTTCTGTAAATAAAGCTAAAGCTACGTGCGGCTGGCTTGACAACGTTTTCATACCATTCGTAAACTTTATAAGTGGAGAATTGTGGGGTAAAGTGGGGCAGTTGGAAATAAAGGGGAAAAATCAGGTATGTTTCGTGGGGCTACACTGGTTAATCTCGACAGCAAAGGGCGGCTAACCGTGCCTACTCGTTATCGAGGAATGCTGAGCGAGGAATCGAAAGGGCAAATGGTGTGTACCATTGACCTTCACCAGCCATGCCTGCTGCTTTATACCTTACCCGAATGGGAAATCATTGAGGAAAAACTGTCTAAGTTATCCACCATGAATCCCGCAGAACGTCGAGTACAGCGCCTTTTACTTGGTCATGCCAGTGAATGTCAGATAGACAATGCAGGACGTCTTTTGCTAGCTAGCACGCTGCGTCAACACGCAGGGCTAACAAAAGAGGTCATGTTGGTGGGCCAAATAAATAAATTTGAAATTTGGGATGAACAGATGTGGTACCAGCAGGTGGAAACTGACATCGCTGCTGAGCGTCTAGCTGACGAACCGCTGTCCGCCCGTCTACAGGATTTGTCACTATAACAATGACACAGCAGCAATTTAAACACGTAACAGTACTGCTCGATGAAGCAGTGAACGGCTTAAATCTTAAACCAAATGGTATCTATATTGATGGCACATTTGGTCGTGGTGGGCACTCTCGCTTGATTTTAAGCCAACTGGGAGATCAAGGTCGCTTGATTGCCATTGACCGTGACCCAGAGGCGATTAAAGCCGCTCAAGGGATTAATGACCCACGTTTTATGATTAAGCATGGCCCATTTTCAGCCATTGCAGATTATGTGGAAGAAGAAGGCTTAGTTGGCAAGATTGATGGTGTGTTGCTGGATCTCGGTGTCTCTTCACCGCAGTTAGATGATCCAGAGCGTGGGTTCTCATTTATGCGTGATGGGCCACTGGATATGCGTATGGATCCAACGCGTGGTCAATCCGCGCAGCAATGGCTGATGAACGCGGAAGCAGACGATATCGCATGGGTGCTCAAAACATTTGGTGAAGAGCGTTTTGCAAAGCGTATCGCAAGAGCCATTGTTGAGCGTAACCATAATCCCGAAGAAGAACCGTTAACGCGTACACGCCACTTGGCGGAGCTGATTGCCAAAGTCAGTCCGATTAAAGACCGACACAAGCACCCAGCAACCCGCAGCTTCCAAGCGATTCGTATTTATATCAATAGCGAGCTGGAAGAGATTGAGAAAGCATTAAATGGTGCGATGTCTGTTTTAGCACCTGAAGGGCGTTTATCGGTGATCAGTTTCCATTCATTGGAAGACAGATTAGTAAAACGCTTTATTCGTCAAAACAGTACCGGACCTTCTGTTCCTGCGGGGATTCCACTGACAGAAGCGCAAATCAAAGAGCTAGGTGCCGCTAAATTACGTGCACTAGGCAAAATGAAGCCTTCCGAGAGTGAAATTGACGAAAACCCACGAGCACGTAGCTCGGTGTTACGTTTTGCACAGAGAGCGGTAGAGTAATGACACCAGAAAGACACAGTTTAGCCAGAGTCATCGGTCGCGATTTATTTCGTTACGGAATTATTCCGATGATTTTGCTAGCCGCGATAGTGATTAGCGCTGTGTTTGTGGTGACCACCGCTCATGAAACACGACTGCTGACTGCCGCCAAAGATAAGCTGTACGAAGAGAAAGATTTTCTCGATATCGAATGGCGAAACTTGATCCTTGAAGAGAATGCGTTAGCCAGTCACAGCCGTGTTGAGCGTTTATCTGTTGAAAAATTGCAAATGGTTCATGTGGAACCATCCCAAGAAAACATTATTGTTTCCAAGCAATAACGAAGGTTAAGAATGAAAGCAACCAAACCCGCTAAGAACAAGAAAACAGAAGAAGTCACCAGCTTTGTTCGCTGGCGTTTTGTTTTGTTGTGTGGATGTATTGGGCTGGCATTAGCAGGGTTGTTGACTCGCGTTGCGTACCTACAAATTATTGCCCCTGAACAACTCGTTAAAGAAGGGGATATGCGCTCCCTTCGCGTTCAAGAAGTATCAACGGCTCGCGGGATGATCAGTGACCGTGAAGGTCGCCAATTAGCGGTTAGTGTTCCGGTCAATGCTATCTGGGCTGATCCTAAAGAAGTCTTTGAAAAAGGCGGCGTAAGTAACGATGAACACTGGAAAGCGCTCGCCGATGCATTAGATATTCCTCTTGAACAAATCACCACCAAAATTTCTGCTAACCCGAAAGGGCGCTTTGTTTACCTCGCTCGTCAAGTTAACCCCTCCATCGGTGAATATGTCCGCAAACTAAAAGTTCCAGGGATCTATTTACGTAAAGAGTCTCGCCGATATTACCCATCAGGTCCAGTGACTGCTCACTTACTAGGCGTGACAAATATCGATGGTGAAGGTATTGAAGGGGTGGAAAAAAGCTTCAACCGTTGGTTAAAAGGTTCTCCGGGTGAACGTACCGTACGTAAAGACCGTAATGGGCGTGTTATTGAGACCGTCTCTTCCGTCGATAGCCAAGCAGCACATAACTTGATGCTCAGTATTGATGAGCGTATTCAATCCATTGTGTATCGTGAGCTAACGAAAGGTGTTCAAGAGAACAAGGCTGAGTCCGGTGTGGCAATCCTGGTGGATGTGAATACTGGGGAAATCTTAGCGATGGCAAACAGTCCATCCTATAACCCAAATAATCTCGCGGGTACGCCGATGGATTTCATGCGTAACCGCGCTATCACGGATATTTTTGAACCGGGTTCGACCGTGAAGCCACTTGTGGTGATGAGTGCGCTACAAAACAAAATTGTGAAAGAAAATACCGTATTAAATACCTACCCGTACCGCGTGAATGGTCATGAGATCAAAGACGTTGCGCGTTACGCAGAGTTATCAATTACCGGTATTTTACAGAAGTCGAGTAACGTTGGTGTTTCAAAATTAGCGTTAGCGATGCCTGCCACAGAGCTGGTGGACGTGTATAGCCGCTTTGGGTTTGGCAAGCCGACTAATCTGGGGTTAGTCGGGGAAAGTAGTGGCATCTTTCCAAGTAAAAAAACACGGTGGTCTGATTTAGAAAGGGCCACCTTTTCTTTTGGGTATGGGCAGATGGTGACGCCATTACAGCTTGCGCGTGCCTATGCAACGATCGGTAGTTTCGGGGTATATCGCCCGTTATCGATTACTAAAGTCGACCCGCCTGTTCCGGGGACGCGAGTGTTTCCTGAGCCAATAATGCGCACCGTTGTGCACATGATGGAAAGTGTTGCTCTGCCAGGTGGCGGGGGAACACGTGCCGCAATTAAAGGCTATCGTATTGCAATTAAAACAGGTACCGCGAAAAAAGTCGGACCTGAAGGGCGCTATATCAACGAATATATCGCTTATACCGCAGGGGTTGCTCCCGCAAGCAACCCGCGCTATGCCCTCGTTGTGTTAATCAACGATCCAAAAGCCGGTAAGTACTACGGAGGTGCAGTATCTGCACCTATCTTTGGTTCTATCATGGGCGGGGTTTTACGTCTCATGAACGTTGAGCCAGATGCATTGCAAACAGACGATAAAAGTGAAATCGTGAACAGTCAAAAAGAGGTTAAAAGTGGCAGATCGTAATCTTTGTGAACTCCTCGCCCCATTTGGTGTGAGTACAACAAATGTCTCTTTACGAGAGATGACGCTAGACAGTCGAAAGGCTGCCGCGGGCGATCTGTTCATTGCTGTAAAAGGCCATCAGTCAGATGGCAGACACTATATTCCTCAAGCTATCGCGCAAGGGGTTTCTGCAGTTATCGCAGAAGCACAAGGCGAAGCAGAAGAAGGCGAAATTCGCTTTATTCATGGTGTACCTGTCATTTATCTTAACGACCTAAACAACCGTTTATCCGCATTAGCGGGTGAGTTCTACCATCAACCTTCATCCCAAATGAAATTAGTGGGTGTGACGGGAACCAACGGTAAGACCACCACCACGCAATTAATTGCTCAATGGGCAAAAGGATTAGGCGAAACATCAGCAGTGATGGGTACGGTAGGTAATGGGCTACTGGGGCAAGTTTCTCCAAGCGAGAACACCACGGGCTCCGCCGTTGATATCCAATTAGAACTGACTCAATTACTGAATAAAAAAGCAACGTTGACGGCGATGGAAGTTTCTTCCCATGGCTTGGTGCAAGGTCGTGTTGCTGCGCTGCAATTTGACGCGGCAGTATTCACTAACTTAAGCCGTGACCACCTTGACTACCATGGTGATATGGCAAATTACGAAGCTGCAAAATGGTTACTGTTCTCTACTCATCAAACTAAAACTCAAATTATTAATGCTGATGATGAAGTCGGGCTGAAGTGGTTGCAGCGCTTGCCGCAAGCTTGTGCCGTGACGATGGAAAATCGTATTCCGGCTAACTGGCAAGGCTCATGGTTAAAAGCTACTGATGTGGATTATCACGATAAAGGCGCAACCATCCATTTCACGTCAAGCTGGGGTGACGGTTCATTTGAAAGCCCATTAATGGGGGCGTTTAACGTAAGCAACTTATTGCTGGCGATGGCGACGCTATTAATGATGGATTACCCATTAGAGCAGCTTTTAGCGACAACAGGTGCATTAATGCCAGTCTGTGGTCGTATGGAAGTGTTCAGCGTTGCAGGTAAGCCAACTGTGGTTGTGGATTATGCTCATACCCCTGACGCATTAGAAAAAGCGTT
The DNA here is from genome assembly GCF_009706275.1 of Providencia sp. wls1943. Lineage (NCBI taxonomy): Bacteria > Pseudomonadati > Pseudomonadota > Gammaproteobacteria > Enterobacterales > Morganellaceae > Providencia > Providencia sp. wls1943. The sequence goes on from NZ_WLTU01000015.1 coordinate 24,898, forward strand.
AGCGGCAGCGCGTTTACATTGTAAAGGCAAGCTGTGGTGCGTCTTTGGTTGTGGCGGTGATAGAGACAAAGGTAAACGCCCACTGATGGGCGCTTCTGCTGAACAATACGCTGATAAAGTGGTGATCACCGATGATAACCCTCGCAGCGAAGATCCGCTGGATATTATCAACGACATCATGGCGGGTATTTTGGATTCTAGCCGTGTCTTCGCGATCCCTGGACGCCCCGAAGCTGTTACCAACACTATTTTACAAGCACAACCTGATGATGTGATTTTAGTGGCAGGTAAAGGTCATGAAGATTATCAAATTATTGGTTCTCGCCGTTTAGATTATTCAGACCGCTTGACCGTCGCAAGATTGTTGGGGGTGATGGCATGATCCCGATGACCTTAGCCCAACTGGCACAAATCACTCACGGTCGCATTGAACAAGCGAGCAATAACGAATTAGCGTTATTAAACGTGAGTACCGATAGCCGTAAAATCGACGCTAGCTGCCTATTTATTGCCTTAAAAGGCGAGCGTTTTGATGCTCATGACTTTGCCGAACAAGTCGTTGATGCTGGCGCGGCAGCACTGTTAGTTGACCACCAATTGGATGTGAACTGCCCACAGGTAATTGTTGAAGATACGCGTATTGCGATGGGGCAAATCGCAGCTTGGATTCGCCAACAATCTAAAGCGAGAGTGGTCGGGTTGACTGGCTCTTCCGGCAAAACATCCGTGAAAGAGATGACAGCCTCGATTCTGGCGCAACGCGGTAAAACGTTATATACCGCAGGTAACTTGAATAATGATATTGGTGTTCCCCTGACACTGTTCCGTTTAACAGATGAATACCAATTTGCTGTGATCGAAATGGGGGCCAATCACCCACATGAAATTGAATACACGACTAACATCGTTAAGCCAGAAACTGCGCTCGTGAATAACTTATTTGGTGCGCATCTTGCTGGTTTTGGTTCCCCTGAAGGTGTTGCTAAAGCCAAAGGTGAAATTTACCAAGGTCTGCCAGAAGAAGGCACGGCGATTGTGAATTTAGATAGCTACTCTGATAAGTGGAAATTTAATCCTCGTCAAACCGTTTGGTATTACTCACTGACTGAAAAAGCGGATTTCTATCCTTCAGATATTCAAATCAAACAGCTGACAACAGATTTCACACTACATACGCCGGTAGGGCAGGTTGAAATCACATTGCCATTACCGGGAGTGCATAACATTGCCAACGTTTTAGCGGCAAGTGCATTAGCCATCTCTGTGGGGGCAACCTTAGACGATATCAAACAAGGTATTGCCACCACGAAAGCGGTACCGGGGCGTTTATTTCCAGTGAGTTTAAGTGAGACGAAAGTCGTACTGGACGATACCTATAATGCCAATGATGGTTCGATGATTGCGGCGATTAATGTGCTGGCGAAAATGCCAGGCTATCGTATTTTCGTTGTCGGTGACATGGGTGAGCTTGGTGATTATGCCCACGAGTGTCATGAGCGAGTTGGTTTAGCCGCGAAACAAGCGGGGTTAGATAAAGTTCTCAGTGTTGGACAGTTAAGCGAAATTATTAGCCAATCTAGCGAACGCGGCGAGCATTTTACAGCGAAACAAGATTTATTAACCCGACTAATTCCGCTAGCACAGCAGAATGATGTTGTTTCTATTTTAGTTAAAGGTTCACGCAGCTCCGCGATGGAAGATGTCGTGAATGCATTGAAGGAGTGCTTCGAATGTTAGTCTGGTTAGCCGAATTATTGGTTCATAAATTTTCTGCTTTTAACGTCTTCTCCTATTTGACGTTCAGAGCCATTGTCGGTTTGCTGACTGCATTAATCATTGCTTTGTGGATGGGTCCACATCTCATTGCTTACCTACAAAAAATGCAGATTGGTCAAGTTGTCCGTAATGAAGGTCCTGAGTCTCACTTTAGTAAACGTGGTACGCCAACCATGGGCGGGATTTTGATCCTGTTTTCTATTTGTATGTCTGTGCTGCTATGGGCGCGTTTAGACAACCCTTATGTTTGGTGTGTACTGCTGGTGTTAGTGGGTTACGGTATTGTCGGATTTGTTGATGACTATCGCAAAGTGGTGAGAAAAGACACCCGTGGTTTGATTGCCCGCTGGAAATATTTCTGGCAGTCCGTGCTTGCATTAGTCGTTGCCTTTTCTATGTATGCCATTGGTAAAGACACGCCAGCGACTCAGCTGGTTGTTCCGTTCTTTAAAGATGTGATGCCGCAATTAGGCGTGCTGTACATTTTACTGGCTTACTTCGTTATCGTTGGAACCAGTAACGCTGTTAACTTAACGGATGGCTTAGATGGTTTAGCGATTATGCCAACAGTGTTTGTTGCTGCGGGCTTTGCTTTAGTGGCATGGGCAACGGGTAACGTTAACTTTGCTAACTACTTACACATTCCATTCTTACCGCATGCGGGGGAGTTAGTGATTGTGTGTACGGCGATTGTTGGGGCAGGTTTAGGCTTCTTATGGTTCAACACCTACCCAGCGCAAGTATTTATGGGTGATGTTGGCTCTTTGGCATTAGGTGGAGCATTAGGAACTATCGCTGTTTTACTGCGTCAAGAATTCTTATTAGTCATCATGGGCGGTGTGTTTGTGGTTGAAACACTGTCGGTGATTTTACAAGTTGGCTCCTTCAAATTACGTGGCCAACGAATTTTCCGTATGGCACCAATTCACCATCACTATGAATTGAAAGGTTGGCCAGAACCACGCGTTATCGTGCGTTTCTGGATTATCTCTCTCATGTTAGTTCTGATTGGACTAGCAACATTGAAGGTGCGTTAAGATGATTGGTTCACAGGCTCAGCAGTATCAGGGTAAAAACGTCGTGATTATTGGCCTAGGTTTAACTGGGCTTTCCTGCGTTGACTTTTTCCTTGCTCGTGGGGTTGTTCCTCGCGTGATGGATACCCGCGCTGTGCCACCTGGAGTTGATAAACTTCCTGAGAATGTTGCTTGCCATAGTGGCAGCTTAAATAATGAATGGCTGCAACAAGCCGATTTGATTGTTGCCAGCCCAGGCGTCGCGTTGGCAACACCGCAGTTACAGGAAGCAGTAAGTAACGGTATTGAGATTGTGGGTGATATCGAGCTGTTTTGCCGTGAGGCGGATGCGCCAATCGTCGCAATCACAGGTTCTAATGGTAAAAGCACGGTGACTTCTCTTGTGGGGGAAATGGCGAAAGCGGCGGGCATTTCCGTCGGTGTGGGCGGGAATATCGGTATTCCTGCACTTTCTTTGCTCAATCAAGGGCATAGTCTGTTTGTGCTGGAACTGTCTAGTTTCCAATTAGAAACCACGTCTAGCCTACGTGCAGCGGCTGCAACCGTGTTGAATGTGACTGAAGATCATATGGATCGCTATCCATTGGGGCTTGAGCAATATCGCGCAGCAAAATTACGTATTTATGATAATGCACAACACTGCATTGTGAACGCGCAAGATCCGCTAACACTTCCACATGACCAGAGCGCTAGCCAATACACTAGTTTTGGTTTAAATAACGGTGATTACTACTTTGATACGCAAAAACGTGTCTTAGTCGCTCAAGGTGAAGTGGTGTTGGATGTGGCACAAATGCATCTGACTGGGCAGCATAACTATATGAATGCACTGGCTGCACTAGCCTTAGCTGATTCTGTGGCAATCCCTCGTGAAGCTAGCCTTAAAGTCTTAAAAGAGTATGCCGGTTTAGTGCATCGCTTCCAGTTGGTCTTTTTCAATCGCGGTGTGCGTTGGATCAATGACTCAAAAGCAACCAATGTGGGCAGTACAGAAGCTGCACTTAATGGTTTGCATGTGGATGGCTATATTTACTTATTGCTGGGTGGTGACGGCAAGTCAGCTGATTTTTCTCCGCTCAAAGAATATATTTCGGCAGATAACTACCGTTTGTACTGCTTTGGTCGTGACGGTCAGCAATTAGCGGAACTCGCACCAGAAAAATCCGTACTGACAGATACGATGGAGCAGAGTATGCGCCAAATTGCGCCGTTGTTAAAATCTGGCGACATGGTGCTGTTATCTCCAGCATGTGCCAGCTTAGATCAGTTCAAAAGTTTTGAGCAGCGGGGTGATGTTTTTGCTCAACTCGCTAAGGAGTTAGGTTAATGACCATACCGGGTGCCTTGCGTTTAAAAAACTGGATCATCGGTGAAAAGAATGGCGTGATTTCAGGCACGACGCTCTACGACCGTACATTGGTTTGGTTAGCATTCGGTTTGGCGGCAATCGGTTTCATTATGGTAACTTCCGCATCGATGCCAGTCGGACAGCGATTAACGGATGACCCATTCTATTTTGCTAAACGTGACGTGGTGTATTTGGTCGTTGCATTTCTACTGGTTTTAGGTGTCATGCGCGTCTCGATGGCCACATGGGAAAAATACAGTTTTATTTTGCTGATGGGCGCATTGGGTATGCTGGCAGTGGTGTTGGTTGCCGGTAGTTCCGTCAATGGGGCATCGCGCTGGATTGATATCGGTATTGTAAAAATTCAGCCCGCAGAAATTTCTAAGTTCGCGCTGTTTTGTTACGTTTCCAGCTATTTAGTTCGTAAGTCAGATGAAGTACGCACCAAGTTTTTCGGCTTCGTAAAACCGATGTGTATTTTGATCATGATGGCGTTATTGCTGCTATTACAGCCAGACTTGGGAACGGTAGTTGTACTGGTTGTAACTACGTTAGGGTTGCTGTTTTTAGCTGGTGCGCGCTTAGCACCGTTTATTATCGGTATCGCGGCTTGTGGTGTAGGCGTACTGGCTTTGATTATCTTTGAACCGTATCGTTTGCGCCGTGTGACATCCTTCTTAAATCCGTGGGATGACCCGTTTGGTAGCGGTTATCAGTTAACGCAATCTTTGATGGCATTTGGTCGAGGAGAGCTTTTCGGACAAGGTCTGGGTAACTCGGTACAGAAATTAGAATATTTACCGGAAGCACACACTGACTTTATTTTCTCCGTACTAGCTGAAGAGTTGGGGTATGTGGGTGTGGTTCTGGTGTTACTGATGGTATTCATGTTGGCATTTAGAGCGATGATGGTAGGGCGTAGAGCACTACTGACCAACCAATTATTTGGTGGGTATCTCGCATGTGCCATCGGTATTTGGTTTACCTTCCAAGCATTGGTTAACGTGGGCGCAGCGGCAGGCATGTTGCCAACCAAAGGTTTAACACTCCCGTTAATTAGTTACGGGGGATCGAGTTTATTAGTGATGTCAGCGGCGATCGCTGTGTTACTTAGAATTGATTATGAAACACGACTTGAGAAAGCTCAGGCGTTTGTAAGGAGTTCCAAATGAGTCAGGCAAAAAAATTACTCGTTATGGCAGGCGGAACTGGGGGACACGTTTTTCCCGGCTTAGCTGTGGCGCATTATTTGCAGGCTCAAGGTTGGGAAATTCGCTGGTTAGGCACCGCGGATCGCATGGAAGCCACCTTAGTACCGAAACACGGTATTGATATTGAGTTTATTCAGATCTCGGGTTTAAGAGGTAAAGGTATTGGTGCATTAATTGGTGCACCTTGGCGTATCTATAAAGCCATTCGCCAAGCGAAAACCATTATTCAGCGCTATCAACCCGATGCTGTGCTCGGTATGGGCGGTTATGTGTCTGGTCCCGGCGGGATAGCAGCTTGGCAATGTGGCGTTCCTGTTGTTCTCCATGAACAAAATGGTATCGCGGGATTAACCAATAAATGGTTATCAAAAATTGCAAAACGTGTTTTACAAGCTTTCCCTGGCGCATTCCCTAATGCACCCGTTGTAGGTAACCCAGTGCGTGAAGATGTATTGGCATTGCCGGCACCGCAAGAGCGCTTAGCAGGGCGTGAAGGTGCAATACGCGTATTAGTTGTAGGTGGTAGCCAAGGGGCGCGAATTTTAAATCAAGTTATGCCTGCAGTTGCTGGAAATGTGAGCAAACAGTTAAATATCTGGCATCAGGCTGGAAAAGGCAGTAAGGAATCGACAGAAGCACTGTATAATGATTGTTTGCAAAATTCAGGCAATTCTGAGTTTAAAGTGACTGAATTTATTGATGATATGGCGCAAGCTTACGCATGGGCTGATATTGTGGTTTGTCGTTCAGGTGCATTAACTGTCAGTGAGATAGCCGCGGCAGGTTTACCCGCGATTTTTGTTCCTTTCCAGCATAAAGACCGCCAACAGTATTGGAATGCACTGCCTTTAGAACAAGCAGGGGCTGCGAAGATTATTGAGCAACCGCAGTTTACACCTGAAGCCGTTGTTGAGTTACTCAACAAGTGGGATAGAACCGAATTATTGTCGATGGCAGAAAAAGCCTATAGCTGTGCCATCACGGATGCAACCGAACGTGTTGCGGCGGTTATTTGCGATGTTGCGAAATAGCCTGACCATACAAAATAGAATGTAGACAGAATTTATAGAGAAGCGAAATACAGTGAATACACAACAGTTAGCGAAATTAAGAACATCGGTGCCAGAAATGCGTAGAGTACGGCACATTCATTTTGTCGGCATCGGTGGTGCTGGCATGGGTGGTATCGCTGAAGTGTTGGCTAACGAAGGTTATGAAATTAGTGGTTCAGATTTAGCACCTAATGCGGTGACTCAGCAGCTCACTGAATTGGGCGCCACTATCTATTTTAATCATCGCCCTGAAAACGTTGAAAATGCGAGTGTGGTGGTAGTTTCTACGGCTATTTCTGCAGAGAACCCTGAAATTCAAGCTGCGAAAGAGCTGCGTATCCCCGTTATTCGCCGTGCTGAAATGCTGGCTGAATTAATGCGCTATCGTCATGGTATCGCAGTGGCGGGAACTCACGGTAAAACAACGACAACGGCAATGATTTCTGGGATCTACGCGCAAGCGGGATTAGACCCAACATTTGTGAATGGCGGATTAGTGAAATCAGCGGGAACTCATGCACGATTAGGTAGTAGCCGTTACTTGATCGCTGAAGCGGATGAAAGTGATGCGTCATTCTTGCATTTACAGCCACTGGTTGCGGTTGTGACGAACATTGAAGCGGACCACATGGATACCTATCAGGGTAATTTTGAAAACCTGACAGATACCTTCATCAACTTCCTGCATAACTTGCCATTCTATGGCCGTGCAGTGATGTGCATTGATGACCCGGTGATCCGTTCATTATTACCAAAAATCGGTCGTTACATTACCACTTACGGCTTTAGTGACGATGCGGATGTTCGTATCACCAAGTACGAGCAAAAAGGGAACCAAGGCTTTTTCACGATTGCTCGTGAAGGAATGCCAGAGTTGACCGTCGTGCTGAATGCACCTGGTCGCCACAATGCGCTTAATGCAACGGCGGCTGTTGCTGTGGCAACTGAAGAAGGCATCGACGATTTACACATTCTGTCTGCACTAGTGGAATTCCAAGGGACAGGTCGTCGTTTCGATTTCTTAGGTAACTATGCGCTGCGTAATGTGAATGGTAAAGAAGGTGAAGTGATGCTGGTGGATGACTATGGTCACCATCCAACAGAAGTGGATGCCACCATTAAAGCTGCTCGCGCAGGCTGGCCAGATAAACGTATCGTTATGGTTTTCCAGCCTCATCGTTATACACGTACTCGTGACTTATACGATGATTTTGCAAACGTGCTGGGGCAGGTAGATGTCTTGCTCATGCTAGAAGTTTATTCCGCGGGTGAGAAGCCAGTTCCGGGGGCTGATAGTCGCTCATTGTGCCGTACAATCCGCAGTCGTGGGCAGGTTGACCCTATTTTTGTGGCAGAACCTGAACAAGTTTCACATATGCTGGCACAAGTTCTTGATGATAACGACTTAATTTTAGTTCAAGGCGCAGGAAATATTGGTAAAATAGCCAAAAACCTAGCAGAAACGAAATTACAGCCACCGATGGTTGAGGAATAAGCATGACAGAAAAAATCGCGGTTCTATTTGGCGGCACATCTGCTGAACGTGAAGTGTCACTTCAGTCTGGCAATGCTGTATTGGCGGGATTACGCCAAGCGGGCGTTGATGCACATCCAATTGATACCCAAGATTTTCCTGTTGTGACATTAAAAGAAGCTGGTTTTGATAAAGCGTTTATCGCCTTACATGGTCGTGGCGGGGAAGACGGCACGATCCAAGGTATGCTTGAGTTTCTGGGGCTTCCATACACAGGCAGTGGCGTAATGGCATCTGCACTGAGTATGGATAAACTGCGCACCAAACAACTTTGGCAAGGCGCTGGATTAAGTGTTTCTCCATATATTTCACTTAACAAGCAGAAATATACTAATATTAAAAAAGAGCAGTTAGCTCAGCAAGTTAAGCACTTAGGACTGCCACTTATCGTTAAACCGAGTTTGGAAGGTTCCAGTGTTGGAATGAGCAAAGTTGACTCTCTGGATGCACTGCCAGAAGCCATTGAGCTTGCTTTCCAGTTTGACGATACGTTATTGATTGAAAAGTGGTTAAGTGGCCCTGAGTATACGGTCGCGGTATTGGGGGACGAGGTTCTACCTTCGATTCGTATTCAGCCACCGGGTATTTTTTATGACTATGAAGCGAAGTATTTGTCCGATGAGACCCAATATTTCTGCCCAAGTGGTTTAACAAGCGACCTCGAAGCGAAACTGGCAGATATCGCAATGCAAGCTTATCAAGCGGTAGGCTGTCGTGGCTGGGGACGGGTTGATGTGATGCAAGATAGTGATGGGGAATTCTATTTACTCGAAGTGAATACTTCGCCGGGAATGACCAGTCACAGTTTAGTTCCAATGGCTGCGCGTCAAGCCGGTTTGGATTTTTCGCAGTTAGTGGTACGTATTTTGGAATTGGCTAGTTGATATGTCACAGGCAGCGTTAAACGTAAGGCATCACAATCAGAATAGCGGTCAAGATGAAGATCCGCGCTCAAGACCAAGTAATGGGGCTTTTCTGGGCGGATTGATTTTCTTCCTGATGGTCGTCGGCACCATTGTGTGGAGCGGCTGGACTGTGATGAACTGGATGAAGGATGCCGATAGGCTGCCAATGTCCAAACTGATATTAACGGGAGAGCGCAATTACACCACCAATGACGATGTGCGAAAGGCAATTTTGTCATTAGGTCAGCCGGGAACCTTTATGACGGTGGATGTGAATGCGATTCAAAACCAAATCAGTATGATGCCATGGATACGCCAAGTTACAGTGCGTAAACAGTGGCCGGATGAATTAAAAATCCATATTGCGGAGTACAAACCCTACGCAAGATGGAATGACCAAAACATGGTCGACCAAGAAGGGCGTGTGTTTACCCTTCCACCAAGTCAAAATGGGAAAGGCGATTATGTGATGCTGTATGGTCCGCAAGGAAGCCAAACAGAGGTTTTGAAAGAATTTGCTGTGCTAAGTGGTATTTTGGCGAAAAATAACTTGAAACTAAAATCCGTTTCTATGACAGCGCGCCATGCATGGCAGATTATTTTAGATAATGATGTAAGAGTCGAACTTGGGAAAAAAGATGTGCTAGAGCGGTTAAACCGTTTTCTCGAGCTTTATCCACTTTTACAGCAAACGACTGATAAACGCGTCGACTATGTTGATTTGCGTTATACCAGTGGGGCAGCGGTGGGGTGGGCTCCTCTATTAGTTGACGCACCGCAAGGCTTCCAATAAGACAAATTGCTAATAACTCAAATTAGGCAGATAGGCAGAAGCAAATGATTAAAGCGACGGACAGAAAATTAGTGGTAGGCCTTGAAATTGGAACTTCCAAGGTGTCAGCCCTTGTAGGAGAAATTCTGCCCGATGGTATGGTTAATATTATTGGGGTGGGAAGCTGTCCATCTCGCGGAATGGACAAAGGTGGCGTTAACGATCTTGAGTCGGTTGTTAAATGCGTCCAAAGAGCGATTGACCAAGCTGAATTAATGGCAGATTGCCAAATTTCTTCTGTTTACCTTGCATTATCAGGTAAACATGTGAGCTGCCAAAATGAGATTGGTATGGTGCCAATCTCAGAAGAAGAAGTGACACAAGAAGACGTGGACAGCGTCGTTCACACGGCGAAATCTGTCCGAGTTAAAGACGAACACCGAATTTTGCATGTTATCCCGCAAGAATTCGCGATTGACTACCAAGAAGGCATTAAAAATCCAGTCGGTCTTTCTGGTGTTCGTATGCAAGCTAAAGTTCATCTGATCACTTGCCATAACGATATGGCGAAGAACATTGTGAAAGCCGTTGAGCGTTGTGGGTTAAAAGTAGACCAGCTTATTTTTGCTGGCCTTGCCGCAAGCTACAGTGTGTTAACTGAAGATGAGCGCGAATTAGGTGTCTGTGTTGTTGATGTCGGTGGCGGCACAATGGACATGGCGGTTTATACGGGTGGTGCTTTGCGTCATACCAAAGTGATCCCATACGCAGGTAATGTGGTGACAAGTGATATCGCTTACGCATTTGGTACGCCGCCAACAGACGCAGAAGCAATTAAAGTGCGTCACGGGTGTGCAGTCGGTTCGATTGTGAGTAAAGATGAAACGGTGGAAGTGCCGAGTGTTGGCGGTCGTCCACCAAGAAGTTTACAGCGTCAAACCTTAGCGGAAGTGATTGAGCCACGGTATACTGAGCTGTTAAATTTAGTGAATGAAGAAATTTTAAATTTACAGGAACAGTTACGCCAGCAAGGTGTCAAACACCACTTAGCGGCAGGGATAGTTTTGACCGGTGGGGCAGCACAGATTGACGGGTTAGTTGAATGCGCTCAAAAAGTGTTCCATACACAGGTCAGAATCGGTACCCCACTTAATATAACAGGATTAACGGATTATGCTCAGGAGCCATACTACTCCACAGCAGTAGGGCTTCTGCATTACGGTAAAGAAAGCCACCTTGGCGATGATACCGAGACGGAAAAACGTGCTTCAGTTAGCGGGTGGTTTAGTAAGCTCACCAGCTGGCTGAGAAAAGAATTTTAATTTTTATTTAGAAGCATATTATTAGCTTCAATAGTAAGCACAAAACGGAGAGACATTATGTTTGAACCAATGGAGCTAACCAACGATGCGGTGATTAAAGTCATCGGCGTTGGCGGCGGCGGCGGAAATGCCGTTGAACACATGGTACGCGAGCGCATTGAGGGTGTTGAATTCTTTGCAGTCAACACCGATGCACAAGCCCTGCGTAAAACCGCAGTCGGACAAACCATTCAGATCGGTACAGGTATTACTAAAGGTCTGGGTGCGGGTGCAAACCCAGAAGTTGGCCGTAATGCGGCGGAAGAAGACCGTGAAGCACTGCGCAATGCTCTTGATGGCGCAGATATGGTGTTCATCGCTGCAGGTATGGGCGGTGGCACGGGTACTGGTGCAGCACCAGTCGTTGCTGAAGTTGCTAAAGAATTAGGTATCCTAACCGTTGCTGTCGTGACTAAGCCATTCAATTTCGAAGGCAAAAAACGTATGGCATTCGCGGAAGCGGGTATCACTGAGCTGTCTAAGCACGTTGACTCGCTGATCACTATTCCTAACGACAAGTTACTGAAAGTACTTGGTCGTGGTATCTCTTTACTGGATGCTTTTGGTGCGGCTAACGACGTATTAAAAGGTGCAGTTCAAGGTATCGCTGAGCTGATCACTCGCCCAGGTTTAATGAACGTGGACTTTGCTGACGTACGTACCGTGATGTCAGAAATGGGCTACGCGATGATGGGTTCTGGTGTGGCTCGTGGCGAAGATAGAGCGGAAGAAGCTGCTGAAATGGCAATTTCTAGCCCACTTCTGGAAGATATCGACCTGTCTGGCGCGCGTGGTGTTCTGGTTAACATCACTGCTGGTTTTGACCTGCGCTTGGATGAGTTTGAAACAGTGGGTAATACCATTCGTGCATTCGCATCGGATAATGCGACTGTCGTAATCGGTACCTCTTTAGACCCTGAAATGCATGAAGAATTGCGCGTGACTGTTGTTGCTACAGGTATTGGTATGGACAAACGTCCAGAAATTACTTTAGTCAGCAATAAAATGTCTCAGCAAGCTTCTATGGAGCAACGCTATCAGCAAATGCAAAATAGTATGTCTTCATTAAATGATGAAAAACCAGCTGCAAAAGCCGTTAACGACCAAAATACACAAGTAAATAAAGAGCCGGATTACTTAGATATCCCAGCTTTCTTGCGTAAACAGGCCGATTAATTTTTAATTAGATTGGTTTTTCCGCTTTTTGTGCTAAAATTTTCTACTGGTTATCAATTAAGATAGCCAGTAGGACTTATAACATTGCGAGAAAATACGATGATCAAACAACGGACACTTAAACGTATTATTAAAGCGACTGGTGTTGGTTTACATACCGGCAAGAAAGTTACGCTTACTTTACGTCCGGCACCGGCCAATACCGGGGTCATCTACCGTCGTACTGACCTTAATCCACCTGTAGATTTTCCGGCAGATGCGAAATCAGTTCGCGATACTATGTTATGTACTTGCTTAGTCAACGAAGATAACGTACGTATTTCGACGGTTGAACATTTGAATGCTGCTTTAGCAGGATTAGGCATCGATAACATTGTTATTGAAGTCAATGCGCCTGAAATCCCGATTATGGATGGCAGTGCTGCACCGTTTGTTTTCTTACTGCTAGATGGCGGTATTGAAGAATTAAATTGTGCGAAGAAATTCTTACGCATTAAAGAAACTGTACGTGTTGAAGATGGTGATAAGTGGGCAGAAATGTCCCCATACAATGGCTTTAGCCTTGATTTCACTATTGATTTCCAACACCCTGCGATTGATAGCAGCACGCAACGCTATGCAATGGATTTCTCTGCGGAATCTTTTGTAAACCAAATTAGCCGCGCGCGTACTTTCGGTTTCATGCGTGACATTGAATATCTGCAATCGAAAGGCCTATGCTTAGGCGGTAGTTTTGACTGTGCTATCGTCGTTGATGACTATAAAGTGCTCAACGAAGATGGTTTACGCTTTGAAGATGAATTCGTTCGTCACAAAATGCTCGATGCAATTGGTGACTTATTCATGTGTGGACATAACATTATTGGTGCATTCACTGCATTCAAGTCTGGTCACGCATTGAATAACAAATTGCTGCAAGCGGTTCTGGCTAAAGAGTCTGCTTGGGATCTGGTCACCTTTGAAGACGAAGCTGAATTACCTCTGGCATTCAAAGCGCCTTCGACTGTATTCGCATAATAGTTTCTATTATGCGGCTATCTCCTGCCTGCCAGGGTTAGCCTTTTCTGTTGGTTGCATTAGTACTCTCTCCGGCTAATGCAGCCAGCCGCTCAAACTTCTCTTTTAATCCCTTCGGACTCTTTTTCGCTAATCTTAATAACTGCTCTGCGGTCTGCGTACTAATCTGTCTTTGATTACGATTTTCTTTTTGACTCACTGATTGCTTATTCAATGAGCTATTTTGCTTAGATTTTCGTATAAGATCGGGGTTGATTCTGATGTCGATGGAAGATAAAGATGGTAGAATAGACGACCTTAATGCAGAAGTAAGATTCATTTTCTCGTAATTAAGGCGGGTCATCCAACTGGCATTAGCCACTTCGATAACCATAATGTTATTACGGTAGTTTGCCACTCGACACATGGGTTTAATTTCTGCTGGCAGCAAGCTTTTTACAACACGATTCAATTTTAGAATAGCTTTTGCATTTCGCTGAATAGTTTGTAAAGTGTTTGATGTTTTCGCCAGAGAATCTTCGAGAACATCGAAAAGTGCTTGTGGATGACTATCTCTCATTGTGAACTCTCATTTTACGCGATTGCTAAAGATGTCAGAACATAATTGGGAATCATACTTTAATCTATAAATTATATAAGAGTTTGATGGGCATTTTAAATTTTTGGCGGCATTTAGGTAGACGATACTTTTGGTCCCACCTGTTATTAGGTGTTGTGGCTACGGGTGTTGGCTTGCCTACAATTTTAAATGCCTTATCAGAATCTCAGCAAACTCAAGTTAATTCTGCGCCAGCGAATCGACAAAGCCAAGCTGTAAATGCTTTCGATAACTTATTTGCACAGCAGAACTCCCAACGCTCTTCATCCTCGTCTTCTTACTCAGTCAATTACTGGCAGCAACATGCGGTACGTAATGTTATTCGCCAACTGACTTTTGCCTTTTCAGCAACTGAAGATGAAGATACCGACAAAAGTAAGCTACAAAAAGAGACGCTATTTGCCCCTCAATTAATGTTAGATACGCTGTACGCGATGTTGGCGCAGCGATCTTTACAATGGGATGTGGCAACGACTCAAGCTAGCGAACATATCTACCCTCTCTTTACTGTTTATCAGCCCGCGATTTGGGTTGCTCAGGTACATGGCATTCGGGCTGGACCCTTTTTCGCCTAAATCCATTTAACGATGTAAAGCCTGCCATTGGGACGCTTTTCATCGTATCAAAAATCACCGATTCAAATAATTAATTGATTTACCTGAGAAAAAATATGTTAACTAAACTATTAACCAAAGTATTTGGTAGCCGTAATGACCGTACTCTGCGCCGTCTGCGTAAAGAAGTGGAAAAAATTAACCAGCTAGAGCCGGAGTTTGAGAAATTATCGGATGACGAGCTGAAAGCCAAAACCGCAGAATTTCGTGAGCGTTTAAAGCAAGGCGAAAGCATTGAAAATATGATCCCTGAAGCGTTTGCGACAGTGCGTGAAGCAAGTAAACGTGTATTCGGTATGCGTCATTTCGACGTTCAGTTAATCGGTGGTATGGTTCTGAACGAACGTTGCATCGCAGAAATGCGTACAGGTGAAGGTAAAACACTGACTGCAACGCTGCCAGCATACATTAACGCATTATCAGGCAAAGGGGTTCACGTTGTTACCGTGAACGACTACCTAGCAAAACGAGATGCGGAAAATAACCGCCCATTATTCGAGTTTTTAGGCTTAACCGTGGGTATTAACTTATCGGGTATGGCTCCACCTGCAAAGCGTCAAGCTTATGCGGAAGACATTACTTACGGTACTAACAACGAATTTGGTTTTGACTATTTACGTGACAACATGGCATTTAGCCCAGAAGATCGCGTTCAACGTAAACTGCATTACGCATTAGTGGATGAGGTGGACTCTATCCTTATCGATGAAGCGCGTACGCCACTGATCATTTCAGGCCCAGCAGAAGATAGCTCGGATCTGTACATCAAAGTGGACAAACTGATCCCGAAACTTGTTCGCCAAGAAAAAGAAGACTCAGACACTTTCCAAGGTGAAGGTCACTTCTCAGTTGATGAAAAATCTCGCCAGGTAACAATTACAGAGCGCGGTCTGGTTCTGGTTGAAGAATTACTGGCAAAAGCTGGTTTAATGGATGAAGGCGAGTCGCTTTATTCACCATCAAACATTATGCTGATGCACCACGTCATGGCAGGTTTACGTGCACATGCACTGTTTACTCGTGATGTTGACTATATTGTTAAAGATAACCAAGTCATTATTGTCGACGAACATACTGGTCGTACAATGGAAGGGCGTCGTTGGTCTGATGGTCTGCACCAAGCTGTTGAAGCAAAAGAAGGTGTTGAAATTCATAATGAAAACCAAACATTGGCATCTATCACTTTCCAGAACTATTTCCGCTTATACGAAAAATTAGCGGGTATGACGGGTACAGCAGATACCGAAGCATTCGAATTTAGCTCTATCTATAAACTGGATACGATTGTTATCCCAACTAACCGTCCAATGGTTCGTAAGGATATGCCTGATTTAGTCTATATGACTGAAGCAGACAAATTTGAAGCAATTATTGAAGATATTCGTGATAAAACGTCCAAAGGTCAGCCAGTTCTGGTCGGTACCATTTCGATTGAAAAATCTGAATTAATTTCTCATGCGCTGACTAAAGCAAAAATTGCTCATAACGTATTGAATGCGAAATTTCACGCAATGGAAGCTGATATTATTGCTAACGCGGGGCAAAAAAGCGCTGTAACCATCGCAACTAACATGGCGGGTCGTGGTACCGATATCATGTTAGGGGGAAGCTGGCAGTCAGAAGTGGCTGCGCTAGAGAACCCAACGCAAGAACAAATTGATGAAATCAAAGCGAACTGGAAAATTCGTCACGATGAAGTGTTAGCGGCTGGCGGTTTACATATCATCGGTACAGAGCGTCATGAATCTCGCCGTATCGATAACCAGTTACGTGGTCGTGCGGGACGTCAAGGTGATGCTGGTTCATCACGTTTCTATCTGTCTATGGAAGATGCTTTAATGCGTATCTTCGCATCAGACCGTGTTACGGGCATGATGAAAAAACTGGGTATGAAACCGGGCGAAGCTATTGAACATCCATGGGTCACTAAAGCAATTGCTAACGCACAGCGTAAAGTTGAAAGCCGTAACTTTGATATTCGTAAACAATTACTTGAATATGATGATGTGGCAAGTGACCAACGTCGCGCTATCTATACCCAGCGTAATGAACTGCTGGATGGCGGCGATATTAAAGAAACCGTAGACAGCATTCGTGAAGATGTCTTTACCACTATTATTGATGCATATATTCCGCCTCAATCACTGGAAGAAATGTGGGACATTGATGGTCTGCAAAAACGTTTAGTGAACGATTTTGACCTCGACTTACCAATTCAAGAGTGGTTAGACAAAGAGCCTGAACTTCACGAAGAAACTTTGCGCGAACGTATCATGGAAAAAGCGATTGAAATTTACCAACGTAAAGAAGAGATCGTTAGCTCTGAAGCAATGCGTAATTTCGAAAAAGGCGTTATGTTGCAAACGCTGGATACATTATGGAAAGAGCATTTAGCTTCCATGGACTATTTACGTCAAGGTATCCATTTACGTGGCTATGCGCAAAAAGATCCAAAACAAGAATACAAACGTGAGTCCTTCAGTATGTTTGCCAATATGTTGGAAGCATTGAAATATGAAGTGATCAGTACCTTGTCAAAAGTACAAGTACGTTTACCGGAAGAAGTTGAAGCATTAGAGCAGCAACGTCGTGAAGAAGCTGAACGTTTGGCGAAGAAACAGCATTTAAGCCATGAGGCTGAAGCTGAATCGCTAATGACAGAAGCAGAAGCGAAGATTGCAACCCAAGGTAATAAAATTGGTCGTAATGATCCATGCCCTTGTGGTTCTGGTAAAAAATACAAGCAGTGCCATGGCCGCTTAAATTAATTTAGAATTCAGTAAATAATCAATAAAGGCGGGGAAACCCGCCTTTTTAGTGAAGAAATTATGGAAAAAAAACATCTGCATATTGCCGCTGGGATCATTCGTAATGCTCAGCAACATATTTTTATTACTCAGCGACCAGAAGGTACTCACATGGCTGGGTTTTGGGAATTTCCTGGTGGGAAGCTAGAAAAGGGGGAAGACCCGAAGGACGCACTGATCCGTGAATTGGAAGAAGAAGTGGGTATTGCGGTGACTGACTGCGATCTATACCATCAAGTTGATCATGAATTTGACGATAGATTTATTACGCTCTATTTCTTTATGGTTTCAGGCTGGAAAAATGACCCTTATGGTAAAGAAGGGCAAAAATCACGTTGGATTGAGCAGCAAAGCTTAATTGCTGAAGAGTTTCCACCTGCTAATCGCGTAATTGTTGATATGCTGATTAAGGGCGCATAACAACCAGTCGTCTGTAATGAAGAATGAAAATAGCCTAATGCAGAGATTTGGCTATTTTCATTATCAATACAGATAAAGTGAAATTAATGCTCAGGTGCTTCACTCCAATTATCGCTATCGGAAATATCACCTTGGCTTTCAATGCGTTTTTCTTCGGCGGCCCACTCGCCTAGATCAATCAATTGACATCTCTTACTGCAAAATGGACGAAAAGGGCTGGATTCATTCCAAGTCACGACTTTTTGGCAAGTCGGACAATTGACTTCAATAATTTCATTCATACATCGACTCTCAAACTAACAACAGGCTAACTGAAAATGAATTACGTCTGGGAGTATACCATTCTCACTATCGATATGAAGAAAACGTAAGGCAAAACGCGTTTTATGCCCTGAAATTTGAGGGTATATCAAATGCTCTGGTGATAATTTAATACGCAAAAGCTCTTTTCCTTCGACATTACCTTGGAAAAAACCATTGTGAGATTCGGCCGGTTCAAAACTGCCATTCTGGCGGATGAGTAATAACGCGGTTTTTAAGGCATCTTGTAGAGGGTCTAAACTATTTAGCCAGCTTTTTATTTCATTATCTCTATCTGATTGAGGGATATTTAACCACAGTTGAAGGGTGGGTAAATCAAAGTTACAGCATCCACCGGGAATACTGAGACGTTGGCGAACCATGCTAATAATTTTATCATTGCGTAGTTGATGGCCAAATCGAGGTGCAGACATTAAACTGCTTATTTTCGGTGTTAGGTCATTTAAAAGAGAGGTGATTAATGTTTTATCAACATTTGGAGCATCAGCCCAACTGAGTAGCCTACTTTTTTGTCTTTCGAGTTCTTTGATAAGGTCTGAGCGAACTTCACCTCTATCCAATATTTCAATCAGTTCAGAAACAGAGCGGAAAAAGGCGATTCCAGAGGAGTAGGAGGTTATATGGCTCTGTTCATAGATTTGCATTAATAATGTTTCAAGCCGCAGCCAAGAACGAATTTTTTCATTCATTGGATATTCATAAGTAACCAAAGTTGTTTCGATTTTTTCGCTCATGCTCATTCCTATTCTTTTTGTGCTGCAAGTGCTAGGTATTGCTTGTGTAGTTCTGCAACTTTATTTGGCAGCTCAGTATCATCTGTATGATTAGTGATGATATCGTCAGCATATGACAACCTTTCTTCTCGAGATACTTGAGCATTTAATATATTAATAACATGCTCTAGGCTGGTGTCATCGCGTCTAATCGTTCTTTCTATTTGTTCTTCTCTTGTTACATCAACGACAAGAACACGATCTGCTAAATGCGAAATTTTATTTTCAATAAGCAGGGGGATTACCCATAAAACATAAGGATAGTTAGCCTGCTGAAGTTGTGTCTGCGTTTCTTGTTGTATCAAAGGATGAAGCAGCGCATTTAGCCACGCTTTTTTCTTAGGCTCGGAAAAAACAACTGTCCGTAAGAAACCTCTATTTAAAGTGCCATCATGGTTTAACACATCTTGACCAAAGTGCTGTTGAATGCTGATCAATGCAGGGGTATTAGGTTCAACAACTTGGCGAGCGATGACATCAGCATCAACAAGTGGCACCCCTAGTTTAGCAAATTCGTTGGCAACGGTTGTTTTACCACTTCCTATCCCCCCAGTGAGGGCAACGATATAAGACATAAATGATTCATTAGTTTACGTGAAATAAGTCAGGTTACACTGAAAGTTTTAATTTGTCTGTATACAATTGAGTCAAGTTATCATGTTATGGATATATGTGTGATTTCAATCTATTTTTACTCTCTAAATTGAACTGTTTTCTTTATGTAATAAGCTACATTCCAGAAATGACTGAGCCTAATTTAAATATTGGTAAATACATGGCAAACATTATTAGGCAGATAATGATAGCTATAAATAAGAGTAATATAGGTTCAAGGCTCTTAAGATGATGCTCTGTAATAGTCTTATATTGCCTTGAATAATACTTAAATAAATATACTGCAAAATATTCTAGCTTGCCAGATTCTTCCGCCAAGGAAATTAACTGAACTACTAGTTTTGGAAAGAGCTGAGTATTTTTCATTGCATCAGATAATGAAGCGCCTCTAAGAACGGAGTGATAAATTTCATGACATTCTTCCTTGTATTTATGATGCACTATCGTTTTAGTTGAGCAATCAAGGCATTCCATGAGAGGTAATCCTGATTTTAATGTGGAAGATAATGTTAAAAAGTAGATGTTCAAATTTTTGGCTCTGATGATGTTATTGATATAAGGAAGATATTGCATTAAATGGCTCAGTTTTCTGGATACATATGACCTATATTTAACAAATAAGAATATAGTGGTGAATAGTGTTAATAGTATCCATTGAAAATTCTCAATCAGAGTATCCGATATGATAATAACTACCTTTGTTATAGATGGTAATTCCTGTTGAAAGCTTTCGTAAATGTCAACAAACTGCGGAATGACAAAAACCAGCATAATGATAAGTAATAGGCTAGAGAACCCTACGAGGGTAACTGGGTAACGCAAGGCTTTTTTTATTAAGATTGATGTTTTTTGATTATGTTCAAGCATATTCTTGATGATCAAAAAGCTTTCATCATATTTTCCCGTTTTTTCGGCGATTGCGATTAAGCTAATTATTGTACTATTAAAAATACGCGGGTGATTTTCTAAGTTCTTAATAAAACTAATACCCTTTTCTAGATCATTGATTGCTTGATTAATGAGGTTCTTCCAAAAGGGTAAATGGCAATTAAGTTGAAGTAATTGAAAGCATTTTAATAAACTGATTCCTGATAAAGATAGTATATTTAGTTGATGGAAAAAATGAATTCTATAGTTTAAATTTTCCTTGTCTAATATAAATATAGATTTAAATTTTATGGATATTGGCGTTTGGCCTCGTTTGATTATATCTAAAAAAGCTTGTTGTTTATTTTTTGCTACTAAGTTATCAGTTATATACGAATTGTTTTCAAGTGAAGTATATTTATATACAAACATTAATTTACTCTCCTTGTCCGATAACAGAATAAACTTCCTGTAATGTTGTTTCTCCAGATTCGACTCGCTCAAGACTTGCTTGAAATAGATTTTTGAAATTATCAGCTAATTTACCATTGTCTTTTAATATAAAATCGAGCTGTGCTTGATCAAGGTATTCATAAATTGCAGTGCGCCCCATAAATCCAGAAAAACAGTATTCACACCCTGTAGAGTGGTATTCGTTAATATTCTGCATTGAGTTTATCGGAGTAATACGTGCCGTTTTTTGTTTACAGCATGTGCAAAGTTTTCTCACTAAGCGCTGAGCGATAACCATTTTTAAACAAGATTGAAGTTGATTTCTGTCAACGCCTAGTTGTTCCATGCGTGTAATAGCACTGACTGTACAATTAGTATGAAGTGTTGAGAGAACAAGGTGCCCTGTTTGTGCTGCTCGAGCTGCTATTTGAGCAGTTTCTTCGTCTCTAATTTCACCAATCATAATAACATCAGGATCTTGCCGAAGTAGTGCACGAAGAATAAACGCAAAAGTAAGTGAATATTTTTCGTGTACTTGTGTTTGGTTGATCCCCCCAAGGGGGATCTCAATAGGGTCTTCAATGGTGGATATATTTCTTGATGTTTGATTTAGGTATTCTAGTGCACTATAAAGTGTGACAGTTTTCCCGCTACCAGTGGGGCCCGTCACGAGAATCAATCCTTGCGGTTTTTGTAATGTGCTTTTTAAAAGGGGTAATAAAGTCGGGCACATCCCAATTTGTTCAAGAGAGTATTTTAGCTGAGTATTTAATAATCTCAGAACTAATTTCTCGCCATGAAGTGTGGGCATGCTGGAAAGACGGATGCTAAAGTTCTTTCGCTCAAAGCTCCAATTCATTTGTCCATCCTGTGGTATTCTTTTTTCCGCAATATTCATTTTTGACAATATTTTTATTCGGGCAATAACCTCATTGTTTATTTCATGAGGTGGTGAAGGGATAACGTAGAGTTTTCCATCCACTCTAAGGCGAATTTTTAGGTTATGTTTGGTTGGTTCAAGGTGAATATCAGATGCACGCTTTCTTACTGCCATCTTTAATAAATCATCGACAAAATCAACGGCAGGAGATGCCACGTTGATAGGTTCAATAGTATTAGCCTGATAATCATTTTCATCTTCATTGATTTCTAAAACATGACGATTGAAATAATGATCAATTTTTTCTTTAGGCCATATTTCATAACAAACAGGAACGCTGGCAATAAAACGTAATGTGGATAATAAATTGTCATTGAGTTTTTCTATCGTGGCGATGGATAACCTTTTTTCGTTGTAATCGATAATCACGATATAGTTTTTATCACAAAGCACTTTGAGTTCTTTGAAAATATAATGGCTTTCCCTAGATGTCCGCATGTTAATCCCTTAATTAGAAGCTCAGTGTTTTTTCACAAAGTTTTTTTAGATCCGCATTAGTATCAGCTTGGCAACTGATACTCCATGAAAATGGTGATGTGGCTGTTGAGTTAGTGGGTGTCAAAATACCCGTAAGACCTGTTAATGTTTTGTCACCAACAAAGGTAATGACGCCTGCTTTCGCATCAATCTGTTTTAGATATTTTCCTTTTATATTGCTCGGTATATCTTCTTTTCCTGAATTACATTTGGCTAAAAGGCCTTGGTTAAAGCTGCACAGTTCCACACTGTTTTTATAAGGCAAGATCGTTTGTAGTACATCAGTCATTGCGGCTCTTTGCATATAGCTTTGATAGCCCGGTATGGCGACAGCGCTGAGTATTGAGATAATTGCAATAACAACCATGATTTCGACTAAAGAAAATCCCTTCTGATTCATAAATAAAACCTCCTTGATAGTGTGAGGTTGCATCATAAAAGAGTTTTTTAGTGGAAATGCGAATTGAAAATTCAGGTTACGAGTGGCTTTGTAAAATGATCTTGCAAATGGTGAATTGTCTCATTTTATTTCGAGCGTTCTCGCAAAAATATACCAAGAATATTTTTTCTAATAAAAATGAGTTTGTCAGACTGATATAAATAGAGGCACATCAGGAATAGGTGCTAATGGGGCAGTTACCCTCATTAGCTAAGATAATAGGCGGATAATTCGTAAAAATTATTAATTGGGAAAGCTTAGAGTGTGTTTTTATAGTGCAGCCAATCAAAGTAAGGGCCTGGGTCAGTTTTTCGATGGGGAGCAATATCGCTATGACCTGTAATATTCTGCTCGATCTGCGGGAATTCAGTTATCAGTAACTTAGTGAGCTTGGCTAAAGCTATATATTGAGCTTCAGTAAAGGCTTCATAATCCGTACCTTCTAACTCGATGCCAATAGAGAAGTCGTTACATTTTTCTCGCCCTCGATAATTAGATTGCCCTGCATGCCATGCACGCTTGTTGAAAGGAACATATTGAATAATTTCACCATCACGACGGATGAGGCAATGGGCTGAAACACGTAAATGTTTAATTTCATCAAAAAATGGGTGTTCTTCGGGGTTTAAAGTGCCAGTAAATAGCTGGTTAATATAAGGACCACCAAACTGTCCCGGTGGAAGGCTGATATTGTGAATGACAAGAAGTGAAGGTTCTTCGCCCTCAGGGCGGTCATCATGATGTGGGGAAGGGATATGAGTCACATTATTTAACCAACCATCATGTATTTTCATATCAGTATCCATAGTATGCTCTTTTCTTTTTTGTAAGTACCCGTAATTAAGAAAGATTAGCATAGTTGAGATCCGTACGGGTGCATATTTTGGAGTAAATAATGACTACACGACGCTATGATGAACAAGAAAGACGTAAATTGTTAATGGCAAGATTGATTACCGACATTCCTTTTATGGTCAGTGTTGCTTTAAAAGAAGATCTCGGCCAGATCATTGATTATAAAAGGGACATTACAGGGCAGCTATTAAATGAAGAGGCCCAAGCCACAGCTCGAATTATTACCCGTGAAGACGGTGTGTTTTGTGGGCAAAAATGGCTAGAGGAGGTTTTTTACCAACTCGGTAATAAAGTTAAAGTGGATTGGAAGGTTCAAGACGGCGATAAGGTTTCACCAGACCAAGTATTATGTGAGATGCAAGGACCTTCTCAGATTCTACTCACTGGGGAAAGAACGGCGTTGAATTTTGTGCAAACACTATCTTCGGTTTCTACAGTGACAGCAAAGTATGTTGCCTTTCTTGAGGGGACTCGAACTAAATTATTAGACACCCGTAAAACAATCCCTGGTTTGCGGAGCGCATTAAAGTATGCAGTGCTCATGGGCGGCGGGTATAACCACCGATTAGGTTTGTCTGATGCTTATTTAATCAAGGAAAATCATATTATTTCAGCGGGCTCTGTTTCCCAAGCGGTATCGCTTGCTCGCCAAGCTCATTCGGATGTTCCTATTGAAGTAGAAGTCGAAAATCTAGATGAGCTATTACAGGCTCTTAAAGCTCAAGCGGATATTATTATGCTTGATAACTTTACGACTGACATGATGAAAGATGCCGTTGTTCTCACGGATGGTAAAGCCGCTTTAGAAGTATCTGGAAATGTGACAGATAAAACGATCAGAGAGTTTGCTCTGACAGGTATTGATTTCATTTCAGTAGGCGCATTGACGAAACATATTCAGGCTTTAGACCTCTCAATGCGATTTATTGAACCTAAAAGCTAGTCTGAGCTGATTTAAGCTATACCGTGAGGTTACAAAGATAAGGGGGAGGTCGATAGATTTTAAATTTTCCCCCTAAAAATGAATGACTACATAGATATCATAGTCTTTTGAACACACATTCATGATTATTGAATTGTACTGAATATTGACGGGATACTTTTTTACCATGGGTATGCAGTTTTCATATGATTAATTACGTAAGTATATTTTTGCCAACTATGAATTTAACAAATCATTAACTATAGTCATGGCGTTTTTTTATAAAAATGTGCGCAATGTTTAATCCTTGAGTTTATATTCGTATTTTGTGATTACATATGCGAAAATTGGTAAGCTGTAACGGTTCAGTTTTAATTTTTATAGCATAAAAAGTCATGTTTTTTGTTAAATTTGTGTGTTGTTTAATCAAGGCTTGGTTATTAATTAATGCTTTTTTTAAAATAAATCGTTAAAACTTGCAGGATTTTATGATTTAGCTCAAGGTCTTTATGGACAGATAGTGAATACTTTGTTACTTTATTAAGCCATAAAATAATTGGTATGACCAATTAACACTGGGTACTAGATAATTAATAATTACTCACTATGAAAATGGCAGATTATGACTTACGGTAAAATTCGCCAACCAAAGTTATCAGATGTAATCGAGCAACGGCTTGAGCATCTCATATTCGAGGGGACTTTACGCCCCGGCGAAAAGCTGCCTCCTGAACGTGAACTTGCTAAGCAATTTGATGTCTCAAGGCCATCAGTGCGTGAAGCTATTCAAACCTTAGAAGCTAAAGGTCTTCTATCTCGTCGTCAAGGTGGTGGCACATTTGTACAAAAACAGATGTGGCAAAGTTTTAGTGACCCATTGACCGAATTACTTGCTGGTAACCCAGAATCTCAATTAGATCTTCTTGAAACGCGTCATGCATTAGAAGGCATCGCTGCTTACTATGCGGCATTACGTGGTACGGAAGAAGATTTAGAGCGTATTCGCCAAAGCTATGAATTGATTAAATCAGCTCAGAAAAGTGGTGATCTTAACGCGGAATCAGATGCGGTATTACAGTATCAACTGATTGTAACGGAAGCTGCTCATAATGTAGTGCTGTTACATTTGCTACGTTGCATGATCCCTATGTTAGAGCAAAATATCCGTCAGAATTTTGAGTTCCTATATACCCGTAAAGAGATGTACAACGCAGTAAGCGAGCATAGAGAACAGATTTTTTCCGCTATTGTCGCAAGGGAACCTGAAAAAGCGAGAGAAGCGTCTCATCGACATCTTGCTTTTATTGAAGATTTGCTGCTGGACATTGGGCGTGAGCAGACTCGCCGAGAGCGTTCATTACGTCGCTTACAGCAACATCCAGATCTAGACCAGATTTAAAATTGGTAGTGTAGATCCTGACTGCTGCGTCTACATTACTGTGAGTACTCTTAGTTAGAGATAAAGCGGCAACTACATCAGGGCCTATCTTCCCGCTGTTTTCATTAACATGAAGAAAATGGCAGGAAGATAGGCTCCACATAACCATATAAAATAGATAACAGATAAGGAATACACCATGTCAGATATGTTAAAAAATGACGTGGATCCGATTGAAACTCGCGACTGGCTACAGGCGATTGAATCGGTCATCCGTGAAGAAGGTGTTGATCGTGCACAGTTTATTATCGAACAGGTATTAAGCGAAGCACGTAAAGGCGGTGTTAACATTGCCGCTGGTGCATCTGGTAGTTCTGATTATATCAACACAATTGCTGTTGAAGATGAACCTGCATACCCTGGTAACATGGATTTAGAACGCCGTATCCGTTCTGCAATTCGCTGGAACGCTGTAATGACTGTTCTGCGTGCATCTAAAAAGGATTTAGAACTGGGTGGTCATATGGCATCATTCCAGTCTTCCGCAACGTTATATGAAGTTTGCTTCAACCACTTCTTCCGTGCTCATAACAATAATGACGGCGGTGATTTAGTCTTCTTCCAAGGCCATATCTCCCCTGGTATCTATGCGCGTGCATTCTTAGAAGGCCGCTTAACCGAAGAGCAGATGAATAACTTCCGTCAAGAAATTGGTGGGAACGGTCTGTCTTCTTATCCACATCCTAAATTAATGCCTGATTTCTGGCAGTTCCCAACTGTATCGATGGGGCTGGGTCCAATCAATGCTATCTACCAAGCTAAGTTCTTAAAATATTTGGATAACCGCGGTCTGAAAGATACTTCAGCACAGCGTGTTTATGCGTTCTTAGGTGATGGTGAGATGGATGAGCCAGAATCTAAAGGTGCAATTACTATCGCAACTCGCGATAAATTAGATAACTTAGTCTTCGTTATTAACTGTAACCTGCAACGTCTTGATGGCCCAGTAACAGGTAACGGCAAAATCGTTAACGAATTAGAAGGCATCTTCAGTGGTGCTGGCTGGCAAGTTATCAAAGTTATGTGGGGTGACCGTTGGGACGAACTGCTGCGTAAAGATACAACTGGCAAACTGGTTCAATTGATGAACGAAACCCTTGACGGTGACTATCAAACATTTAAATCACGCGATGGTGCATATGTGCGTGAACACTTCTTCAACCGTTACCCAGAAACGGCTGCATTAGTGAAAGATATGACTGATGACGAAATTTGGGCGCTGAACCGTGGTGGTCACGATCCGAAGAAAGTGTATGCAGCATTCAAAAAAGCGCAAGAAACCAAAGGCAAACCAACTGTTATTTTAGCTCAAACCATCAAAGGCTATGGTATGGGTGAAACAGCAGAAGGTAAAAACATTGCTCACCAAGTTAAGAAAATGAACATGGACGGCGTTCGCCACTTCCGTGATCAGTTCAATGTGCCAGTTGCTGATGATCAAATCGAAAAACTGCCATTAATTACTTTCGATAAAGATTCTGAAGAATACAAATATCTGCACGAACGTCGCCAAGCTCTGGGTGGTTACTTACCTGCTCGTCGCGCTAAATTTGATGAAAAACTGGAAATTCCAGCTCTGTCAGATTTCAGTCAATTACTGGAAGAACAATCTAAAGAGATTTCAACAACAATCGCATTTGTTCGCGCACTGAATGTCATGTTGAAAAACAACTCGATCAAAGAGCGTTTAGTTCCAATCATCGCTGACGAAGCACGTACTTTCGGTATGGAAGGTCTGTTCCGTCAAATTGGTATCTATAGCCCGAAAGGTCAACAATATACTCCGCAAGATCGTGAGCAAGTTGCTTACTATAAAGAAGACTCTAAAGGTCAGATCCTGCAAGAAGGTATCAACGAACTGGGTGCGGGCTCTTCATGGTTAGCGGCTGCAACATCATACAGCACCAATAACCTGCCGATGATCCCATTCTATATCTACTACTCTATGTTTGGTTTCCAACGTATTGGTGACTTAATGTGGGCAGCAGGTGACCAACAAGCTCGTGGCTTCCTGATCGGTGGTACTTCTGGTCGTACAACACTGAACGGTGAAGGCTTACAGCACGAAGATGGTCATAGCCATATTCAATCACTGACTATCCCTAACTGTATTTCTTATGACCCAGCTTACGCTTACGAAGTTGCGGTTATCATGCAAGACGGTTTAGAGCGTATGTATGGTGAGAAACAAGAGAACGTGTACTACTACATCACGACTCTGAACGAGAACTATCACATGCACGCAATGCCAGAAGGCGTTGAAGACGGTATCCGTAAAGGTATCTATAAACTGGCTTCAGTTGAAGGCAAGAAAGGCAAAGTGCAGTTATTAGGTTCTGGTTCTATGATGCGCCACGTTCGTGAAGCTGCAGATATCTTGGCTGCGGAATATGGAATTGGTTCTGACGTATACAGCGTAACCTCATTCACTGAATTGGCTCGTGATGGTCAAGACTGTGAGCGTTGGAACATGCTGCACCCATCAGCAACTCCACGTGTACCTTATGTCGCGCAAGTTATGAATGATGCGCCAGCTGTTGCATCGACTGATTACATGAAACTGTTCGCTGAACAAATTCGTACTTATGTTCCAGCAAGTGAGTATCGTGTATTAGGTACTGACGGTTTCGGTCGCTCTGACAGCCGTGAGAACCTGCGTCACCACTTCGAAGTGGATACAACGTATGTCATCGTTGCAGCGTTAGGTGAATTGGCTAAACGTGGTGAGATTGATGTTAAAGTCGTTGAAGAAGCGATTAAAAAATACAACATCAACCCAGATAAAGTTAACCCACGTTTGGCATAAGAGGTAATAATCAATGTCTATTGAAATCCAAGTGCCAGATATCGGTGCTGATGAAGTTGAAGTCACCGAAGTCATGGTCAAAGTTGGCGATAAAGTAGAAGCAGAGCAATCACTCATCACTGTTGAAGGTGATAAAGCGTCTATGGAAGTCCCATCTCCACAAGCGGGTGTGGTTAAAGAGATTAAAATTGCAGTGGGTGACAAAGTTACTACTGGTAAATTAATCATGATTTTTGATTCAGCAGAAGGTGCATCTGCGCCAGCAGCAGCGCCTGAGGCTCCAGTGGCGGCACCAGCTGCTCCTGCGGCTACAGCACTGAAAGAAGTTGCTGTACCAGACATCGGTGGTGATGAAGTTGAAGTCACTGAGATCATGGTTAAAGTGGGTGATGCAATCACGGCTGAGCAATCTCTGATTACCGTTGAAGGCGATAAAGCGTCAATGGAAGTACCAGCACCATTTGCAGGTACAGTTAAAGAGATCAAAATTGCGACTGGCGATAAAGTGAAAACTGGCTCGCTGATCATGGTATTCGAAGTTGCGGGCGCAGCGCCTGCTGCAGCGGTTTCTGCTCCAGCAGCACCGACAGCGGCACCAGCCGCAGCGGCAATCAAAGACGTTAACGTACCAGATATCGGTGGTGATGAAGTTGAAGTTACCGAAGTCATGGTCAAAGTTGGCGACACCGTAACAGCTGAGCAATCTTTAATCACCGTTGAAGGCGATAAAGCATCAATGGAAGTACCGGCACCATTCGCAGGTACAGTTAAAGAGATCAAGATTGCGACTGGCGATAAAGTCAAAACTGGTTCCCTGATTATGACTTTCGAAGTTGCGGGTGCAGCGCCAGCTCCTACTGCTGCTCCGGCTTCAGCACCAGTTGCAGCTCCAGCAGCAGCGCCTGTAGCCTCTGCTCCAGCTAAAACTGCTGATAGCAAAAATGAATTTGTTGAGAACGATGCGTATATTCACGCAACACCAGTTATTCGCCGTTTAGCTCGCGAATTTGGTGTGAACTTAGCGAAAGTGAAAGGTACAGGTCGTAAAGGCCGTATCTTACGTGAAGACGTCCAAGCTTACGTTAAAGATGCAATCAAACGTGCAGAAGCACCAGCAGCAGCTGGCGGTGGTTTACCGGGTATGCTTCCATGGCCGAAAGTTGATTACAGCAAATTTGGTGAAGTTGAAGAAGTTGAGCTGGGTCGTATCCAGAAAATTTCTGGCGCTAACCTGAGCCGTAACTGGGTCATGATCCCGCACGTAACTCTGATGGAAGAAGTGGATACCACTGAAGTTGAAGAGTTCCGTAAGCAGCAGAACAAAGAAGCTGAGAAGAAAAAGCTGGATGTGAAAATCACTCCACTAGTCTTCGTGATGAAAGCGGTTGCTCGTGCTCTGGAAGAAATGCCACGCTTCAACAGCTCTATTTCAGAAGACGCACAGCGTCTGTTCCTGAAAAAATATATCAACATTGGTATCGCTGTAGATACGCCAAATGGTTTAGTTGTTCCTGTTTTCAAAGACGTGAACAAAAAAGGCATTATGGAATTATCTCGTGAGCTGGGTGAAGTGTCTAAGAAAGCGCGAGCAGGTAAACTGACCGCAGCAGACATGCAAGGCGGTTGCTTCACTATCTCTAGCTTAGGTGGTATCGGGACTACCGGTTTTGCGCCAATTGTGAATGCGCCAGAAGTGGCAATTATGGGTCTGTCTCGCTCTTCTATCAAACCAGTTTGGAATGGTAGTGAGTTCGTTCCACGCTTGATCCTGCCAATGTCTCTGTCATTTGACCACCGTGTGATTGATGGCGCTGATGGTGCGCGCTTCATCACTTTAGTTGGACAACTGATGAGCGATATTCGCCGTCTGGTAATGTAACTAATAAGACCGGTCAATTGGCCGGTCTGTTTTATTTAGGCTGGGGCAGAGTTTTTCGCTGTTGCAACGAAAGGTTGGGAGTTACGTCACGTATTCAGTCTTTTCAGGATGTTAACAATTCTGTAAACTGCTTGCGGTGTGTACTTTACCAGTGGAAAATTCGTTTATTCGGCGGCCCCGCTGGACAAAACAAAAAGAGGTCATGATGAGTACTGAAATTAAAGCCCAAGTCGTTGTGCTTGGTGCAGGCCCAGCAGGTTATTCTGCGGCATTCCGTTGCGCTGACTTAGGTTTAGAAACTGTTTTGGTAGAACGTTACTCAACTCTTGGTGGAGTTTGTTTAAACGTAGGTTGTATCCCTTCTAAAGCATTACTGCACGTTGCTAAAGTTATCGAAGAAGCTAAAGCATTAGCTGAACACGGT
Source organism: Providencia sp. wls1943 (assembly GCF_009706275.1). Classification (NCBI taxonomy): domain Bacteria; kingdom Pseudomonadati; phylum Pseudomonadota; class Gammaproteobacteria; order Enterobacterales; family Morganellaceae; genus Providencia; species Providencia sp. wls1943. The sequence goes on from NZ_WLTU01000015.1 coordinate 55,735, forward strand.
ATCGTATTTGGCGAGCCAAAAACCGACATTTCCAAAGTGCGTCTGTGGAAAGAGAAAGTTATCACCCAACTGACCGGCGGCTTAGCGGGTATGGCAAAAGGCCGTAAAGTTAACGTAGTTAACGGTCTGGGTAAATTTACTGGCGCGAATACACTGGTCGTTGAAGGCGAAAACGGCAGCACCACTATCAACTTTGATAATGCGATCATTGCTGCGGGTTCACGTCCAATTCAGTTACCATTTATTCCTCATGAAGATCCACGTATTTGGGATTCAACAGATGCATTAGAACTGCAAGAAGTTCCAGAGCGTCTGCTGGTAATGGGTGGCGGTATCATCGGTCTTGAGATGGGTACTGTATACCATGCACTGGGTTCACAAATTGATGTGGTTGAAATGTTTGACCAAGTTATCCCAGCTGCGGATAAAGACGTGGTTAAAGTATTCACTAAGCAAATCAGCAAGAAATTCAACTTACTGTTAGAAACTAAAGTGACTGCTGTTGAAGCGAAAGAAGATGGTATCTACGTTTCAATGGAAGGTAAAAAAGCGCCAGCTGAACCACAACGTTATGACGCTGTGTTAGTGGCTATCGGTCGCGTACCTAACGGTAAGAACTTAGACGCAGGTAAAGCTGGCGTTGAAGTTGATGATCGTGGTTTCATCCATGTTGATAAACAAATGCGTACTAACGTACCGCACATCTTTGCTATCGGTGACATCGTTGGTCAACCAATGCTGGCTCACAAAGGTGTTCACGAAGGTCACGTTGCAGCAGAAGTTATCTCTGGTCTGAAACACTACTTCGATCCTAAAGTGATTCCATCAATCGCTTATACTGAGCCAGAAGTTGCATGGGTTGGTTTAACTGAGAAAGAAGCGAAAGAGAAAAACATCAGCTACGAAACAGCAACATTCCCATGGGCTGCATCAGGTCGCGCAATCGCATCTGACTGCTCTGAAGGTATGACTAAGCTGATTTTCGATAAGCAATCTAACCGTATTATCGGTGGTGCGGTTGTTGGTGTTAACGGCGGTGAATTACTGGGCGAAATCGGCCTGGCAATCGAAATGGGCTGTGATGCTGAAGATTTAGCATTAACTATCCATGCTCACCCAACACTGTATGAATCAATTGGTATGGCGGCAGAGATCTACGAAGGTAGCATCACTGACTTACCAAACGCTAAAGCGAAAAAGAAAAAATAATTTCTTAGGTCGCGTTGATAAAAAGCTTTTTAGTTAGTTGTTTATCAGTTGAATATATAAAAGCCAATGTGGAAGCACATTGGCTTTTTGCTTTTTTATCTATAAATAGATAGTTAAATTCATTAATGTCATTATTTTTATCAATATTAAATAAAATATTTCTTTAATCATAAGAAATGAATAAATATCAATAATAACGCTTAGTTGACTAATAACATATCACATTTTAATTTCTTTATTCTTTTTCATTTAAGCTAATAAGGAAATTGCTTTATGAGTGGAGTGGAGAATTTAGGTACAATCTATGTAACTGCCGATGAATTGCCAGTTATTGAAAGTCCAAGTTTGTATTTTGGAGATGGCGGCTACGGAGAGTACGATAGTATCACGGATAGGTTTAGAACTGATGATTTATCAGGATGGTATCATGTTATCAATGATATTATGGATGATATATCGGCTTGTGAAGATGCATCTACACCAATAGATATTGAGGATTTATTAGATAATATATGTTCATTATCAGAGGCAGATTTCAACTCTAGAACGGAAAGGATTCAAAGGCATGTCGATAATCTAAATCAAAAATTATCTGAAATAGAAGCAACTGATGAATGGAAGTTTTTATTAGATCCAGAAAATGATCCTTTCAAAAAAGAATGCATAATATCTGACCGATTAATTACTAAAGTATATAGAACAGCTGAAGAGAGGGATAATCTTTTAGCTGGCTATAGTGAAAATATGTTTAATGAAGGTTGGAATGACGACTATATATTTCCAGATGGAGATGAGGGCTTTCTTGATAGTTCAGCAAGAAGAAGCCTTATTTACATTAAATATGTGCATAACAGATTAGCCAATGGTATTAAAGCTAATCAGAGAAATTTAATTAAGCTAGGTATTGCAAAAAGTAGTTTTTTTGCTATTCCTGCTCGCTCACTGCCCCCTAGCGTAGGCTTAAACCGAGAAATCTCCGATAGTCATATTGCAAGGGGGGTAGAAAATAGATTAAGTTCCATTTGTGATGGTTTAGCAGAAACTTTTGATTGTACTTTTGGAATGAGTTGCTCTAATGATATCGATAACGCAGCTAAAAATCCCAATCTTGGAAAAGAACTTTCAAATTCAGATAAAGTTGAATTGGGTGGTACTGGTTCAGGTACACCTCCCGAATGGGATCCAGATGGTGCTAACATTAGCGGGAAGAAATTGAGCATTTCTGATAATCGGTCTATTCATTCGCTTAGGGAGCAAGTTAGACTACATGAAGAGAAATTAGCTGCTTACAGGCGTAATCCTGATGCATTTGATAATCTAGGTTACTTAAAAAATGCTCCAAATATCATAGCTAGACAAAAAATTATTAATGGCCGGATTAGACATTTAGAGCATGAAATTAAAATATTTAAAGAAAATATAAATAAAATTAAAAAAGGATAATTTATGAATATCGACCTCAATGTACTGAAGGATGCAATCAATACTATCTTCGATGAAATGAAAAAGCATGGAATCGAGAGTATTAAGCTGGATTCTGATTTTTATTGGAACGTACCATCTGAATCTCTTTATAACATTTATAATGACCCACAGCAGCTAGATATAGGACAGCTAGAAGATGACTACAAGATGCTATGCGAGGCTAAAGAAAAAGATATTTTAGTCCGCTACAATTTAAAAAATATCTCAGCGATTCTTCGCTACTTAGCTGAAAAAGAACCTAACTAATTCACATTATCTATTTCTGACCCAGAGCCTAGATTTTCGTAGGCTCTTTTTTATTGCTTCCCCTCAGCAACCTGGTTGAACTAAAAAGACCAATAAACCCCATAAAATCCATTAAAAAATTTTAAACCAATCGCAATGATTTGCCTTATCAATTAGTCAGATAAGTAAAAATGAGTTATTAAATATAATTTGTGATAAGGGATGAAAAAAGGCACTAATTAGAGTGCTTTCAGTCACGAAATGGATTATAAAAAGTAAGGTCTTAATGGATGCTTATAATGGATTATGATGTTTCAAGCTTAAAAATTACCCTATAAAGTTTGTTAATGGGTTAAGTTAGCAGAAGAATGTTACTTTCTTGTGAATGAATTAACATTATGTTTAAATTCTGCTATGCTGATTGCCCGAAGCTGGACATAATTTTATCGCCATTGAGATTATGTGAGCAAATTCCTCTGACCTGGCACCGGATGATGACTTTTTCAGGATGGTGCAGACAGCCGGGTATATAAATAACAAAGAAGCGAGGAGAACGTCGTGCTAGAAGAATACCGTAAGCACGTAGCCGAGCGTGCCGCTCAAGGGATTGTCCCTAAGCCATTAGATGCGTCACAAGTAGCTGCACTAGTAGAGTTACTGAAAAACCCACCCAAAGGTGAAGAAGATTTCTTGTTAGACCTGCTGACCAACCGTGTTCCACCGGGCGTCGATGAAGCAGCGTACGTTAAAGCTGGATTTTTAGCCGCGATCGCAAAAGGCGAAACATCCTCCCCTCTGATCTCCCCTGAAAAAGCCATCGAGCTGCTTGGTACCATGCAGGGCGGATACAATATTCACGCGCTAATCGAAGCTCTTGATGATGCCAAATTGGCAGCCATCGCAGCGAAAGCACTTTCCCATACTCTACTCATGTTCGATAACTTCTACGATGTAGAAGAAAAAGCGAAAGCGGGAAATGCACATGCTAAGCAAGTCATTGAGTCATGGGCGAATGCCGATTGGTTCAACGAACGTCCAGAATTAGCTGAAAAAATGACAGTGACTGTATTTAAAGTCACTGGCGAAACAAACACTGATGATTTATCTCCTGCACCAGATGCATGGTCGCGCCCTGATATCCCTCTGCATGCTTTAGCAATGCTGAAAAACGCACGCGACGGTATCGTTCCTGATGAAGCGGGTAGCGTAGGTCCAATTAAACAAATCGAAGAACTGAACAAAAAAGGCTTCCCACTAGCTTATGTGGGTGACGTTGTCGGTACTGGTTCTTCGCGTAAATCAGCAACGAACTCCGTTTTATGGTTTATGGGTGATGATATTCCATTCGTGCCTAATAAACGCGGTGGCGGTGTGGTGCTGGGTGGTAAAATCGCACCTATCTTCTTTAATACAATGGAAGATGCGGGTGCACTGCCAATTGAAGTGGATGTATCTAAGCTGAATATGGGGGATGTGATTGATATCTATCCATATAAAGGTGAAGTTCGTAATCACGAAACTAACGAATTATTAGAAACATTCGAATTAAAAACGGATGTGTTAATCGACGAAGTTCGTGCTGGTGGTCGTATTCCTCTGATCATCGGTCGTGGCTTAACCACTAAAGCGCGCGAAGCATTAGGTTTAGGTGCAACGGACATGTTCCGTCTTGCGAAACCTGTTGCACAAAGCAATCGTGGTTACTCATTAGCACAAAAAATGGTGGGTCGTGCATGCGGTCGTCAAGGTATTCGCCCTGGTGAATACTGTGAACCTAAAATGACGTCTGTCGGTTCTCAAGATACCACGGGTCCAATGACACGTGATGAGCTGAAAGACTTAGCGTGTTTAGGATTCTCTGCAGATTTAGTCATGCAGTCATTCTGTCACACGGCAGCTTATCCAAAACCTGTCGATGTTACCACGCACCATACGCTGCCTGATTTTATTATGAACCGCGGTGGGGTTTCTCTGCGTCCGGGCGACGGTATTATTCACTCTTGGTTAAACCGTATGCTATTGCCAGATACTGTTGGTACTGGTGGTGACTCGCATACCCGTTTCCCAATTGGTATCTCATTCCCAGCAGGTTCTGGTTTAGTGGCTTTTGCTGCTGCAACCGGTGTTATGCCTCTGGATATGCCAGAGTCCGTATTAGTTCGCTTCAAAGGACAAATGCAACCGGGTATTACATTACGTGACCTTGTTCATGCTATTCCTCTGTATGCGATTAAAGATGGCTTACTGACTGTTGAGAAAAAAGGTAAGAAAAACATTTTCTCTGGTCGTATTCTGGAAATTGAAGGTCTTCCTGAGCTGAAGGTTGAGCAAGCATTTGAATTAGCGGATGCGTCGGCTGAACGTTCTGCGGCGGGCTGCACTATCAAACTGGATAAAGCGCCAATCATCGAATACCTGCAATCTAACATCGTTCTTTTGAAGTGGATGATCGCAGAAGGTTACGGTGACCGTCGTACTATTGAACGTCGTATCAAAGGTATGGAAAACTGGTTAGCGAACCCTGAGTTACTCGAAGGCGATGCTGATGCAGAATATGCAGCAGTGATTGAAATTGATCTTAATGAGATCAAAGAGCCAATTCTGTGTGCGCCAAATGACCCAGATGATGCGCGTTTACTGTCTGATGTTCAGAATGAAAAAATCGATGAAGTATTCATCGGTTCATGCATGACTAACATTGGTCACTTCCGTGCGGCAGGTAAACTGCTGGATTCCCATAAAGGTCAATTACCAACTCGCCTGTGGGTTGCGCCACCAACCAAGATGGATGCGGCTCAATTAACTGAAGAAGGTTATTACAGCGTATTTGGTAAGAGCGGAGCCCGTATTGAAGTCCCTGGCTGTTCACTGTGTATGGGTAACCAAGCACGCGTGGCAGATGGTGCGACTGTCGTTTCGACATCGACTCGTAACTTCCCTAACCGTTTAGGTACAGGGGCGAATGTGTATCTGGCATCCGCAGAGTTAGCCGCAGTGGCTTCTCTGTTAGGTCGTTTACCAACGCCAGCTGAGTACCAACAGTTTATGAATAAAGTTGACGAGACTGCGGAAGATACATACCGCTATCTGAACTTTGATCGACTGGATCAGTACACTGAAAAAGCGGATGGTGTGATTTTCCAAACTGCTGTTTAATCAGCGATAGATAGAATCATACTCATTTAACCCCAAGAATTGAGAATTCAATTTTTGGGGTTTTTTCTATCTTTCTTCTAGCAAAGAATACGAATATGGCTAGGTGAGCGTTAAAGATATTGTGAAATTTCAATTAAATTCAAATCAGGATCTCTGATATATAAAGAAGTCATCTTACCGATTGCACCAGTTCGTTGCACTGGCCCCTCTATAATTTCCACACCTTGCTGTTCAATATGCTGTTGAACTTCTATCAGTGGAATATCACTGATAAAGCAGAGATCTAACGATCCTGGAACAGGCAAGTGTGCCTTAGGTTCAAACTCTTTCCCATATTGGTGAATATTTATTTTTTGCTGACCAAATTGCAGGGCAAAACGTTGTTCACCGAAGGTGATCACAGACATCTTTAAAATACGTTGGTAAAAATTAAGACAGGCATCAAGATCTGTGGTGGTTAAGACTAAATGGTCTAATCGATTAATCATTGAGGTTCCTATTGCCGAGTTGGGTAGCGAGTATCAATCTTAATTGAATAAACCTATTTATGCAGCGTAATAGTCACGACCATTAATTTTCTTCTGACAGTCTGTAATAGCGCTAAGCAAACCCACTTGACTCGCGTTATACTTAATTCAAAGACGCAAAGTGTTGAGGTATTGCATATGGACTACCAATTCTTAAAGGATATTACAGGAAGTATTACTGCTAAATTTTCAATGGATCATGAAGCTATCGGTTATTGGCTAAACGAGGAAATTAAAAACGACCTCAGTTTACTGGATACTATCGCAGATAATTATGAACTGATTAAAGGCAGTGAAAAGCAGTGGGAGTTTATTGGTCACGAATACACACTGATTCTAGATGATGAGGAAGTCATGATCCGTGCGAATCAGTTAGCGTTTGAGACCGATGGGTTAGAAGAAGGCATGAGTTACTATGATAATGAAAGCATTGCCTTTTGCGGTATCAATGACTTTTTCGATATGTTGGATGACTATCGTGAGTTTGTTATCGAAAATCGATAAATAGCATTTTATTTATCGATTAATTTTATATTTTGATAATTTATAGCTATTATTTTAAGCGTGTTATTCAATTATTTACTAATAGTTTCTAAGGTTATTAATTGAATTGAGCGAGTTTTCCTAGTCTAAATTTGATCGAAAAGGATATACATATGAATACTGATGATGTTACAGGCGCATTGAATGATGCAACAAATTGGTTTGTGGCAAATCAGGATCTGCTAGTCCAGTATGTCGTCAATATCGTTTCCGCACTTGTTATTTTAATTGTGGGGTTGATGATTGCTAAATGGGTTAGCCGTGGTTTGAATCGCGTGATGACAATGAGAGGAATTGACTCCACTGTTAGCGAATTCTTATCTGCTATTGCTCGCTATACCATTGTGGCATTTACCTTAATTGCTGTGCTGGGCAAAATTGGCGTACAAACTGCCTCTGTCATCGCGGTAATGGGTGCCGCCGGTTTAGCGGTTGGTTTAGCATTACAAAACTCATTAGGTAACTTTGCTGCGGGCGTTCTGCTGGTGGTATTCAGACCATTAAAAGCGGGTGAGTTTGTTAAGATTGGCGCAATTGACGGTACAGTACAAAGCGTGCAAATTTTCTCAACCACATTGAGAACGGCAGATGACCGTATCGTGGTGATCCCAAACGGTAAAATTATTGGTGACAGCATCATTAACGTGACTCGTGAGCCGCTTCGTCGTCAAGATATCATGGTCGGTGTTGCTTACAATTCTGATATTGATATGGTTAAAAAAGTCTTGGGTGATATCGTTGCTGCGGATAAACGCATTCTTCATGACAAAGGTGTTACTATCCGTTTAAATGAAATGGCGCCATCTTCATTAAACTATTTAGTGCGTTTCTGGACAACGAATGGCGATACTTGGCCAGTTTATTGGGATTTAATGGAAAACTTTAAGCGTGCGCTTGATAAGCACAATATTGGTATTCCATTCCCGCAAATGGATGTTCATCTTCACCAAGTTAATACTAGCGCAAAAAATATTTCTGCTGAATAAGTCTTAACGTATTTATCTTTAAAAATGGCGTGACCTAAAAAGTTGCGCCATTTTTATTTACACTTTGTGCTTAACCTTATCCTGATTTTTTATCATTTCCTTATCGCCAATTCTGATTAGCCTTGCTTATGGACCATTAGAGTTAATCGTTTTCACTAATAATTTTTTCTGGATATTATTCTTGGCAGATTGTCTGAATAATTATTGGGAAAAATTGCATGTTTACGATTTATTTTCAGGGGGCTCTACTTGGGGCTGCAATGATATTACCTTTGGGGCCACAAAATGCGTTTGTATTGCAACAAGGTAGCCGCAAACAATTTCATTTAATGAGTGCATTATTATGCGCTCTAAGTGACACGATTTTAATCATTGCTGGTGTATTTGGCGGCAGTGCGTTATTAAGCCAGTCTGAGTTATTGATGGCGTTAATTACATGGGCTGGAGTCGCATTCTTAGCATGGTATGGCTATGGGGCGTTTCGTACAGCTATGACTTCAGATGATGAGGTCTTACAGTTAGAAAGTACAACAATGACACGCTGGAAAGTGATTGTGACTTTATTTGCTGTCACTTGGCTGAATCCTCATGTGTACTTGGATACATTTGTGGTGTTAGGCAGTGTCGGTGGGCAATTAGAAAGCCAATTACGTCCATGGTTTACTGCAGGGGCTTTGACGGCTTCATTTGTATGGTTTTTCTTATTAGCCATATTAGCCGCTTGGTTTTCTCCTATACTGAATAAACCACGCTCTCAGCGTTTGATTAACTTGTTTGTCGGTTGTGTCATGTGGTTTATTGCATTTAAACTCGCGATGCATGGTTTGGGTTATTAATTAGCATTATTCTGAATCGCAGTTTGAGCTGAATATGATAATGTGAACCTTAATCAAAGGAAGTTTATGATGAGCTTCCTTTTTATTGTAGAGAAAAACACCATTGGGAGGTTCTGTGAAATTGAAATCTATCGTTGTTGCTGCCCTGCTGGCAGGTCTTGCGGTACCAACCATGTCATTGGCAAGTGCCGTGCCAGAAGGTCCACATATTTCAACATCAGCACGTGGTGCTGTGAAAGTGGCGCCAGATATGGCGACGCTGAGCATTAATGTGCAAGTGACCAATAAAGATGCCGCTGCTGCGAAAGCCGCCGTTGATAAGCGTGTTGCTGAATATTATGAATTCCTAAAGAAAAATGGCATTGAAAAGCAAGATATTGAAGCTGCCAATGTACGTACGCAACCAAACTATGATTATAGTTCGACTGCTAAGGCGTCTTTAAAAGGCTATACCGCGACAAGAACCGTTGAAGTCAAAGTGAAAAAACTGGATCAACTGAATGTTCTGCTCGATGGCGCATTAGCGGCAGGATTGAATGAAATTAATTCAGTACAATTTGGCGTGAATGATCCGCAGAAATATCGTAATGCAGCGCGTGACCAAGCGATGAAGAATGCTCAACAGCAGGCTGAAGCGCTGGCGAAAGGGTTTAATGCACAGCTAGGGCCGATTTACAGCATTAATTATAATGCTCCATCAGATGTACCATACCCAATGGCGATGCGTAGTCGTGGTGGCGCGTTGAAAGCTGCTGCTCAAGATCTCAATGTTGATGAGACCTATGAGCAACAACGTATTGATTTTAATGACCAAGTCGATGTGGTTTTTGAAATTAAGCGTTAATTTCGGCAGCAATTTCATCATCTTGTTTTAGCATCTGGCGTCCTGTTTTCAGCAGGGCGTCAGTCACTTTCTTCATTGTGCGGCTTTCTGGCGCAAAGCGATGCCAATAAAGCATCCGTCGTTGGCATAACCCCGGTGTTAAATCGATCAGCTCACCATTTTCTAATTCACTGGCAATTTGCAAATGCGGGATCATACAGCATGTTGAACCCTGCTTTGCTAGCTGCACAAATGCTTCCGATGAGTTAACAATATGGCAAGGGACGCTACCTGGAGAGAGACCAAAGTTTTGTTGTACAAAGGCTTGGTGCATATCATCTAAGTGGTCAAAGGCCACGGCTGGCGCTTTTAATAACGATGCGCGAGTCACACCTTCAGGGAAATATTTAGCCGCAAAGCCAGGGGACGCCACGAAAATATAGTCCAGAGCACCCAGTTTATCGACTAGACAGCCCGGTAGCGCTTGTGGCTGAATACTGATAGCACCGACTACCTCACCACGTCTTAAACGTTCTTGGGTGCGGGTTTCATCTTCCACTTGGATGTTTAAGCGAATGGGGGTGTTACCCAGTACGGGATTTAATGCCGGTAAGAACCAAGTTGCCAAGCTATCGGCGTTTACCGCTAAGGAGAGCAATAATGGGGTAGAGCCGCTGTTTTCATCTCCAAGCCACTGTTCTTCGAGTAATTCTACTTGATGAAGCAGCGCTAGCAGTTTTTGACCTTGTTCAGTCGGATGTGGCGGAACAGTACGCACGAGTAAAGGTTGACCAAAAAGGTTTTCTAACTGTTTGATTCGTTGAGAAACCGCAGATTGGGTGATACACAATTTTTGTGCTGCTCGTTCAAATCCGCGTTCACGAATGACGGCATCCAGTGCTTGCAAGGCGCGATAATCAGGGCGCTTCATCAAAAACTCTCCTTCTTGTTATTCTGCTAATCACTATGCCATATTTTTAGGGATAACACTTGCAAATATTCCTAAAGGGTATTTTTCATAAGAAGTAGTGCACAATCCCTAATAACAATACTGCAACTTGCTGGGTGTCCGGTATATACTATTGGACATCTACTTAATGACTCATTATTTCAGCATAAGGCTCTCGCATGACTCAGGATGAATTAAAAAAAGCAGTAGGTTGGGCGGCATTAGAATATGTTAAACCGGGCACCATTGTTGGTGTCGGTACAGGTTCTACCGCATCTCACTTTATTGATGCATTAGCAACAATGAAGGGGCAAATCGAAGGCGCTGTCTCTAGTTCTGAAGCGTCAACTCAGAAATTAAAATCCTTGGGTATTCCCGTTTTTGACTGCAATAGCGTAGATTTATTAGATGTCTATGTTGATGGCGCTGATGAAGTTGACGGTAACATGAACATGATCAAAGGCGGCGGTGCAGCGTTAACTCGTGAAAAAATCGTGTCTGCTATTGCTAAAACATTCGTGTGTATCGTAGACCAATCTAAGCTGGTGGGCGTACTGGGTAAATTCCCTCTGCCAGTGGAAGTGATCCCAATGGCGCGTAGCTATGTGGCTCGTGAGCTAGTCAAACTGGGGGGGCAGCCAGTTTACCGTGAAAATGTGGTAACGGATAACGGTAACGTTATTTTAGATGTTCACAACTTAGAAATCCTCGACCCAGTGGCTTTAGAAAATAAAATCAACGGGATTGCTGGCGTCGTCACAGTCGGATTATTTGCTAACCGCGGTGCGGATGTCGTGCTGATGGGAACAGCTGATGGCGTAAAAACTATTAAGTTATAATTAGCTAGAATGAATGATAAGCCAGTGGATTTTCGAGTTCACTGGCTTATTTTGTTTTTGGCTAGCTTATTTTATTTTTGAGTAGATAGTTGGACGGTTAATGACTTTTGCAAATATCATCAACATGAAAATTATTTAAATTTTTTTTACCTTCCGTTATTTTGGTGATATATCTCACACAAATGCCCATTAGGTGGGCAAAATGCTTATTTTGTGTTACCGCTCTAGATTTTCCACCATATAACTTCTTTTTCATCACACATTTTAGCAGAGTCTAAGCAATCGTTTGTATTGCTACTGCGCTGGATTTTGCTATGTTGGTATTCTCGTTTTATTTCAAGGTGCATGTGAAGGGGCTGGAGTGCCTTAATTTCATGGCGTGCATCTCGAATTATTTTGAGTTCATACGAAATTCATCGGTCAAAAATTAAGTACGATAGGGTAGGGTAAATGGTCAAGGTATCTTTGCAGAAAGACAAAATTAAATTTTTACTGCTCGAAGGTGTTCACCAAAGTGCTGTGGATAACCTCAAAGCAGCGGGTTACACCAATATCGAATATCACAAAAGCGCGCTGTCGGACGAAGAACTAAAAGAAGCGATTAAAGACGCGCGTTTTGTGGGGATCCGCTCCCGTACTCATTTGACGGAAGAGATCTTTGCTGCCGCAGAAAAGCTGGTGGCTGTGGGATGTTTCTGTATTGGAACCAACCAAGTTGATCTCGATGCTGCAGCGAAGCGCGGTATTCCTGTCTTTAACGCACCATTCTCCAACACCCGTTCCGTGGCGGAAATGGTATTAGGCCAGTTATTACTGTTGTTACGTCGTATTCCTGAAGCGAATATGCAAGCTCACCGTGGGATCTGGGAAAAACAAGCGAAGGGTTGTTTTGAGGCTCGTGGTAAGCGCTTAGGTATTGTTGGTTATGGTCATATCGGCACACAGTTAGGGATTTTAGCTGAAGGTATCGGTATGGATGTTTACTTCTATGATATCGAAAACAAATTACCATTAGGTAACGCAACTCAAGTTCGTTCATTACCAGAATTATTAAAAATGAGCGATGTAGTGAGCCTACATGTGCCTGAAACTGCAAGCACAAAGAATATGTTTGGCGAAGCACAGTTCGAGCAAATGAAGCAAGGTGCGATTTTCATCAACGCATCACGCGGTACTGTCGTTGATATTCCTGCATTAAGTGCAGCGTTAGAGAGCAAAAAACTCTCAGGTGCAGCGGTTGACGTATTCCCAACGGAGCCTGCGGCAAACAACGATCCTAATGATCCATTCATCTCTGAGTTGATTAAATTCGATAACGTGATCCTGACTCCACATATCGGTGGTTCAACAGAGGAAGCACAAGAAAATATCGGCTTAGAAGTAGCAAGCAAGCTGGCAAAATACTCAGATAATGGTTCAACATTATCTGCGGTTAACTTCCCTGAAGTTTCTCTGCCAGTGCATATGGATGATACTAACCGCTTACTGCACATTCATGAAAACCGCCCTGGTATCATGAACAGTATCAACCAAGTGTTTACTGAAAATAACATTAACGTGGTCGGGCAATACCTGAGAACTTCCGGTAATGTGGGCTACGTGGTTATTGATGTGCTAACGCAGTCGCCAAGCCAAGCGGATGAAGTATTACTGAAATTAAAATCTCTACCGGGCACTATCCGCGCTCGTCTGTTGTTCTAATCAGTCGATATATTAAAAACACCGTGGCGTTGGTATTTACCAGCGCCATATTTTTTTCGGGGTAATAATTTCTGGCAACGGAATATCCCAATGCGCAACGGGTAAATCTTCAACTAACTGACAATCATGGGCGAGCCCAATAGGATAAAAGCCAGTTTGTTGCCAGTTTGCCAATGTTCTATCATAAAATCCGCCACCCATTCCTAACCGTTGTCCTTGGCTATCAAAGGCCACCAGCGGGACCATCATAATATCCAGTTGCTCGATAGGTAATACATCCAAGACATTCAATTGTGGTTCTTCAATATTAAATTTATTTTTTACTAAGATAGTCTTCGGCGTGTAGTGCAAAAATAACAAATGATGAGAATTAAAGGGATGAATAACGGGGAGATAAACTTGTTTTCCGTGATCCCAAAGGGTTTGGATTAATGGACGTGTATTAATTTCACCATCGAACGAAAGAAATAGGGCAATCGTTTTAGCTGACGCTATTTTGGGATGATTAAGTATGTGAGCGATAATGTGTTGAGCCGCGTTATCTTGGGCTTCTAGTGTCAGTTCCCGTCTAGTTGCTCGAATGGATTTACGGATTTTTTGACGTAGTGAAGAGAGCGTATCTGACATAACCATTCCCATAAATCATTTCCTAATAGCAAGTTGATAACTCGTGGAAAAACCTACGAAACAGTATATCGCAAGGAATAGGAATAAGTAATTTTTAGCGCGGGTTTGGGATTTTGTGCAAAGAATAAGAGCAGACTAAATAGAAGGGAGGTCTCCAAGATGCCGTTGTAGGCTGTAACCCTTGAACCCTTGGTTCAAGGTGAACGCAGTTTAGCAACCTTTAGGCTTCCTGAGCGAATCAGGCATGCTCACCAGCGCAATAACCACATTCTGTTTGGTATGAAATATCGGCTCAGGGGACTTACCCACTGACGCGCATCTCAGAGAAATTTGTTTTGAGAACTTTCGTTACTCAGTGATTGCATTGTACGAAATTAGAGTATAAATGCAACCTAATTTTTCGTTTTATTTTTTTACTAGTGATTGATTAATAAGCATATTTACTCTAGGGGCAATACCTGCCTCTCAGTGATTTTCACCTGATCGTGCAATGCTTGTTCAATTGTCTGTTGCAATACTTTTATCTTCTCTTCCATATTATAAGCATAATCGCGCGTTTTTGTCTTTTCTTGTGCTAATTCGTGACAGACGTTCAATGCGACAATGAAAATAAGCTGTTCAGTGTTAGTGACACCGCTTCGGTCTTTTAACGTTTTTAAGCGTTCTTCTAATTCTTTTGCTGACTCTAAGAGCGCTTCTTTTTGTTCTATTGGGCAATTAACGCGCATAGAGCGCCCAAAAATCTGAATATCAACGGGTTGTGCGGACATGGTACCTCCATACTAAAATCGTTTTCGCCAATAAAAGTAGGACATTTGGCGTAAATGTTGTTAATTTTTGCATAGCTTATGCTGAGATAGGCATTGGCGATATATTACTAGTTTAGAATAAAAATAAGCTAATAATAACTCAGACAAAAAAAGCAGGCTGGTCTAGCGGCTATCCTTGGTGGTAGCATATCACGAATCCCAAGCTAACATGACGAATTCAGATGTCTATACAAAAATCTTTACCTAACTATGAATCGTTGGACAACTTACTCCAACAGCACTCAATCGCACTCACTGCCGCCGAGATCCATGGTTTAATAACCGGACTGATTTGCGGAGGAAGCCGTGATCACGGTTGGCAAACGCTTGTTCATGATCTGGCGAATGACGGGCTTGCATTTCCGCAAACCGTTTCACAACCGTTGCGCGAGCTATATGACCTCACATTTGAAGCATTAGATGACACCGAATTTGCATTCAACATGCTATTTCCGGATGAAGACGCTTCTGTGTTTGACCATGCAGACGCACTGGCTGGCTGGGTTAACCACTTCTTACTTGGTATTGGCGTTGCTCAACCTAAATTGACTGATAAAAAAGAGATTAGTGAAGTAATTACTGATCTACGTAACATCGGTATGCTTGGTTATGATGAAGAAGAAGACCAAGAAGAGTTAGAGCAAGCATTAGAAGAAGTTGTTGAATATGTGAGAGTTGCCGTTCAACTGTGTTACATCGCACTGGCTGAGCCGAAAAAAGGTCCAACCGCTGTCGAGAATATCAAGCCCGTTCTTCACTAATCTATAATACTAGGTAGCGACCCACTAACTGTAGGCTTTCTGCATTGTCAGTCACCTACGGTTAAGGAACGGATTTACCTAATTTAAACTGATTGCCGTTTGATTTTTAGCTAATTATCAAACAAGCAACCAACCTAAAACCCAAATAATAAGGCAATAACGGTATGAATAAGCAGGAATTTATTTCTCGTCGTAATGCATTATTGGCTCAAATGGCGCCAGCAAGTGCTGCTATTATCTTCTCAGCACCGGAAGCACAACGTAATGCGGATTGCGAATATCCGTATCGCCAGCACAGTGATTTTCTGTATCTGACTGGATTTAGTGAGCCAGAAGCGGTTTTAGTTTTAATAAAAAGTGACGAGAAACATAGCCACACCGTGCTGTTCAACCGTGTTCGCGATCTCACGGCAGAAATTTGGTTTGGGCGTCGTTTAGGTCAAGATGCGGCACCGGAAAAACTCGGTGTTGATAAAGCGCTGCCATTTGATGAAATCGTTGATCAGCTCTATCAATTACTCAACGGCCTCGATGTGATTTATCACGCTCAAGGTGAATTTGATTACGCGGATAAACTGGTTTTCGGTGCGTTGGATGTCCTGCGCCGAGGAAGCCGTCGCAATTTAAAAGCCCCTCGTACTGTCATTGACTGGCGTCCAATGGTGCACGAAATGCGCCTATTTAAGTCGGATGCAGAAATGGCGGTCATGCGTAAAGCGGGTGAAATCTCGGCATTAGCGCATATTCGTGCGATGGAAACTTGCCGCCCGAATATGTATGAATATCAACTCTGTGGTGAGATTGAGTATGAATTTACTCGCCATGGTGCGCGTTTCCCATCCTATAACACCATCGTCGGTAGTGGCGAAAACGCCTGCATTTTGCACTACATAGAAAATGAATGTGCGATGAAAGACGGGGACTTAGTCCTGATTGATGCCGGTGCAGAGTTAGAAGGTTACGCCGGAGATATCACCCGAACTTTTCCTGTAAATGGAAAATTTACCAAAGAGCAGCGTGAAATTTACGATATCGTTCTTCAATCTATCAATACCGCATTAGAACTGTATCGCCCTGGTACCAGCATTCACGAAGTGACTCGCCAAATTGTTCGTATTAAAACGGAAGGCTTAGTGAAATTAGGCATTTTGCAGGGTGATGTCGAACAATTGATCGAAAACAAAGCGTATCATCCATTTTTTATGCATGGTTTAAGCCATTGGCTGGGCTTAGATGTTCATGATGTCGGTTTCTACGGTGTAGAAAGAGACCGCATTTTAGAGCCAGGCATGGTGCTGACTATTGAACCGGGATTATATATTGCGCCAGACGCTGATGTACCGCCTCAATACCGTGGTATTGGTGTTCGCATAGAAGACGATATTCTTATCACTGAAGATGGGAATGAAAATTTAACGGCGATGGTCGTCAAAGATCCTGATGAAATTGAAGCGTTAATGGCGGCAGCTAAAAAACGCTTAGGTTAAGCAGTAAAAAGTAATAATAGAAGGTAATTAACAACCTATGAATGTGATTATTGTTGGGGGAGGAATGGCTGGTGCGACATTGGCACTGGCGATTTCATCACTCAGTCAAGGACGTGTTTCGGTATCAATTATCGAAGCATCTCAACCGGATAACCAACATCCGGGCTTTGATGCACGAGCGATTGCGTTAGCGCACGGCACTTGCCAGTACTTATCATCGATAGGTGTTTGGTCTGCATTTGCTGATTGCGTCACCCCCATTAATCACGTTCATGTGTCCGATAGAGGGCACGCAGGGTTCGTTAATATTCATGCGGAAGATCATCAAATCACCGAATTGGGTAATGTGATTGAATTGCATGAAGCGGGCGCCCGTTTATTTTCACTGTTACGTAAAGCGCCTGGCGTTACACTTTATTGTCCCGCTAAAGTGGAGCATGTTAAGCGTACCGTGGAGAATGTGACTGTCACGTTAGACAGCGGTGAGCAAATCACGGGCAGTTTATTAGTGGCGGCGGATGGTAGTCGTTCCGCGATTGGCCAAGCTTGCAACATGCAATGGCAGCAAGATGATTATGGACAAGTGGCGATTATTGCCAATGTGAAAACCTCGATTGACCCCGCAGGTCGCGCCTTCGAGCGTTTTACTGAATTTGGTCCTTTGGCATTATTACCTATGTCTGAAGGGCGTAGCTCGTTAGTTTGGTGTCATCACCAAGAACATGCTGACGATATTAATGCGTGGGATGATGAAACCTTTATTCGCAAATTACAGCAAGCCTTTGGCTGGCGCTTAGGGGAAATTACCCAAGCGGGTAAACGTAATTGTTACCCATTAGTGTTAAGAAAAGCGGTGAATCCTGTCAGTCACCGTGTTGCGCTGGTGGGAAATGCGGCGCAGACATTACACCCAATTGCAGGGCAAGGTTTCAACCTTGGGATCCGTGATGTCATGCAATTAGCTGAATTAGTCGTCAATGCTCATGATAATCAGCAAGATATTGGTAGTTATTCATTGCTCAGTCAGTACCAACAAACCCGATTAGCCGACCGAGAAAAAACGGTCACCATGACTGATGGTCTGGTGCGTTTATTTGCTAATCGTTGCTTCCCATTAATCGTGGGGCGTAATTTAGGTCTGATGGTGATGGAGATGTTGCCGCCTGTTCGTGATGTTTTAGCCCGCCAAACCCTTGGCTGGGTCGCACATAAATAACCACAAAACTAAGAGGAATTAAAATATGCAATCGTTTGATGTGGTTATCGCCGGTGGTGGTATGGTTGGGCTCGCACTGGCATGTGGACTCGAAGGCAGTGGTTTACGTGTGGCGGTCGTTGAAAACCATCCACCTAAAACGCCATTCTCTGCTAACGCTCCTCATGCGCTACGCGTGTCGGCAATCAATGCTGCCAGTGAAAAATTATTGACTCATTTAGATGTGTGGTCAGTCATCAAAGGGATGCGTGCTGCCGCCTATAACGGGATGGAAGTGTGGGACAACCACAGTTTCGGCCGTATTGCTTTTTCCGCGCAAGACCAAAATCTCTCGCATTTAGGTCATATTGTTGAGAACAATGTGGTGCGCGACGCCTTATGGCAAAAAGCCAGCCAATTGCGCGATGTGACTTTACTGGCACCTGCAACTATCAAAAAGGTAGTGTGGGGGGAAAATGACGTTTTCATCACTTTAGACGATGAAAATATGTTAACGGCTCGCTTGATAGTCGGGGCAGACGGCGCAAATTCATGGTTGCGTAGCCACGCGGATATTCCGCTCACTTTCTGGGATTATGAACATACCGCACTGGTGGCAACCATTCGAACCGAACGCCCGCATGAAGGTATTGCCCGCCAAGCCTTTAATGGTGAAGGCATCCTCGCGTTCTTACCGTTAAGTGACCCGCATTTATGCTCGATTGTTTGGTCTTTGCCAAACTTAGCGGCGGCTCGTCGTCAAGATTTGGATAAGTTAGAATTTGAGAAAGAATTGACCGTCGCATTTGATGTTAATTTAGGTTTTTGCCAATTAGAAAGCGACCGTTTAACAATTCCGTTAACTGGGCGCTATGCACGCCAGTTCGCGGCGCAGCGTTTAGCGCTACTTGGGGATGCGGCTCACACCATTCATCCTCTAGCCGGTCAAGGTGTGAATCTTGGTTTTATGGATGTTGCTATGTTGATTGGTGAAATCAGAAGGCTGCACCGTGAAGGCAAAGACTTTGGTCAATATTTCTATTTGCGTGACTATGAACGTAGCCGCAAGCATAGCGCTGCGGTGATGTTAGCGGGTATGCAAGGTTTCCGTGAACTGTTTGATGGCAATAACCCTGCGAAGAAACTGCTGCGAGATATTGGCCTTGTTTTAGCGGACAGTTTGCCGGGGGTTAAACCGCAATTATTGAACCACGCAATGGGCTTGTCGGATATGCCTAAATGGTTGAAGCAACTACCGGCTAATAACGCTTAATTCCGCCTTAATTCTCTTCCAGATAACCTGAGTGTTTAATTTTAAATACTCAGGTTTTTTATTTTTTATTCCACCTCGTTAGCCGTTAGCCGTTAGCCGTTAGCCGTTAGCCTAGTCTACCAATAGCTGAGAAAAACTAATTTATCCATTATTTCGGATTAGTTTTTCTAATTCATGTGCTTTTTTGAATTTATCTGCATTTTTGGGGTAAGTCTCAATTTCGATGATATTTTGCGCAGTAATAAGCCAAATATGAAGGGATTGAGTGATCGTTCTCAATTATTTAACAAAAACCACTGGAAATGTAATGATGCAATGAGTAATACAGAGAGTACGTCACCCTATTTTTTTTTATAGCATCCAATTTCGAATGTTAGCGGTTTTGAATCAAATCCGATGATTTGCGTTTTGATGAAACGGGGTTTACAGACAAAAATTTATGCCGTTCATCGCGCGATCACCCCATCAGACACAGTAATGTAAAGAGGGTATTCATGGTAAAGCAAACGACTCTATATGATGAGCATATAGCCTGCGGTGCAAAAATGGTGGATTTCCACGGCTGGATGATGCCACTGCACTATGGTTCGCAAATCAACGAGCATAATATTGTTCGAACCGATGCAGGAATGTTTGATGTTTCCCACATGACGATTGTTGACTTACATGGTGAAGGTTGCCGTGATTTTCTTCGCTATCTTCTCGCCAATGATATTGCCAAGCTCACCATCAAAGGTCGCGCGCTGTATACCGGTATGCTGAATGCATCGGGTGGTGTGATTGATGACCTGATTGTTTATTACCTTGAAGATGACTTCTACCGCCTTGTGGTTAACTCTGCGACGCGAGACAAAGATATTGCGTGGATTGAGCAGCACGCAAAAGATTATGCGGTCGCGATTACTGTACGTGATGATTTGGCGTTAGTTGCTGTTCAAGGTCCGAAATCTCAAGAGAAAGTTCACACTTTACTGACCGATGAACAGCGTGCCGCCATCAAAGATATGAAGCCTTTCTATGGTGTCCAAACTGGTGATCTATTTATTGCGACCACAGGCTACACGGGTGAAAAAGGGTATGAAATTGCGATGCCGAAACAGCAGATCGTGGATTTCTGGCATAAATTGTTGAAAGCTGGCGTTCACCCTGCTGGTTTGGGGGCTCGTGATACTCTGCGCCTTGAAGCGGGTATGAATCTCTATGGGCAAGATATGGATGAATCTATTTCTCCATTAGCGGCCAATATGGGGTGGACAATTGCTTGGGAGCCGCAAGACAGAAACTTTATCGGTCGTGAAGCGCTGGAAAAACAGCGGGCCAAGGGTACCGATAAGCTGGTGGGCATCGTGATGCGCGAAAAAGGCATTCTGCGTGCCGAACAGGTTGTGCGCTTTACGGATGAATCAGGTAAATTGCATGAGGGGGTGATCACCAGTGGTTCATTCTCTCCAACGTTAGGTTTCAGTATCGCGTTAGCGCGTGTACCAAGTGACATTAAAAATCACGCTATCGTTGAAATTCGTCAGCGGGAAATGCCGGTTGAAGTGGTAAAACCCGGATTTGTCCGTGAAGGTAAGGCATTAGTGTAATTAGATATTTTCTAATACAAATTGATTTTAAAACGTTTTCTCAAAAACTTTTTCTCAAGAACATATGGTCAGAATCAAAAGAGAGGCTAGAAATGAGCAATGCACCTAAAGAATTAAGATATACCCGCGAACACGAATGGCTGCGTGATGAAGGTAATGGTGAATTCACGGTGGGTATCACTGAACATGCGCAAGAAACTTTAGGCGACATGGTGTTTGTTGATTTACCGGACGTGGGTGATGTAGTGAGCGCAGGGGACGACTGTGCTGTCGTTGAGTCTGTGAAAGCAGCATCCGATATTTATGCACCGATTAGTGGTGAAATCATTGCCGTTAACAATGCACTCAGCGACTCTCCAGAGCTGGTGAACGAATCGCCATATCAAGAAGGTTGGATTTTCCGTATTAAGATGAGCGATGACTCTCAGTTAGCTGATCTTATTGATGCTCAAGGTTATCTGAGCATGATCGCTGCGGAAGAGTAATTCACCGCTCCCAACTTTGTGCTGTAGCGAAATGGCTCGCTACAGTGCGAAGTTCCAAAAAAATAGAGCGTATTTTTCATCAGGGTGAGTGTGATCTCGTCCACTGACCTCACAGTTTATCAATAGGTTTATCATCGCTAGAGTCTTATAACCTACGCTACGCATAGCAAAAAGGATGGGAACACAGATATGTCGATGTCACTGAGTCAACTAGAAAACCGTTCAGAATTTATCTCGCGCCATATAGGGTCATCAGAACAACAAATAAAAACCATGTTAGGTACTGTTGGCGCGACTTCCCTCGATAATTTAATGGACAAAATTGTCCCGAAAGCCATTTTACTGCCTGAGCCACCAAGAGTCGGCGGTGGTGCTACCGAGCAAGAAGCCCTCGCAGAATTAAAAGGGATTGCCTCCCTGAATAAACGTTATAAAAGTTACATCGGCATGGGCTATGCCCCAGTGATCCTTCCTCCTGTTATCTTACGTAATTTGCTCGAAAACCCAGGTTGGTATACGGCTTATACTCCTTACCAGCCCGAAGTTTCCCAAGGTCGTCTTGAGTCACTGCTGAACTTCCAGCAATTAACGATTGATTTAACTGGCTTAGATTTAGCTTCAGCATCGTTATTGGATGAAGCAACAGCCGCTGCGGAAGCGATGGCCATGGCCAAACGCATCAGTAAATTGAAAAATGCAGAGCGCTTTTTTGTTGCGGATGATGTCCATCCTCAAACTCTTGATGTTGTGCGGACTCGTGCGGGTACATTTGGTTTTGAAGTGATTGTGGACAGCGCAGAGAAAGTACTGGAACACGAAGGTGTATTTGGTGCATTACTGCAACAGGTGGGCACCACGGGGAATATCCACGATTACAGCGAGCTATTTGCCAAACTAAAAGCGAAGAACATTGTTAGCTGTGTGGCTGCCGATATGATGGCATTAGTGCTATTAACAGCACCTGCAAAGCAAGGGGCTGATATCGTTTTCGGTTCGGCGCAGCGTTTTGGTGTTCCAATGGGGTACGGTGGTCCTCATGCTGCGTTCTTTGCCTGTAAAGATGAGTTCAAACGTGCGATGCCGGGACGCATTATCGGGGTTTCTCGTGATGCGGCGGGTCATACTGCGCTACGTATGGCGATGCAAACCCGTGAACAGCATATCCGCCGTGAAAAAGCGAACTCCAACATTTGTACCTCCCAAGTTTTACTGGCCAATATTGCCGCGATGTACGCGGTGTATCATGGGCCTGAAGGCTTGAAAATGATTGCTCAGCGCATTCATCGCTTTAGCTCGATTTTTGCGAAAGCGCTTACAGAGTCAGGCATCGCTCTACGCCATAAAACGTGGTTCGATACTCTGGCTATCGAAGTGGCAGACAAAGCGGCTGTTTTAGTGCGTGCCGAAAAAGCGCAAATAAACTTGCGCACAGATATTCACGGTGCAGTGGGCGTCACATTCAGTGAAATCACCACACGCCAAGACCTGAACGAATTGTTCTTTGTGATCACGGGTATTGACCAAAAACTGGATTTCGAAAAATTAGATAAGCAAGTTTCAGAAAGTGAAAGTGCAATTCCAGCCGCCATGTTGCGTGATGACGTGATTTTATCTCATCCTAATTTCCATCGTTATCATAGCGAAACGGAAATGATGCGCTATATGCACAGCTTAGAGCGTAAGGATTTAGCGCTGAACCAAGCGATGATCCCATTAGGTTCTTGCACCATGAAACTGAATGCTGCTGCTGAAATGTTGCCAATTACGTGGCCTGAATTTGGCGAATTACACCCGTTCTGTCCACCGGAGCAGGCGCAAGGCTATCACCAAATGATTGAGCAGCTTTCCCACTGGTTAGTTCAATTGACGGGATATGATGCTGTCTGTATGCAGCCTAACTCAGGGGCTCAAGGGGAATATGCGGGGCTATTAGCTATCCGTCGTTACCATGAAAGTCGCAATGAAGGCGCTCGTAATATCTGTTTGATCCCAGCCTCAGCTCACGGAACTAACCCTGCATCTGCTCACATGGCGGGTATGGAAGTCGTGGTAGTACGTTGTGATGATGAAGGTAACATTGACCTTGTTGACCTACGAGAAAAAGCGCAGGAGCACAGTGCTGCACTCTCTTGCGTGATGGTGACTTATCCGTCAACTCACGGTGTTTATGAAGAGAGCATTCGCGAAGTGTGTGAAATTATCCACCAATATGGCGGGCAAGTTTACTTAGATGGCGCGAATATGAATGCCCAAGTGGGACTGACAACACCGGGCTTTATCGGTGCGGATGTGTCTCACTTGAACTTACATAAAACCTTCTGTATTCCGCATGGCGGTGGCGGCCCAGGTATGGGACCTATCGGCGTGAAAAAACATTTAGCACCGTTTGTACCGGGTCACTCTGTCGTTACTCAAGAGATGCTGACCGAGCAAGGTGCAGTTTCTGCAGCGCCATTTGGTAGTGCTTCGATACTGCCAATTAGCTGGATGTATATCCGCATGATGGGCTCTCACGGGCTGAGAAAAGCTAGCCAAGTGGCAATCTTGAATGCGAACTATATTGCTAAGCGCTTAGCGGGTCGCTATGAGATCCTGTATACCGGACAAGAAGGTTATGTGGCTCACGAATGTATCGTGGATCTACGTCCAATCAAAAAAGATACGGGTATCAGCGAGCTGGATATTGCTAAGCGCCTGATTGACTATGGTTTCCATGCGCCAACGATGTCATTCCCAGTGGCGGGCACGCTGATGATCGAACCTACTGAGTCAGAAAGTATTGTGGAAATCGACCGCTTTATCGATGCCATGCTGGCTATCCGTGATGAGATTGACCAAGTGGTTCAAGGTAAATGGACGCTGGAAGATAACCCGTTAGTGAATGCGCCACACGTTCAAACCGAATTAGCAGAAGAGTGGGAACATGGTTATAGCCGTGAATTGGCAGTATTCCCATCTCACGCAACACGAGTGAACAAGT
Organism: Providencia sp. wls1943; assembly: GCF_009706275.1. Classification (NCBI taxonomy): domain Bacteria; kingdom Pseudomonadati; phylum Pseudomonadota; class Gammaproteobacteria; order Enterobacterales; family Morganellaceae; genus Providencia; species Providencia sp. wls1943. The sequence continues at coordinate 80,220 of NZ_WLTU01000015.1, forward strand.
ATTGGCCTGCGGTAAAACGCCTTGATGATGTTTATGGCGACCGTCATTTACATTGTTCTTGCGTGCCTATCGATGAGTATATGTAATTAATGTTCTAAGTGTTTAATATGAAAACGCCAGATATTTATCTGGCGTTTTTTGTTTTATTTTTTAACTATAGCAGCCAGCCTTTTTGGTGGGCTTGCTCTAATTGCTGTTCAAGTTGCAACCAAAACTCAGGCAGGATTTCTTGAATATAGTCACACTTACTGACAACTTGCTCATGGCGAATGTGATTTTCAACCCAGCTTTGGCCTTGGTTATGCAAGTTCAATAACATTGGCATCGCTCTGTCAATGGCATTGGCATATTTCGATTCCAAGGTTTCAACAGCATCATATTCATTCCATAATGCTAAGAACTCAGCATTTTGAGGACTAGGCAGTAAGTTAAACAGGCGGTTAGCTGCTTTGACTTCTTCATCATGAATAGCTTCACGAGCGGCATTATCAAACACTAAAACGTCACCCGCATCGATTTCGACGATATCATGAACGAGCGCAAGTTTAATGGCACGTTCGAGGTTAACACCCGGTACATAAGGAGCAAAAGCCATCGCAGCAACAGCAAACTGCCAGCTATGTTCGGCGGTGTTTTCGTGTCTTTCGCGGTTTAATAACTTATTCTTGCGATAAACGCTTTTCAGTTTATCGAGCTCCATCAAAAATTGGACGACTTCAGTAAAAGCCCCAAAATTCAAAACGTCGAGTGGCTTATTACTTGTTGCAGATGACATAAAAACCCCAGTTATTTATCTTCTTCTAATGAATAAGGTAGTGGCGCAATGGTCAGGCGGCTTTGTTCGTCACCCATAACGCGAAACAGACTATCGGCTTCCATATCGTTATTCATGATGATTTGGATGCTAAGTTCTCCATTCCCTAAACGCACAGCAGCAAGCACTGTTCCAGTACGGCGCCAATTTTCACCCAGTTGCCACTCAACACCATCACCAATAGTAGGAAGTGAGGAACCTGTGCCCGTTAGCCAGTACATAGCGCGTTTATTGGCACCACGGAACTTGGCGCGTGCGACCATTTCTTGGCCGGTATAGCAGCCTTTTTTAAAGCTAATACCGTGAGGAATAGCTTGTAAATTTGCCGCTTGTGGCAGATGTTGGGCACTATTTTCTTGGTCGATAACGGCAAAGCCTGAGGCAATGTCTAATGCTAACCATTGTTGGTCAGAAACCTGTGTTGCATTTAAGGTCTCTGCGAGATTTTGCGCAGTCGCTTCATCCGTAATAATTAAAAAACGCTCTGCGGGAAGATCAAAATGCAGAAGGGTGCTGTTGCCATCGGCAACAACTTGGTTTTGGATATCCGGTAGTGTGGCGAACACGGACGAAAGTGCTTCTCGCGCCCCTTGTCCTGCAACGCCAAGTAATTTCAGTTCCGGTTTCTTTTCAAAAGTGACTTTAGAGAAAACCGCGTATTTTTTTAATTCAGCGAGCTGGGCATCGGCAACACTTCGTCTTTCAATATAAGAAAAACCGTCTAAGTGATGGAATAAGCGTAGGTCACTCCACATTTTCCCTTTGGGATCGCAATGGGCGGTTAATGTGTGCGCATGTTCAAGTGTGCTGATATCGGCGGTGACTTGCCCTTGCAGATATTTTTCTGCATCGGCGCCGTGGAGATGAATAAGTTCCCAGTTTTCCAGTGAAATCAAAACAAGGGGCAAAGACTGAGAATCGAGGGGAAACTGTTGTGTGTTGTCTACATGGGAAGTCATGATTTCACCTGTTGTTCTTTATCTGATAATGGTGCTTAATGGTAAAATAGCTAGGTCACATTGCAAGCCTAAACCCGCATTAAAGTTCCGTTATCTTATTATTCAGCATAAGAGGGTAAATAGTTTGTAGAAAAACGGTATTTTACAACCTAAAATGTGAACTATGTAGAGTGTGACATGTTTTATTGACAGATTATCTGATAGAGTATTTAAAATAATCAATCTTATCAGTCAACTGCAACAAAAGGTCGTAGTGAAATGGATAATGGAATGCCTAGCGGGCAAAGTCAAATCGATATCAATAACAAGGCGCGAATTCATTGGGCGTGCAGAAGAGGCATGCGTGAGCTTGATATTTCTATCATGCCATTTTTTGAATATGAATATGACGAGCTAACAGATCACGACAAACGTGTTTTTGTGCGCCTACTCGAGTGTCCAGACCCAGATTTGTTCAATTGGTTGATGAATCACGGGCGTCCGGAGGACGAAGAACTGTTCTCTATGATTAAACTCATTCAAGAAAGAAATAAAAATCGTGGTCCTGTGGAAATCTAATCTTTCCATTTCATGGAAAACTCAGCTTTTTTCCACCTGTCTTCATGGGGTAACGGGCATTATTTTGCTGGTTGCACCATGGGCCCCAGGTAATTCAATGATTTGGCTGCCATTGTTAGTTGTGTTGGTAGCAAGTTGGGCAAAAAGCCAAAAAAATATCAGTAAAGTCAAAGGTGTGGCTGTATTGGTGAATGGCAACAAGCTGCAATGGAAAAAGAATGAGTGGGAAATTATCAAAGCGCCATGGTGTAGTCGCTTTGGTATTTTATTAACGCTTAATGCGTTGCAAGGTAAGCCTCAGAAGCTTCGCTTGTGGATTGCAAAGGATTCTGTTTCCGAAGAGAACTGGCGCAATCTCAATCAATTACTACTGCAATATCCTGATATTTGATATTGCAGTGAGTTGTACTTGGTGTTTAAAGAGCAGCTTCAATTTCTTGTAGGATCTGCTCGCACCATTGTGCGACTCGCTCATCAGTTTGTTCAAACTGGTTCACATCATCTAATGCAAGACCCACAAACATCGTACCATCTTCAGTGAGCGGTTTCGGGCTTTCAAACTCATAGCCTTCAGTCGGCCAAAAGCCAATAAACTGCGCGCCAGTCGGTTTAAGCTGGTGATAGAGCATACCGAGTGCATCTAAAAACCATTCGCTATAGTCAACTTGGTCACCCATGCCATACATTGCGACCATTTTATCCGCAAGGTTAAGTTTGGGAAGCGCTTCCCAAATTTCTAGCCAATCTTCCTGAATTTCACCAAAATCCCACGTAGGGATCCCCAAAATAAGAACATCGTACTGTTCCATTAATTCTGGCGGTGTATCGTTGACGTTATGGAGGGTAATGAAATCATCACCAAGAATGTCACGTATTTTTTCTGCGACCATTTCGGTATAGCAGGTACTTGAACCGTAAAAAAGACCTATTTTCATATATATTATTACTATATCCAGCGCTGGTTTTTATCACGAGGGACGTATTGTAACAGATGGTGCTACAATCAGGCATAATAGATTGCACTGTAATAATAAAGAGGCATAGGATCTGGCGTGGAACGTAAACAACTAAATCCTTTAATTGAACAGTTTCTTGATACAATTTGGTTGGAGCAAGATCTTGCTGAAAACACCTTGGCATCTTATCGTAATGATCTGCAATCGTTAGATAGATGGCTGGATGCACAGCAATTGCATTTGGAAAGTGTTCAGTCGATTGATTTGCAATCTTTTCTCGCAGAACGCATTGATGGCGGATACAAAGCCGCAAGTTCTGCGCGTTTATTAAGTTCGATTCGCCGGTTATTTCAATATTTTTACCGCGAAAAGATAAGAGCGGATGATCCTTCTGCGGTAATCGCAGCACCAAAAATTCCGCAGCGATTACCCAAAGATCTCAGTGAACAACAAGTTGAAGATTTGTTGAATGCACCTGCGACTGAAGACTCGCTTGAGTTACGAGACAAAGCGATGTTGGAAGTACTGTATGCCTGTGGCTTACGAGTCTCTGAGCTGATAGGGCTAACATTTTCGGATATCAGCTTGCGTCAAGGTGTCGTTCGGGTCGTTGGTAAAGGTGATAAAGAGCGTTTGATCCCTCTGGGAGAAGAGGCGATTTACTGGTTGGAAAAATATATCGCGCAGGGGCGCCCAGATTTACTGAATGGGAAAACTAGCGATGTTTTATTTCCAAGCAAACGTGGTACGAAGATGACCCGCCAGACATTTTGGCACCGAATAAAATATTATGCCGTTCTTGCTAATATTGATGGGGATGCGTTATCTCCTCACGTATTAAGGCATGCATTTGCAACCCATTTATTGAATCACGGCGCGGACTTGCGCGTTGTACAAATGTTGTTAGGTCACAGTGACCTATCCACAACCCAAATTTACACACATGTCGCTACTGAGCGGCTACGTGCTTTACATGAGCAGCATCATCCAAGAGGGTGATGGGTGAAAAGGATAAATATGAAACGCAAACTACTTGTTTTAGCCGCCTGCATCGCCTCATTAACGGCATCGGTTTATGGCGCAACGGAAGAAAAACTGATTATCGAAAAACTGGCACATTATAATATGCAAGTGGAATCCATTAAGCCCTCCCCAATTGTGGGATTAAATACGGTGGAAACGGATAACGGCGTAATTTATGTGACGGATGACGGTAAATACCTGTTGCAAGGTCCAATTTATGATCTCAGCGGAAAAGTTCCGGTGAACATCAGCAACCAGCCTTTATTGAAGAAGATGGAAGCGTTGAAAAACGAGATGATCATCTTCAAAGCACCTAATGAAAAATATGCGATAACTGTCTTTACTGATATTAGCTGTGGTTACTGTAAGAAATTGCACGAAACAGTGGGGGAGCTAAACAGTAAAGGGGTGACTGTGCGCTATTTAGCCTTCCCGCGTCAAGGGATGAAGAGCGACACGGCAAAACAGATGGCATCAATCTGGTGTAATGCGTTACCAAAAGATGCGTTGACTAAAGCGTTCAAAGGTGACGAAGTTGCCATGATTGATGACTGTAAAATTGATTTAGGTAATCATTTGAAATTAGGTCAATTATTTAAAGTTACGGGAACACCAGCCATTGTTTTACCAAGCGGACAAGTACTCCCTGGCTTTTTAAAACCTGACGAATTACTCCAAATACTTGAACAGAAATAATCATCATTGTGAATGTCGAAACTTTTTTACGTCAACGAGAATTAACGGGTGATGCTGCGGCATTACCTAATGTTCCTGAACTTTTACAGCGTATTTATGCCTCTAGAGGGATAACCTCTCTCGCCCAATTGGAGCGTAAAGCGTCTAATTTGCTTGATTATCGTTCGCTATCAGGGGTTGAAAATGCACTAACGCTGCTCTATTTGGCGCTAGTGGAGCACCAAAAAATCACTATCGTTGGGGATTTTGATGCTGATGGTGCAACGAGCACCGCATTAGCTATACGTGCGCTTAAAGCGATGGGGTATAGGAATTTAAACTATATCGTCCCGAACCGTTTTGAAAACGGCTATGGTTTAACGCCATTAGTGGTGGATGAAGCCTATAAGCAGGGAACTGACCTTATTATTACGGTGGATAACGGTATTTCTTCTCATGATGGCGTGGTTACTGCTCACGAGTATGGGATGAAGGTGATTATTACCGATCACCATTTACCGGGAGAAACGCTACCGACGGCGGATGCTATCATCAACCCGAATCTTAATGATTGCCAATTTGCCTCGAAATCACTGGCCGGTGTTGGGGTGACGTTTTATTTAATGTCAGCGTTAAGAGCCCATTTACGCCAGCAGCAGTGGTTTGAAAAACAAGGGATTAGCGAGCCTAATTTAGCGGAATACCTTGATTTAGTTGCGCTGGGTACCGTAGCAGACGTGGTGCCATTAGATACGAACAACCGCATCTTGGTGCACCAAGGGTTGAACAGAGTGAGAGCTGGGCGCTGCTGCGCGGGGATAAAAGCATTAATTGAGGTGTCCAAACGAGATGCCTCTCGTTTAGTCGCGAATGATTTTGGCTTTGCTCTGGGGCCTAGACTTAACGCGGCAGGTCGGCTGGATGATATGTCTGTCAGTATTGAATTACTACTGACGGATGATATGGCGCATGCACGCCAGCTAGCCAATGAGTTGGATGGTTTAAACCAAACTCGTCGTGAAATTGAAGCGGGTATGCAGCAAGAAGCATTGGTGCTATTTAACAAAATAGAATACAGCGAAAATCAGTTACCGAATGGTTTAGCGCTATATCATCCCGAATGGCATCAAGGGGTGGTTGGGATCTTGGCTTCACGAATTAAAGAGCAGTTTCACCGTCCCGTTATTGCGTTCGCGCCAGCCGGAGATGGGTTATTAAAAGGTTCAGGTCGTTCTGTGCAAGGCGTGCATATGCGCGATGCATTAGAGCGATTAAATACGTTGCAACCGGGTTTAATGCAAAAGTTTGGTGGGCACGCTATGGCTGCGGGTCTGTCGCTCGAAGAAAGCAAATTTGACGCATTCAAATACCATTTCGAAACGCTGATGGGAGAGCTTATTCAACCTGAGCAATTATCGGGTGTTATTTGGAGTGATGGCGAATTATTGCGTAATCAGTTGTCATTAGAGACGGCTGAATTACTTCGCGAAAGCGGCCCGTGGGGGCAATCTTTTCCTGAACCTGTATTTGATGGGCACTTCCAGTTATTGCAACAAAAACTGGTGGGCGAGAAACATTTAAAATTGATGTTAGAACCCGTCAATGGCGGCCCGATGTTGGATGGCATTATGTTCAATATTGATGTCCGCAGATGGCCAGATAATAGCGTCAAAAAAGCGAAAATTGCGTTTAAGTTAGATGTGAACGAGTTCCGTGGTAATAAAAATGTGCAATTGATGATTGAACATATTTGGCCAGATTAAAACCACGGTAAAAGTTCGTTCAGAAATAGAGGATTGATGCCCTATAAACCTGACAGGAATTCCGTTATACTAAACGGTTCGTGAATGAAAATATTTATCTTTATTGATCAACTATAAGATAGTGAAAATGACGTTTGAAATAAACCCAGTAAAAAGCAAAATTCAGGACCTGTCTGAACGGACAACGGTTCTGAGGGGGTATCTTTGACTATGATGCCAAGAAAGAACGCTTAGAAGAAGTGAATGCAGAACTTGAGCAACCGGATGTCTGGAATGAACCAGAACGTGCTCAAGCACTTGGCAAAGAACGCTCTTCCCTTGAGGCGATTGTTGAGACAATTGACCAACTAACTCAAGGTATTGAAGACGTAGAAGGTTTATTGGAATTAGCGGTAGAAGCTGATGACGAAGAAACATTCAACGAAGCGGGCGCTGAGTTAGACGTACTGCAAGGCAAGTTAGAACAACTTGAATTCCGCCGTATGTTCTCCGGTGAATATGACAGTGCTGACTGCTACATCGACTTACAAGCAGGTTCTGGCGGTACAGAAGCGCAAGATTGGGCGAGTATGCTCATGCGTATGTATCTGCGTTGGGCTGAGTCAAAAGGCTTCAAAACAGAAATTATTGAAGAGTCAGATGGTGATGTGGCGGGTTTAAAATCTGCAACAATTAAAATCATCGGTGATTATGCCTATGGCTGGTTAAGAACAGAAACAGGTGTTCACCGTTTAGTGCGTAAAAGCCCATTTGACTCCGGTGGTCGTCGTCATACCTCATTTAGTTCAGCGTTTATCTATCCTGAAGTTGATGATGATATTGATATCGAAATTAACCCTGCTGATTTACGTATCGACGTATACCGTGCCTCGGGTGCCGGTGGTCAGCACGTTAACAAAACTGAGTCTGCGGTACGTATCACCCATATACCGACCAACATTGTGACTCAGTGCCAGAACGACCGTTCACAGCATAAAAACAAAGATCAAGCCATGCGCCAGTTAAAAGCGAAATTATACGAACTGGAAATGCAGAAGAAGAACGCAGATAAGCAAGCGATGGAAGAGAATAAATCGGACATTGGCTGGGGAAGCCAAATTCGTTCTTACGTCCTTGATGATGCACGCATTAAAGACTTACGTACTGGTGTGGAAACGCGTAACACGCAAGCCGTGCTGGATGGTGATTTGGATAAATTCATTGAAGCTAGTTTAAAAGCTGGCCTGTGAGGAAAAAATGTCTCAAGAGCAACAGGGTGCAGAACAAGCTCCCGATTTAAATAACGAACTCAAAGCCCGTAAAGAAAAACTGGTTGCGTTGCGCGAACAGGGTATTCCATTCCCAAATGATTTTCGTCGTGAAAATGTCTCCGACAAGCTTCACGCTGAATTTGGTGAAAAATCAGCTGAAGAGCTGGAAGACCTGAACATTGAAGTGACTATCGCGGGTCGTATGATGACTCGTCGTATCATGGGTAAAGCGTCATTTGCAACATTGCAAGATGTTGGTGGCCGTATTCAGATTTACGTTTCACGTGATGATCTGCCAGAAGGCATCTACAACGAGCAGTTTAAAAAATGGGACTTAGGTGACATTTTAGGCGCTAAAGGTCGTTTATTTAAAACTAAAACAGGCGAATTGACTGTTCACTGTCATGAAGTTCGTTTGTTGACTAAAGCTCTGCGTCCATTACCAGACAAATTCCACGGTTTATCAGACCAAGAGACACGTTATCGTCAACGTTACCTTGACCTGATTGCTAACGACGAGTCTCGTAACACTTTCATCATCCGTTCTAAGATCTTAGCTGAAGTTCGTAACTTCATGGTTGAGCATGGATTCATGGAAGTAGAAACCCCAATGATGCAAGTTATCCCTGGTGGTGCTTCTGCGCGTCCATTTGTTACGCATCATAATGCGTTAGATATCGATATGTATCTGCGTATTGCGCCAGAACTGTATCTGAAGCGCTTAGTTGTAGGTGGTTTTGAGCGTGTATTCGAAATCAACCGTAACTTCCGTAACGAAGGTTTATCTCCACGCCATAACCCAGAATTCACGATGATGGAACTGTATATGGCGTATGCCGATTACCGTGACCTGATTGTGCTGACTGAAGACTTGTTCCGTATCTTAACGCAGAAAGTATTAGGCAATACCGTTGTTAAATACGGTGAGCAAGAGTTCGATTTTGGTAAGCCATTTACCAAAATGACCATGAAAGAAGCTATCTGTAAATATCGTCCAGAAACTAACGTTGCTGATCTGGATGATATGGATAAAGCGGTTGCGATTGCTCAGTCTATCGGTATCAAGATTGAGAAGAGCTGGGGCTTAGGTCGTGTTCAGTGTGAAATCTTTGAAGAAGTTGCTGAAAGCCATTTAATTCAGCCGACCTTTATCACTGAATATCCAGCTGAAGTTTCTCCTTTAGCACGCCGTAATGATGACAACCCATTCATTACAGACCGCTTCGAATTCTTCATTGGTGGTCGTGAAATCGGTAACGGTTTCTCTGAGTTAAATGATGCAGAAGACCAAGCAGAGCGTTTTGCTGAGCAAGTTCGTCAGAAAGACGAAGGTGACGACGAAGCGATGTTCTACGACGAAGATTACGTAACTGCATTAGAGCACGGTTTACCACCAACAGCAGGTTTAGGTATTGGTATTGACCGTATGGTCATGCTATTTACCAATAGCCATACTATTCGTGATGTAATTCTATTCCCTGCATTACGTCCTAGCAAAGCTTAATCTTTGCTTTTCATGCCCAGTTAATAACTGGGCATGAATATTATCAATTAATCATGATATTTTTATTTAACTCTCTCATTCAAGCCCACAATTAATTTGTTGTATCTTTCCAGTATAAAAATAAAAATCTGCGTTACATCACGTTATGCGTTAATTTAAGCTTAATATCTTTTTAAGATAACTGCTATTCATTGACTACTTTAATAAGTGTAGAATTTTATTTTACTCAATACTTATCTTTATCATCGGAGTAGCCTTTATCATTTCATTGGGATATTCCAAAATGTGAGTATTTTCAATTTTTGAGTGAGTAAATGTACTTGTTTGTAATACCATGATTCTAAGTTGATTAATTAGACTAAGTTTAGAAAAACCTGAAAGATAGGATGAGTAAGCAAAGGTTACTTTGATTTATTACTAATAAAATGTGTTTTTGATGTTAATTAATGTGCAAGAGTCACCAATAAACACAAGTATGCGATATCTTATTTAAAGAGATATGAGTATTCATATACTGAAATAACAATCCCGTGATTGTAAAACTAAATTGGCACAAAATAAAAATGCATAAGATTTATGAGAAGTCTCTATTTCTCTATTCGGCTATATAGAAAATAGCGAGTTTTTAGCTTACACTAGGTTTCTAGGACATCATAATAATAGCGAAGAAAAGTACTGGTAAGGTAAATATATGTTTTTAAAAAATAAATTTTATGTCGCGTCTTTGCTTGCGGTAAGCACAGCTTTACTTTCTGGCTGTGTCACTGGTCCAAATGCGCAAAAGACGGCATTAGCTGATTCTCAAGCAACCACAGCAGCAACGAATAATTCACAGCAAAATAGTAAGGCTGATGATTCTTACCCTGAATCCCAGAATGTTTTAAATAATGCTTTAGATCGTTCACCAAATGCTGTTGAACAACAAGGTGTTGCGCCACTAAATACTTGTATTAAAGAACTCAGTTCTCTGAAAACGCTATCACCAGAAAGTTATAATCGCCTGGTAGGATCATTTAAAGAAGTGAGTGAAATTAATCAGCTTTACAAACAAATCGAAGCAACTGCTAGCCCAGATACTATTGAGCTATTGCAAATGGCTATAGAATCTAAAACAAAAGTTCTTTGTGCTAAGGTGCGTTACAACGCAGTGCTATCAACGGAATCAACTTTGCAGAAAATTAATGGATTATGAGACTTAACCTAAGGCTTTGTGTCTCTTTGGCACTTTTTTCGACATGTTTTTCAACAGCTTCCTACGCGGAGCGTTTTAATAATGTCATCGATGACTTTGATACTTACCTTCAATCTGAAAATGAAGGTCAAAAACCAAGGCCACGACCTGTCGAAGTACCACTGAGTGTTAAATCACAAGCCCAAGGTTATGATGTCTTATCCTCTCTTTCGCCAGTTCCTGTGCCGAAAGAAAACCGTCAAGTTACGACGGGTAAAGCAAAGAGCACAAAAGAAAAAAAGGTGGCTCAGCGATCATCGAATACGGTGACGTCATCTCAATCTCAAAGTACAAAAGCATCGGTATCAACGCCTGTTGAGCCTAAAACTCCAGTTCAAGTAACAGAACCAGCTCAAGTAGTAGGCACAGAAATAAAACCTGCTATCGACGTCTGTTCGTTGCCTTCTGAGTCTCAATCTTACCAGCCTGCATCTTCCTATTTGCTACAAGGTAATCAATGGAATCCTAAGTATTTGGCGAAGGATTTTGCCAAATACCAAGTCATTATTGATCCGCTTGGCTTATATTCTTCGAATTTCACGAAGAAAGCAGGGACTGATAACTCAGTCAATTTGGCTCAGTTAGCAAAACTCATTGAGCAGCAGCAATTAAAAAATCTGTATCGCTTTGGTGTTGCCCAAGGTGTTGGTGAGCTGATTTCGTACAATAGGCTGTTAACGGATGGTCAATTAGTCACTAAGCTAACTAATTACAATAAAGACATTGCTGAATTAAACCGCATCATTACTGAAAAGCAAACGACGATAGCTAAACTCAGTGACGACATTGCAGCAAGTAAGTTACAAATTGAGCAATTACAAAATGTTGTAAAATCTGTTGATAATAAAGCTGTTATCGATGGGCTGAACAATGAATTAACCAAATCGCAGAAAGTGATTGCTGAAAAGCAAGCTAATCTGGATAACCTTACCAAACAGAATAATCAGTCATTAGACACTATCAAGCAGTTGGAAAAACAGCTGGGTGATGGTGTGATTGAAGCGACAAATGCGAAAAAACAACTTGCTGACAAAGACAAGCAAGTCACGGATGCTCATCAGCGTATCGAGCAATTAACCACTGAGATTGCCAAACTGCAATCTGACGCAAAACAACAATTGCAGTCATCCGGCAATACGGATGAGCAGTTGAAATCGGTGAATGCCAACTTAGTTAAGCAAGAAGCCTTGCTGAAACAGCGTGAGGATGAGCTAAAGCTGGCTCAAGCGCAAAAAAGTGATGTCCAATCCGCACTGAAGCAACAGCAAGATGCGGTTAAGCAGCTTGAGCAACAGAATCAGCAACTGACAGATAAAGTAAAACAAAAATCTGCGGTAGAAGCTGAATTAGCTACCTCTAAGCAGCAGCTAGCTAAGGCTAATATAGACTTGCAAAACGTGAAGCAAGAGCTGGAAAGTAAAGCTGTGTTGATGGCTCAAGCTAGCGACAAACAAGTTAAAGCTTTGTCGGAGCAAAATCAGAAGCTCTTGACTCAACTCGCTGAAAAATCACAGCAGAACGACAAAGCTCAAGCGACATTAGTTGAGCAAACTGCCAAGTTAGTACAAAAAAATGCACTGGATGTTGAGTTAGCAGAAGCGAAGAAACAGCAGGCGACTCAGCAAAATGCTCATGAAAAAATAGCTAAGCAACTGGCTGATAGCCAAAATCAGTACACACAGCTACAAGCACAGCTAGCATCGAATGAACAAAGTTATGCGGATGCGAAAAAACAGTTAGCGCAAGCAAATACTGAAGTGCAAAAACTGCGTGCTGAATTAGAAAAACAGACTGAACTTGCAGGCAAAGATACTGACCTACAAGTCAAAGAATTAACGGCGGAATTACATAAGCAAATTAGCTTACTCAAAGGCCGAGAAGAAGCTTTAACAAAGTTAGATTTAGAGAATAAAAGCATCCAAGATTCGTTAAAAGCGCAACTGTCTGATAAACAGCAGCTAGAGTCTCAAAATGTTCAGTTGATGTCGCAAACCAAAGAAAAAGAAGCATTGATTGCTAAGCTTGAAAGTGACCTTGCCAATCGTAACAAACAGCAAGCAGAGATCGAGCAAAAGCTACTAGATGCGAACAAACAATTGAATGCGTTGAAGTTAGATGCTGAAAAATTTAATGCCGAGAATCTCTCGAAAAAAGATCAGGAATTGCTTCAACTTAAGAAACAACTCGATGAAAAAACAGCAGCGGATAACAAGTCTAAGCTGGAGCTTGCTAGTGTTCAAGATAGTTTAAAGAAAGCAAAAGATGAGCTGGCATCCTTGAAAGCATTTTCAACGGATGAGGGATTGAAAACACAAATTAGGGATCTCAATCAGCGCGTGACTCAGTTACGTGAAGAGAATGATGCATTAAGAGCGAGTAAAAAAACACCTACAGGCAAGACACCGACCATTATCCAAATCCCATCTGCGGATAATGCGACTATTGCTAAAGAGAATGAAAAGCGGAATCAGAAGATCCTGCAGGATATAAAACAGCAGAAATACAGTAAGTTAGATAACTATACTTACTATAAGGTTTTACAAAAAGGTACGCCAATTACAAATGTGAAAGATAAGAAAATCACATTGATTATGCGTGAACAACTCACCGATGGTAAGGTGACCGTTATGCATACAGAGAAAAATCCAATGGTGTTACCTTATGATCAACTTCCACCACCAATGAACTCGTTCGTAGAAAAAGTGGGTGTAGGTGGAATGGTCAAAATTTATATTGAGCCTGAAGGTGGTTATGGCCCAGAAGGTATTCCCGGTGAAGTACCACCAAATTCGATGTCAATTATTGATTTGAAAGTGATTCAAGCGAACTGATCACTAAAGGTTCTAAATAGAAAGAAGGGCTTACTTAAATAGTAGGCTCTTTTTTTATTTCCAACGGTATGCGGGGTTGCCTTTCTGTCAGTGTAGCTAAGACATCAATCCTATACTGACAGGGCATATAACGTGAGGAAGCTACTAGGCTGCTTTACGCGACCTACTGGGGGTATAACCAAAGCGCCTATGATAGCTTTGAGTAAAGTAAGACTGACTTGAAAAGCCTGCTTCCATAGAAACTTCCACGATACTCATCGACGTATTTATCAATAATTGATGTGCATACATGATGCGCTTCTCACTGATCCAAGAACGTGGCGATGTCGCATAAACAGTATGAAATAGCTCTTTGAATGTTGTTAAGCCCATGCCAAACGTTCTGGCAAACTCATTTAATTTCCACTCTTTTAAATAATTATTTTCCATGAAGGTCTGCAAACGCTCAGCTTGGCGATTACTGAGTTGTCGTAAATTGGACAATAGGGTTGCACCTTGCTCACTGTAGGATAATAACAAAAGTAGCTCATTAATCCTTAAGTTAAGAATCATTTCCGGGTACTGAGTTTGAATAAATGACTCTAAACTATTTTTTAACTCATTAATTAATGGGTTTGTTGTAAATTTAATGATGTCTTTTACAGCGCTTTCAGTGCGCTCGATCTCACTTAATTGAGAACCATAGTGAGATAAGTACTCGCGTAAAAACTTATCATCCAATGAGACCCATAAGAATTCACCGTCTAATGCATTACTCTCTGTTTTAAACGAGTACGATCCCTGTTTGTGATAGAGAATATCACCTTCATGCAGGCTTTGATTTGCCGCAGGGGTTTCTAATAAAATCGCCCCTTTTTCTATGATGATAAGACCTTTAGAGGTTAAATCGAGTATCGCATGTGGGTTATTTTTATCTATGCGAACTTTTTTTATCACCTGATGACTTAATTTGCTGTTCATGGTAGCACCTTTATTAAAATTAGCTCTTTAAGTAATAGTCGAAATTAAATGTCAATTTTTTAACTTCTATTGATATAAAAAATCACTATAACTTTGATGATTAAAATTATATGAGCTGTTCTTTTATATGTCATATCGTAAATTAAAGTATTAATAAATGTTTCGAAATATAGTTTTTGCGATCCATTCGTATATATTCATCGGTTATTCCGAGTGACTCATTTAGTGTTCTATTCGTTTGTTCTGATAGTTACTGGTAACTATAGTTTTAAATTCTAACTTTATGCAATTTTATGGATTTAAATATTTTATGTTTTTTTACGCTTTTTTGATGTTTTTTTGACTTTTAAAGGTAAGTAGTCATTATTTGTGTTTTATCATAAATAATAGCGATGTAAATTATTTGGGATACATTCGTTAAAAGTATTAATAATAAATTTTTCTAATGATTTTTATCGTTAGTCTCATTGTCAATTAATAATTTAACTTATTATGATTCAATATTTTCATTGAAAAACTCAATTTAAGTCAAATATTGAGATTTAAATCTCATTTTTAACATGTATAGGTTTGAGTTATTGATTTTGGCTTTTTTATAAATATGGTTTTTGGTTATTAATTTTTATTGGTTACTAATTTTTATAAGAACGTCATTTTTAGAGAGGGGAATATTGATGATGTGTTTAAGTAAATAGACTTTATTTATCAGAAACTGAATATCGGATTCGTGATGTTTTAAAAAGTGACAAAAAACCAATAGGATAGTAAAAATAAACCGAAGATTTAGACGAATAAGTAGTGGTTAAATATATTTAACATTTACATGGGGGGATTTAGTTTCTACAGGATCACACTTCTTCTATTGGCTTGGTAAAATATTTTGCACTTAGAGTTATTTACCTCTATTAGATGTTGCGCGTTGCCTTGGAGGTAATTCAGGGACTGGCTTTTTATCATCAATGAGATGACGAATTGCTAAGATGGGATGGCAATAGAGCATTTTGGGGCCGGCCCAACGCATAATCACTTTCATTTGCTCTCGTTGTTTCGGTTGGTAGCAGTGTATAGGACACTGTTTACAAGCTGGTTTTTCTTCACCATAGCGGCATTTTTTTAGGCGTTTAATCGCATAGGAAAAAAGTGTTTGGTAATGTTCAGGAGCGTCTTCAGGAGCAGGGTGTGCCTTTTCATAGATTTTTATCATTTTCTCTATCGTTACGATTTCCCGAGAGATTCTTTTACCCACCATCATCGTTTCCTCACAAGTAAAGATATATTTAATATATACCTTTAAGGTAACTATTCATAGGCGATTAAATCAATATAAAAGCATTTTTGCCTCCAGCAATAGCAAAAATGGCATAAGAGAAATTTCTTATGCCATTAACACTGCATTATCGCCAGTTGTATAACCGCTAGCTTTATTGGAGCTTAATATACTGAAGCTAAGGCTCCAATGTACTTGATAAAGTAAGATTAGCTGTAGTTTAAAGGCACCTTATCGACTGGTTTGCATTATTCTCTGCATTTCATCTTTTAGATGCAGTTTTTCTTTTTTAAGTTTGGCAACCTGTTCGTTATAGCCAGCACCGGAAGGTCCTTCAAGCTTGCTAATTTCTTTATCTAACTGGTGATGCTTCTCATAGAGAGATTGAAAGCGGGGATGTGTGGAGATTAATTGTGAAACTAAATCTTGATCAGCAGATAACATACTACCTCCTCAGAATGAATTAAGCCTCACTATCAGTATAACCATTGATTGTTTTATGTACATATCGAAGGGGCGGATTTACATAATTTTTATTAATTTTATGATCCTTATACTAATATTAAGTATTATCACTAAAGGATTAATGAGTTATCTATATTTTTGTAATTAAGAATCATCTATAGTGATTAAAGTGGTTGAATTGACCTACTATGTATTAAACCCTAGTTTTTAATGTTGTTATTTTTTTACCAATAGGAATTTTATGATGAAAAAAGCGATTTTGTCTGTAATGGCTGCAGTGGCAGTGTCTTCTTGTGCAATGGCGACTGAAGATTTAGGAAAGATCGCTCCGTATCCAAAAGCAGAATCTGGTATGACTCGTCATGTAATCCAACTTGATACTCAGCAAAATGAATATGATTACATGGTTGAGCTGGTTATCGGTAAAACCATCAAAGCGGACTGTAACCGCCAATGGTTTATGGGTGACTTAGAAGAAAAAACCTTAGAGGGTTGGGGATATAACTACTACAAATTAGAGGAAGTCAAAGGGCCTGCCTCAACAATGATGGCGTGTAGTGAGCCTGCAAAAGATCGGTTTATTACCACTCAGTTAGGTGATGAAGCATTTGTTCGTTATAACAGCAAACTCCCAATTGTTGTTTATGCGCCAAAAGATATGGAAGTGAAATATCGTATTTGGTCGACAGACGATAAATTAATGAACTCTACTAAGAAATAATGCATTGAAATGCCGCGTCAGTTTTCTATGATGCGGCATTTTTTATTTTGTAAGCTTTAGATTAACGAACGACAAACACTGATGTTTGTGCATGACGAACAATGGCGGATGCTGTCGAACCTAATAAATAGGTGGATGTGCTTGGATGATGAGAACCGATGACAATCAGGTCTGCATTAATGGTTTTAGCATAGTCTAAAATTTCGTCTTTTGCTGAACCAATGCTTACTTGACATGTAATTTGAGAACTTGGAATTTTAGTATCTTTGATCACTTCTTCTAATGCCCGCATCGCGAGTGTTGCACGCTCAGCCGAATTTTTATGGCTTTCAGGTAAAATAGCGACTTCAATACCAAAAAATAGTTCTACACTCGGGATCACCGAGAAAAAGTGAATCTCAGGCTTACCCAATGTTGCCAAATATTCCACATGTTTGATGATGCTTGAATTTAAATCATCTTCTAACAGATCAATAGGAACCAATATTTTCTTATACATAGCCACCTCTTCATTTGTTATTTTAATTTGATTATATACCTATCATTTTATAAGTCATATTACACTTATGATTTTGTGATATTGGATTCATAGGAGCATGGCTATCTAATAAAGATAAATCTACACTCTATCTATAATAGAGACTAGGCTAGTCATGAATACCTTCTATTTGTGGCTTTTATCTGATTAAAGATAGAAAAATAAAGAATAACCATTCTCAATCAATGTAATCAATTATTTACAATTTATTATGGGACATTTAACAAATAATATGAGAATATCGCCATGATTAATTAAGTTGTTGAAAATACACTATATTTAAATGATAATTGTTTTGCTTTTCATTAAGAAAATAAACTATGCATAAACATGAAATCCCAACTTCCGGGAAAAATGAATTCGAACTACAACAAGAGAAATTTAAAGCCGCAAAAAAAAGTACATTGATCAGTGTGGCGGTGAATACGCTGTTGTCTATTTGGCAAATTATTGTCGGTATATTTTCCCACTCATCAGGCTTAATTGCTGATGGTATTCATACACTTTCGGATTTAATTGCAGACTTTGTTGTCCTTATTGCGAATAAAAAAAGTCATAAAAAACCTGATGCTGACCACCCATATGGCCATTTTCGTTATGAAAACGGGGCTTCCCTTATTTTAGGGATTATTTTGTTGATCGTTGGTGTCGGTATGGGCTGGTCTGCGGTCGAAAAAATGATTAACCCAGATTTAATCCCAGAAGTTCATACGATTGCATTAGTTGCTGCATTAACGGCTCTGGTTGCGAAAGAAGGCTTATTCCGCTACATGCTGCATGTGGCAAATAAAGTGAATTCGAGTATGTTAGTGGCGAATGCTTGGCATGCACGTTCTGATGCTGCTTCTTCATTAGTGGTCGCTATCGGGATTATTGGGAGTTTATGTGGTATCCGTATTCTTGACCCCATTGCCGCTTTAATTGTGGGGACATTCGTTTTCCGTATGGGATTCAAATTCACTTATCAGTCTATGCAAGATTTAATGGATAAAGGTGCAGATGAAGAAACGCTCGAACAAATGAGCGATGTTCTTCGAGGTATTTCGGGAGTTAAAGGATTCCATGATTTGAAAACACGCAAATCTGGCGACTTTTTCCTTGTAGATGTCCACTTAGAATTAGATGGCCAAATGACAATTCTAGAAGGGCATGATATTGCAGTGAACGTACGGAAACAGTTAATGAAAAATCCACAAATACTGGATGTTATGACCCACTTAGACCCTTACGATAAAGATTGTTTGCATTGATTCCTATTTAAGTATTAAACATTTTTGAAAAAGCTGACGTATTATGCGCTCAGCTTTTTTCTTTTTACGTAATCGAGAATTCGTTTTATTATTGTTAAATTATGTTGGTTACACGATAAGTGGAAATATAAGGAATATTAGGGAAAAATGCAGTTTACCAAGCAACAACGTCATACTCTACGCACACCGAAGGTCGTTGCACTCACAAATAAACAGGGAATGAAAATTATTTTGAGTAGTTTAGGCGCCAGCTGGGTGAGCTGCATATTGCCGTTGACGAGTGGTAAACGCGATATCATTTTAGGTTCACCTAATATGGCCGCTCAAATGGAACAGCGAGTTTATTTTGGTGCAACGGTAGGGCGAGTCGCAAATCGTATTGCAAACTCCACTTTTGACCTTGAAGGTCGTAAATATCAACTTGCACATAATCAAGGCGCACATTGCTTGCATGGTGGGCGTGATAACTTCAGTTATCGAGTGTGGTCAATCGCTCAGCCGGATCAGCAGCAAGCGATTTTTACCCTTGTCTCTTCTGATGGTGACCAAGGTTTTCCGGGGGAGTTAAAAGTTGAAGTGCATTATGAGCTCACTGACGATAACCAAGTGGTCATTAACTACCGATATCAATGTAACCAAGATTGCCCTGTTAACTTGACTAATTACACCTATTTTAATCTTGCGGGAGAACAGTCGGATCGCACTGCATTTGAGCATGACCTCCAAATGCAGGCAGCATATTTCTTGCCACAGGATAGTGAAGGGCTCCCAACGGGAGAATGGCGTGATGTCACTGACACTTATTTCGACTTTAGGCAAAAGAAACGTGTTGGCTATGACTTTTTACAAGATGAAGAGCAGCAAGCGGTAGGTGGATATGACCATACTTTTATATTTGATGAGTCAGTGGTCGATGGGCGACAAATTGTGGCGACACTGGGTTCTCCCAATGGTGATGTGCAAATGAATATGGTGAGTACTTCACCTGCTATCCATTTGTATACGGGGAACCATTTAATCTCTGTTTTAGGTAAAAGCAAAACCTATACGCCATTTTCTGGGATAGTGTTGGCTCCACAATACCCATTTGATGGTTTAGGGCATACAGAATCAGATGGTGAAAACCCTATTATTGCCAAAGCTAATCATATTTATACCAGCCAAACTCGCTATCAATTTATTTTTTAGTATCATGTACGAGGGGCTATGATCCCCCGTAATGATCTCTTTTATTTTATTCGGAATGTTAACTGTGACTTCATTTGCTGAACTAAATGCGCTTCCTGCGGAGCAACTCTCCAATCTCAATGAATTGGGCTTTTTAACCATGACCCCAATTCAAGAAGCGGCATTACCCGCTATCCTTGCAGGCAAAGATGTGCGAGCCCAAGCTAAGACGGGGAGTGGGAAAACGGCTGCTTTTGGCCTAGGGCTATTACAACGTATTGATGCAAAAAACTTTAATACCCAATCCCTCGTTTTATGTCCAACAAGAGAATTAGCGGATCAAGTCGCAAATGAATTACGCCGTTTAGCGCGTTATATTCCTAACCTCAAAATTTTAACTTTATGTGGCGGTGTACCTTTTAGTGTTCAGCGCGATTCGTTAGTGCATGCCGCTCATATTTTGGTGGCCACACCGGGGCGTTTGCTTGATCATTTACATAAAGAAACTGTGCAGTTAGATCATTTACAGACACTGGTGCTTGATGAAGCCGACCGCATGTTAGATATGGGGTTTGCGGATGATATTGACGCAGTAATCTCTTTCGCGCCAGAAGATAGACAAACACTTTTATTCTCAGCAACATGGCCGGATAGCATTGCAGCAATTAGCCAACGTATCCAAAATAATCCGCAAACCATTGAAATCAATTCTGTTAACGAATTACCTGACGTGGAACAGCAATTTTACGAAGTGTCTCGCCACGATAAAATTGATTTACTGCAAAAGCTATTAAGCCGTGAACAGCCGGCTTCTTGTGTTGTGTTCTGCAACACGAAAAAGGATTGTCAGGCTGTCTATGATGCTTTAATGGACAGCCGTCAAAGCGTCTTAGTCTTGCATGGCGATATGGAGCAGCGCGATCGCGACCAAACCTTAGTTCAATTTGCAAATGGTAGCAGCCGAGTCTTGGTTGCGACGGATGTAGCGTCTCGAGGTTTAGACATTAAAGCACTGGAAATGGTGATTAACTATGAGTTGTCTTGGGATCCTGAAGTGCATGTTCACCGTATTGGCCGTACAGCTCGAGCAGGACAAAGCGGCTTAGCGATAAGCCTATGCTCACCAGAAGAAGCTCAACGTGCAAACGTGCTCGAAGAGATGCTCAACATGAAGCTGAACTGGCAGTCAGAGCCAACAGGGTTACGCATTACACCATTAGAAGCCCAATGGGTAACTTTATGCCTAGATGGCGGTAAAAAAGCGAAAATACGCCCTGGGGATATTTTAGGTGCATTAACCGGAGACGTTGGTTTAGAAGGGGATGATATTGGTAAAATCGCGATTCATCCAATTCATGCCTACGTTGCGATTAAAAAATCAGTGGCGAACAAAGCGTGGAAGCAATTACAACAAGGTAAAATCAAAGGCAAATCAGTGAGAGCGAGATTGCTAAAGTAAATTCTTAGACCTACATATATGAAGCCCTAGTTGAGTCAACTGGGGCTTTTTTGTCTCTATGATAATTAAAAATAACAAATAAATCTTAATAATTTCTATTGGTATTATTTTGTTTGTTTTATTCTTGCCATGATTTCTGCGAAGCGCATTCCATTCATTTTATCGAGTTTCTTTTTTTATTTAATCTACTTAATTTTTTGGTTATAAAAGCCGTGACCCGTATTTAATCGGTTATTTTATTTTTGTTTTTTTAGAAAATTAGTTTTTCTTAATAACCAGAGAGTTGAGTTTTTTTCTTAAAGTAAGGAGATTTGTTTTGTTGATATGGACGATAAGAACGAGGATTTTGTTTGACAATTGATTAGAAACTCAAAACTATCGAGTGAAAAAGAAAGTACTTTCGATGCTTTTGATCCTTTCTGAATATGGGCCACATTTGGGCGCCCTTATGCAGATAGATTAAAACTTTCTAAATTTATTCATATGAAAGAACTCAGGATCCAAGTTTCGGGGGTACCTATTCGAGTCTGTTTTGCGTTTGATCCAAGAAGTTGTGGAATTGTGTTATGTGCAGGTAATAAAAAAGGTTGTGATGAAAATCAGTTTTATATCAAGTTGATTAAATCAGCAGATGCAGAATATGCATCTCACTTAGTGAAACCGGAGGGATTATGGGTACGTTAAGCGAGTTATTAGAAAAATGTTCACCAGAAATGCGTCAAGAGATTGATGAAGAGGTGGCGAAGTTAAGGGAAGAAGTGATGGCGTCATTAGTACCAGCGGAAAATATTGTCACGGGACAAGATGATATTTCTGCACTTGTGCCACAAATGCCATAAACCGTGCTATTTGTGATGTACAGACAGTCAACGGGATTCGATAGCGTGGAGCCTTTGACTGTCTGTAAATCAAAAAAATAACAAAACTAAATCACCCATAAATCGAGAAATTCATTAACAGGCATATTTTCAAATAATGGTTTATCCAGTGCAGCGGCTAAAATTCGCAACTGTTGAGTTTCAGGGAACTGACGCGCTAAGTTGGTTCTGAATTTCTTAAGTAACAGCGGCATGCCTTCTTGACGACGACGTTTATGACCAACGGGATATTCAATAACTACTTCGTCCAAAATTTGCCCATTTTTTAATGTGATAGTGAGTCCATTGGTGATAGAGCGTTTTTCAGGATCATGATAATCCTGCGTAAATTCAGAGTCTTCATGGCACTGCATCTTGGCTCGCAGCGCATCAATTCGGCTATCTTGAGCGACACTGTCCTCATAGTCAGAGGCGGTGAGGCGACCAAAAATAAGCGGGATTGCTACCATATATTGAATGCAATGATCGCGGTCTGCCGGGTTCTGTAATGGGCCTTGTTTATCAATAATGCGCACGCAGGCTTCGTGGGTACGAATTGAAATAGACTCGATATCGTCAGAGGTTTTTCCCATTGAACTCAGTTGTTCATGCAATTGTAAAGCGGCTTCAACTGCGGTTTGAGCGTGAAACTCTGCTGGGAAAGAAATTTTGAACAACACATTTTCCATCACATAAGAGCCGTAAGGTCGCTGGAATTTAAATGGCTGACCACGGAACAGTGAGTCGTAAAAACCCCATGTTTTTGCGGTTAATGCGGTTGGATAGCCCATTTCACCTTTTTGTGCCATAAGCGCCAAGCGAACTGCACGAGAGGTGGCATCTCCTGCTGCCCATGATTTACGGGAGCCAGTATTTGGCGTGTGTCGATAGGTACGCAAGCTGTGGCCATCAACCCATGCAAGGGAAACTGCATTGAGAATTTGCTCACGGGAGAGTCCTAGCATTTGAGCAACGACGGCAGTTGAGGCCACCTTGACCAGAATGACATGGTCAAGTCCGACTTTATTAAACGCGTTTTCGAGGGCGATACAGCCTTGAATTTCATGAGCTTTTATCATTGCGGTGAGGACATCACGGATCACTAACGGCTTTTTACCCTTAGCGAGATTTTCACGGGAAAGCCAATCGGCGGTGGCTAAAATACCACCGAGGTTATCCGATGGATGTCCCCATTCCGCGGCTAACCAAGTGTCGTTGAAATCTAACCAACGACATAGCGTACCGATATTAAATGCGCTTTGGACGGGATCTAATTGAAATTGCGTGCCAGGTACTTTGGCGCCATTCGGCACAATTGTACCCGGAATAATCGGACCTAATAACTTTTTACAAGCAGGGTATTCAAGGGATTCCATACCGCAGCCTAGGGTATCCAGTAAACAATAATAGGCAGTATCGTATGCCAACGTTGAAGTGATAGGAAAATCAATAATATAGTCGACAATATCCGTCATCACTTTATCAAATTGAACATGTGGAGTCGTTTGATTTTGCGTGGTCATTATTTTTACCTTAATTAGCGCTGTTCAATGGGAACAAAAAGCTTATTTTCTGGGCCCGTGTAGTGTGCTGAAGGGCGAATAATTTTATTATCTTGGCGTTGTTCAATCACATGAGCTGACCAGCCTGCAATCCGCGCGATAGCAAATAATGGGGTGTACATTGCAGTCGGAACGCCCATTAAGTGATAAACCACAGCAGAGAACCAATCGAGGTTAGGAAACATGCCTTTCTCACGCTTCATGACCGATTCAATATGATCGGCAATGGTGTACAAATGCCGATTCATACTTTGCTCTGAAAGCTGTAGAGCAACGGATTTAATGATGGGATGGCGAGGATCCGCCAAGGTGTAAACAGGGTGGCCAAAGCCGATAATGACTTCTGCGTTTTTAACTCGAGCCACGATATCTTGTTCAGCTTCCTCGATAGAGGCATAACGCTGCTGAATTTCTAATGAAACCTCATTGGCACCGCCATGTTTTGGTCCCCTTAATGCAGCAATGGCACCGGTAATTGCGGAGTAGAAATCAGTACCTGTTCCTGCAATCACGCGAGCGGCAAATGTCGAGGCGTTAAACTCATGTTCTGCATATAAAATAGAGGCAATATGCATGAATTTTTCCCACTGAGCAGACGGTTTTTTACCGTGTAACAGATGCAAAAAATGGGCGCCAATGGAGTCATCGTCAGTCATGGTTTCAATGCGGCGACCATGGTGGCTAAAGTGGTACCAATACAGCAAAATAGAACCCAGAGAGGCGAGTAATCGGTCGGCAATATCTTTAGCACCCGCGATGGTATGCAGATCTTTTTCTGGCAACACGCAACCCATCATCGAAACACCAGTGCGAATGACATCCATCGGGTGAGTATTCGCTGGAATGGATTCTAAGGTTTGTTTCACATTTGTCGGTAAGCCTCTTAAAGGCTTAAGTTTTTCTTTGTACGCCGCCAGTTCAGTGCGGTTAGGAAGCTTATCGTGGATAAGTAAATAGGCGACTTCTTCATATTCACACTGAGTGGCTAAATCGTGGATATCATAGCCCCGATAGTGGAGGTCATTACCGTTTCGACCCACGGTACAAAGTACAGTATTACCGGCAGTTACACCTGATAAGGCGACCGATTTTTTGGGTTTGAATCCTGTACTCTTAAGTTGCTCATTCATCATTGATTCCTTGTAGGGGACAGAGGAGATTACAACTTGCTCTATTCACGGTTTATGGAGTGATTGGAAAGAAATTAGCGTTTTTTATTTTGTGAAAATAACGCATCCAGTTTTTCTTCATACTGATAGTAATTAATGGATCTATAGAGCTCTTCACGGGTCTGCATAAGTGGCACAACGTTTTTCTGAGTACCTTGCTGGCGTAATGTGATGTACACCTGTTCTGCGGCTTTGTTCATGGCACGAAAAGCGGAGAGTGGGTACAGGGCGATGGCAATGCCAACACTGCGTAATTCATCCAAAGTAAATAGCGGAGTTTGACCAAATTCAGTTAAGTTAGCTAATACAGGAACTTGTGCATGACGTGTAAACTGCTGATACATGCCTAACTCAGTAATCGCTTCGGGAAATAGCATATCGGCACCTGCTTCGATGTATGCACTTGCTCGTTCTAGAGCTGCTTCAAGACCTTCAACTGCCAGCGCATCAGTTCGTGCCATAATGACAAAATTTTCATCTGTTCTGGCATCGACAGCGGCTTTGATTCGGTCAACCATCTCCTGAGTAGACACAATTTCTTTATTAGGGCGATGACCACAACGTTTTGCGCCAACTTGATCTTCCAAGTGCAGCCCAGCAGCACCTGCTTTCGCCATCGATTTGACGGTGCGGGCTACGTTAAATGCGGAGGGGCCAAAGCCAATATCTGCATCCACCATTAACGGTAAATCACAGACATCAGTAATTCGGCGAATATCAATCAACACATCATCCAGCGTAGAAATGCCTAAATCGGGGATCCCTAATGAGCCAGCAGCAACACCGCCACCAGACAAGTAAATGGCTTTATAGCCAGCTTGTTGAGCTAGAAGTGCATGGTTTGCATTGATAGTGCCGACCAATTGAAGAGGGGATTCACTGTTAACGGCATCTCGAAACTTTTGACCTGCGGAACGGCTAGACATAAGCACCTCAGAGTTGGTTAATCATTTATAAATGACTTTTAGTAAATATAGTTGATAGCAATTGACGTGCCAGTCTGGTGGAAAAGAAGTGGATTATTATTAATTGTTAAATATCAATAAGATAAAAGATTATCTTTTCTGTGACCAGAAAGCCATTTTTTAACCAATAGATTGGTGTGTTTCATTGAAACCATATATTGTTTCAGTGAAACAAGAGTGTCGATTTATGAAACAAGAATGAAACATTAAAGTGCAGAGCATGCCCAGTGGAGAAAAACAATGGAAAAGCCCATTATTTGGACGGTGTCAGTGTCTCGTCTTTACACGTTATTTCGTGATATTAGCCCTGAATTTAGTGCACAAGCTGATATCACTCCACTGAATATCGGTTTCGAGCAAGCTGCGGAAGAGGTTCGGCGTCGTTTAAAGGAGGGACACTGTGACGCGATTATCAGCGCAGGATCTAATGGGGCTTATTTAAAAAGTCATGTTTCAGTTCCCGTTATTATTGTGAATATTAACGGCTTTGATGTGATGCAAGCACTAGCGAAAGCACGAGAAATTAGCGACAAAGTCGGCATTATTAGTTATCAAAAAATTATCCCTGCGTTAGAGCAGTTTCAACATAGTTTTGGATTACAGATTGAACAGCGCAGTTATGTCACTGCCGAAGATGCTCGAGCACAACTAAAAGCACTAAAAGCCATGGGGGTAAACGTTGTTGTGGGGGCGGGATTAATTACGGATCTCGCTGAAGAAATGGGTATGACAGGGATTTTTATCTACTCTACACAGACCATTCGACAAGCCTTTTCTGATGCTATCGAACTCAGCAGAATGTCCCATCGCCATGTAACTGAACAATCACGTTACCCTCAGCAGAATACAGCGAAAGTTAGACATACGATTAATGACCTGATTGGCTTATCGCCTGCGATGGAGCGAGTTAGGCAAACCATTATGTTGTATGCCCGTTCAGATGCTACGGTGTTGATACAAGGTGAAAGTGGCACGGGGAAAGAGATGGTGGCACAAGCTATTCATCACGAATACAGTTTGTTTAATCAGCAAAAACGCAGTAAACAGCAAATGCCGTTTGTGGCGGTTAACTGTGGTGCCATTCCTGAAACATTACTGGAAGCTGAACTGTTTGGTTATGAAGAAGGCGCATTTACTGGTTCACGTCGTGGCGGGCGTGCAGGGCTGTTTGAACTGGCGAATGGCGGAACCCTTTTTCTCGATGAAATTGGTGAGATGCCGATAGCGTTACAAACTCGGTTATTGCGTGTGTTGGAAGAGCGTTCCGTGGTACGAGTTGGGGGGTATCGACCTCTACAGGTTAACGTTCGTGTGATTTGTGCAACCCACTGTGATTTGGATGAATGGGTAGCACAAGGCAGATTCCGTGGCGATCTTTTCTATCGTCTAGGTGTCCTTCGCATGAAAGTTCCCGCATTATCAGAGCGTAACGAGGATATTTTCACGCTAGCAGAGCGATTACTAAAACTCGCTTTTGCTGGATTACAACTTCCGCTTCCAGTCTTTAGAGTTCAGCAGCTCCTCAGCTGCCGAGACTTTTTTCTCGCCTATTCATGGCCTGGAAATGTAAGAGAATTGCGTAACTTAATGGAGCGTGTTGCGCTCTATTGTAGTGCCTATGCAGATAAAAGCATCAACCCAGACATGCTCAAGATGCTATCGCCAGAAAGGCGAACAGAAGTAAACCCGGCAACGTCTCGGGAAATAACCGAGACGTTAGAGGAAGTGATGGCAAGGTTTAATGGGGATCGTAAGGCGGTGGCGGAGTTTTTAGGTATCAGTAGAACGACTTTATGGCGCCGGTTGTCTTCGTCCTAGTTTTCACTGTAGCTGTGTTGGTTTCGCATAAGTTACCTGAGTCACATACTAATGTATGCTCCCCAGGCTAACTGATGCTTACCGCCTTGCTACAGCAAAAACTAGTTAGAAGACAACTCGGAGTCAGAAGGCAGTTAGAAGACAACTCGGAGTCAGAAGGCAGTTAGAAGACAACTCGGAGTTAAAAGGCAGTTAGAAAACAACTTGGAGTTAGAAAACAATTATTAAAGCAAGATAATAATTTATAAATAATGAATACCACTAATTAAGTATATTGATAAGCTTGAGGCTAATTAATTAGCAAAATTAGTTTTGAATAGATTTCTTTTTAAGAAAAGTGATAAATATATTTTGAAAGAGGAAATGGGAGTAAGGAATTGTGTTTCAAAAAGTAACGATAGGAGTTTTAGTGATGTTAATTTATCTAATTGATAATAAACAATTTGATTGTTTTTGTGGCGATTTTTTAGGGGGTTTTACTGCATAAAAAAACGTGATTTTTCTCACATAAATAAATTTACTAGTCATCATTAGTTTTTCTCATTGTCATTCCCGCCTTGAAAGATCTATATTGCGCTCAAATTAGCCTCATCTATTTAATTTCATCACTGCACTGGTCGCTAAAATATATTCATTTTTATGAATGATTTTGCCGTGATTATCGACGTCTGCAGCGCACAATATTTATCTTATTTTTGGAGAGTAGGACGTGAAAATGTCCACCATGTTAATGCGTAAAGGCGACAATACTTTTGTACCTGTTGCAGGCTTAACGTTATTTGCTATTGCTTCAGGTTACCTGATGAGCTTGATCCCGCTATCAATGGGCAGCTTTGGCATTGATACGCAATATGCAGGCTGGTTAGCGAGTGCCTACTATATTGGTTTATTAATTGGCTCAATGATGATTGAGCCCGTGATCGCAAAAATTGGTCACCGTCTCTCCTTTATTAGTTTTCTATTAATGTTGGCAGCAACGGTTGTTTTACTGCCATGGACACCGATGATTGAAGCTTGGCTACCAAACCGTTTAATTGCGGGTATTGCGGTAGCAGGGATTTTCGTGGTGGTGGAATCTTGGTTATTGATTGGCGATAACCCAAAAGAGCGCGCAAAACGACTGAGTTTCTATATGACCTCATTATATGGGGGAACGACACTCGGGCAGCTCGCTATTGGTATGATTGGTACTCAGGGAGTTGTTCCCTTTATTGTGGTGCTCGGTTTACTGCTTGTGGCAGTTTTACCGCCTTTATTGGTACGCCAAGGGCAACCGGCAAGTGGCTTGCATCAAAAATTATCATTTAAGCAGATCACCCGTTTAAGTAAGCCCGCCATTATAGGCTGTATGGTATCCGGTATTGTGATGGGAACCATTTATGGGTTAATGCCTCTGTCTTTGAAGAAAGATAATTTTACAACGGATCAAGTTGGCGTTCTGATGGCATCCATTATTTTGGGTGGCATGTTAATTCAGCCAGTGATCAGTAAGTTGTCGGTAATGATGAGCAAAACCTTATTATTGGCCATGGTGTCATTGTTAGGTGTTTTTGCGATGGGCATGATTTACATCTCATCAGACTATGTGGTGATGATTGTGGCGCTAGCTTTACTAGGAATGTCATCATTTGCCTTGTATCCGATTGCGATCACTTTAGCGTGCGATAACTTGGATTCGTCATTTATTGTGGCAGCGACCCAAGTCATGTTATTTAGCTACAGTGTGGGCTCGGCGATGGGACCTATCGCGGCGGGTACTCTGTTAGAACAACATAGCGGGTTAACTAACTTCTTCTTTATTGTGCTATTAGTGACGGCAATTTATATGCTGATTGCGAGCTTACGTCGTAAGGCTAGTGTATTGGTCAATTGATCGGCTTGGTGAATTAATCGCGTTTGGCAAATAGCTCGCTATGGGCAATGAAAATAAAAAACGCGCTATCTTGAATGAGTAGCGCGTTTTTTTATGGCTATTTTTTCTTATTAAGATTGGCGAAAGCAAGCCCAGGTTGGCGTGAATGAAGCATGTTTGGCGTCGTAATTTTCTGCTCCCATAGCTCCCCAAGTTTAAAGTCCCAAGAGAGTGGGCTGATCACGGTACGTCCTGCATTGGGTGCAAAGGTGAGCTCACTAAAATAGAGTTTGTTTTCAGCCATTAAAAAGTCAGCTCGGCAATAATCAAATGGTGTCACCAAAATTTCAGCCAGTCTTAGCATCTCTCTAAATTGGGTTGGCTCACTGACCGGTTCTAGCATTTGAGGATAACCAAAACTCACAGGCTGCAATTGCCAGTCCGTATCATAAAGATTGATAAACTCAGTGCCATCTTCGTCGGTATAATCGATTTCTGCGTAGACTGGTTTACCCGAGAAGCAGTGAATGCGGCAGGTTTCGGGGACGAGCTTTCTTTTTTTCTGCTCAAATAAATCGATATATTCCTCGCAAATAATATGTGCGGGAATATTTTTATAGTGGCGCTCACGAGTAATGTAATAGAGATTTTTGAGTAAATGGAATGACAATTTGTCTTTGGCTTTTTGCAAATCAAACCGGGATTTATCGGTACAAATAATACTGCTGCCGCTGTCGTGGGTGCATTTCAAAACAAAGCGTTGGGGCAACTTTGTGATATCGATTTCATCCACATGTTGATAAGTCGCGAGAATAGGGACGATATGTTCCTGCCCGATAGTCTGTGTAACATAGTCGCGGACCGCGAGTTTATCGGCGAATTGACTATGCAGTGGATTTCGGTCATGGATCATACGGAAATTCACTTTTTCATTAAAGCTTTTCGGTGCATTAAAGTTAGGGTAATACCCTAATTTTTTAATAAATTTATTCGTGAGATAACTTTTGTCACTCATGATTAGCGCACGGAATTTTTTTAGAAAATATTCTGTTTTTTTCATAAACAAACAACCATTCTTAATAAATTAAAGTTTTATTAATTTTTTATAATTGGAATTATATTAATCATTTTTTAAATGATGATTAAATGATAACGGTAATATTGTCGCCAATATTAAGAGTTCCTTAAGAATTTGACTTAATACAATGCTAGCTAACTGATATTTAATCAAAATATAGGTGAAAATTAATCAATTGATTATATTCGCATGCTGTATATCAATTGTTTAATTTACTGATTAATTAATTTTAAATTAAATAAGTATTTCAAATTCAAGTATTGGCTAGGTAAAGTTAATTATAAATAAACTTGAGTCAATACCTGAAATCTTAAAAAACGGAAAATAATAAATAGATGATAGAATAGATGAAAAATAAAATAGTTTATTATTAAACTATTTAGCTTAAGATGAGTAAATCGATGCGCTCATCAAGATATGGATTGCCGAAATAATTTATGTGATAATCATCACACATAACTATCCTTTCAATTATTATTAATTTATGGTCATTCGCCCGCATCAACACTGGTTCTTTAGGTTGTTCGACTGGCACGGTTCCGTGTTGTCTAAAATCACCTTTAGATTGTCGCTTAATATTATGATGTCCATTGTCGCTATTTTAATCTATCAATGGTACGAGCAATTAGGAATACATCTGACAATAGCCCCATTTAGCTTATTAGGGATAGCAATAGCTATCTTTTTGGGGTTCCGTAATAACGCCTGCTACAGCCGTTTAGTTGAAGCAAGAACGCTTTGGGGCTCAATCTTAACCAATCAACGTAATATTTTAAGAAACATAAAAGGATTATTACCGAATGATCCTCAAGCGCATCGCACATTTGCTAATTTGTTGATTGCGTTTAGTTGGAGCTTAAATCACGAACTTAGACGCACTAACCCAAATATCGATTTGTATCGTTTATTGCCGCGAGATGTTTTTTTAGATGTTATTAAAAGCCCTTTTCCCACCAGCCGAATTCTTATGCATATTGGTTTGAGTGTAGGGGCATTGCGAGATAACAATCTGATCAGTGATGTTCTGTTTCAGTCCATCAATAAAGATGTGAACGGGTTATCTGAAGTCTTAGGCGGCTGTGAACGTATTTCGAATACGCCGATCCCCTTCGCTTATACGCTGATCCTGCAACGTACGGTCTATTTATTTTGTACATTATTACCGTTTGCACTGGTGGGGGATTTACATTATATGACGCCTTTGGTTTCCGTGTTTGTTTCCTATACGTTCTTGGCGTGGGATGCATTAGCGGAACAGTTGGAAGACCCATTTGATGTACTGGACAACAGCTTGCCACTGAATGCGTTATGTACGGGGCTTGAACGTAATGCTCTCGATATGATTGATGCTAAGCAGTTACCACTGCCACCTAAGCCCAATAAATACTTTAATTTATTATGATGTTAAGTCGCGGCCCTCATTATGAAATATAGCATGATGAAAGCCGCGGCTATTTATTAATGGCGTAAATACACATGGGGGGTTGCCGTTTCAGGATGCGGCTGCACCCCTAAATCAGCTTGATACCATCGAGTCAAATTCTCGGTAGTTAACACTTCTTGTGGCGTTCCAGCCACAACTAATTTCCCTTGATGAATAAGATACACTTTATCGGCATAGAGCGCGGTGAGGTTCAAATCATGCAGTACACAACAAACGCCTAGCGGTCTTTCACGGGTAAGCTGATGCAAAAGTCGTAAACTGTGTTGCTGGTGATATAAATCAAGGGCTGAAGTGGGCTCATCAAGGAATAAACAGGCTGGTGTTGGCTCTGGTTGCCATAACTGAGCTAACACTCGAGCAAGCTGAACACGCTGCTGTTCACCACCGGATAATTGGCGATAATCGTGATGGCGTAGTGGGATGCAATGGGTTTGCTCCATAGCAATATCAATGGCGTGCTGCTTATGTTCAGAACCGTAAGGTGTCCTTCCCATTGCTACAACATCCTCAACACTGAACGCAAACTGTAAATGACTATGTTGTTTCATTACAGCGCGTTTTTTAGCCAGATTTTGAGGCTCCCATTCTGGCAGTGGGCGACCTTCTAGCTGGCACTCACCTTTAGTGGGGGAGGTGTAGCCTGTGAGCAATTTCAATAAACTGGATTTGCCGGCACCATTCGGACCAATGATCACCACCATTTGATTTTGCTGTATAGACAAACTGATATCATCGATTAATGTTCGATTATTAATACGATAACTGAGATTTTTAGCATCGAGTAAATTGGGCATCCGTTAGATCCTTCCAGCAGGTTGACGTAGTATGAGCCATAAAAAGTAAGGGCCGCCAATCAAACCCGTTAATAAGCCCACGGGGATTTCTGCGGGAACGGCTAAAGTGCGAGCAAGGGTATCAGCTGCTAAGAGTAAGCAAGCACCCACTATGGCAGAGCCAGGAATAAGCCAACGATGATCTGGCCCTAATGTCATACGGATTAAGTGAGGGACAACGAGCCCGATAAAGCCAATCACACCACTCATGGCAACGGCGCAGCCAATTAATAAAGCGCTTAGGAATAATAAAATAAACTTACTACGCTCAACATTTATCCCTAAATAGTGGGCGTCTTCATCCCCTAATTGCAGAATATTTAGCGTATTGCCTTGCCATAAGCAAAGTAAGCACGTAGGGATAATCACGCTGGCGGCAATTGCTAACGATGTCCAATTCACATTGCCTAATGACCCCATCATCCACAAACTAAATGTGCGTAATTGTTGGTCATTACTCATATAACTTAGTACCCCAATTAGCGACATACACAGGGCATTGATGGCAATTCCTGCTAATAGCAGCCGTGCCAAATTACCATTAGACATACGATTGAGACTAAAAATGATCAGCGAAACCGCTAAACTGCCAACGAATGCTGCACCAAGATGACCGTAGTTGAGCATTAATGTGGGTAAGGAGAACGGTAAAATGATGAATGCGGCCACACACAATGCAGCTCCGCTACTGATCCCTAATAAACTAGGGTCGGCGAGAGGGTTGCGAAATAGCCCTTGCATCATCGCACCGGAAACCGCTAAAGCCAGCCCTACTAAAATGGCGAGTAACACTCTTGGTAGACGAATGGTGAGCCAAATTTGCCAGTCAGGATCGGTTGATGGCGCAAACCAAAGCGCTTTTAAAGGTAAGTTAATTGCGCCAGCGGTAGAGGCAGCCACAGTGACTGCCCCCAGTAGCACCAATAACATCAAAATTTTAAATAAAGGGTGCTTAAAACGACTCATTCGCTTTTTTCTAACGCCTCTCTTAACTGCTGCATAACCTTGGGCGTACTTAAGCTGAAGCTCAGCATACCAGTATCATCCACGACTAAAAGCGTGCGATTTTTTCCTGCCGGAGTGAGTGCTAACCCCGGTAATTCCCAAACCTTATCAATACCACCGAGTGATTTCACACCTTGTTCAGACACGACAACGAGGTCGGGTTGGCTGTAAATCAAACCTTCTTGGGAAAGCGGTCGGTAACTGGTGAAATTATGCATGGCATTTTGTGCACCAACGGCTTTGATCATGCTATCGGCTGCTGTTTTTTGCCCAGCTGCCATCGGTTGTATTCCGCCATGGCTCATTAAGAAAACCACTTTTTTATTCAAAGGGCTGGTTGGAACGGCAAGTAGCTCGGCATTAAATTGTTCGACTAATATTTTCCCTTTTTCGGGTAATCCCATTGCCTGTGCGATAGTGGTGATTTTCTCAGGAATGGCTTCTAATTTCGGCTCTCCTGTGACTTTAATCACTTTAACGCCGCTTTTTTCAATTTGGGTTAATGCGATTGAAGGTCGGGAAAGCTCACTGGCGAGCACTAATGTCGGACGCAAAGAGAGAACTCCCTCTGCATTGAGCATTCGCATATAGCCGACATCGGGCAGTTTGGTTGCTTGCTCGGGATGTAAACTACTGCTGTCGCGCCCAACCAGACTATCTTGTGCGCCGAGTGCATAGACAATTTCAGTTACATCACCGCCGAGTGTCACTAAGCGGTCAGCGCCATGGGCAACCAACGAAGTTGCCAGTGTGATTACCATTAGAAGCCATTGTTTCATCGTCAAATACCTGTGTTAGATTCTTGGCAGGGACATGACTTGCTGGCGCCAGTGTTCTTGCTCTGGCGTCCCTTCAGTGCGCTGTCCGT
Organism: Providencia sp. wls1943; assembly: GCF_009706275.1. Lineage (NCBI taxonomy): Bacteria > Pseudomonadati > Pseudomonadota > Gammaproteobacteria > Enterobacterales > Morganellaceae > Providencia > Providencia sp. wls1943. Next base: position 115,062 of record NZ_WLTU01000015.1, read on the forward strand.
ACATTTGTGCGATTTGGTTGCCTTGGTCATCAAACACTTCAAGGCTGGTAACGAATCCATCTTCCGTTGGTTTACGAGTGACCCAACATTCTGCAACGCCATTTTCAATCATATGCAGGGTGAAATCAGGGTTGAAAATGTTCAGCCATTTGATGTCAGAACCTTCAGTTTGATGTGGCATCAACCGTTTGATTTTGCCTGTGAAAATCTGCACACATCCACGGTTACCTACGAAAATCATAATTTCGTTTTGATCAGCGAAAGCAGTATTAACCAGTTGATTGAATGAATCATTTGGCACCTGCCAAGCTAAATCATCACTGACCGCACGGAACACTTGTTGACGGCTTAAGTTATTTTTCTTCAATAAAATGAAAAATTGATGAACATCCGTCATATTGCGCCACTCTTGGTCAAGCTGTTGTTTTAGCTCATCGCTGATTGGTTGTGCGTGATGTGGCTGCACTTTTTCAACCGCTAACAGTGGGTTTTCGGTAGTGGTGTATTTTTCGATAAGCGCATTCCATGCATCCATATCAGTTTCATCAGTGGTATACACTTTGTGCAGTGCATCGCCATGTTTATCAAAGAATTGGATACTATGACGTTCACCTCGTTTAGCCTCTTCAGTGAGCACAAAAATGCTGTCCCAATGAGAGAAAAACATACGCAAATCCAGTGCGCGTGGATTGAGAATTAAGCCGCCATGAGGGCTAAATTTGGCATTTTCATAGCGACCGACTTGCTCATGAACCACATACTCATTACGGGTAATCGCCTTGACTGGACCGACAGCTTCCAAAGCAGTTAATAACGTTGGCGCATCAATGCTCAAGCGTTTAGCTTTATCGCGCCCAACACGGCTATGTAATAATTCCCCTTCAGAAACATTCAGATAAGCGGCGAGATCTCTCGCATACTTAGCTTTATTATCTGCTTTGGCTTGTTGATAACGTTCGAAAAGTGCTGAATTCACAGGTTTCTCCTTTATGTAGTGTGAATTACCATTGGAAGCTGACGAGCAGCTTAGCATTACGACCATCTTGGGGAATCCCCTGAGAGGAGTAATACTCTTTGTCAAAAGCATTTCCTAAAACAACACTGGTACCTAACCCTTGAAGGCTTCCATCTCCTTGATAATTTAGATAGAAATCATGAACGGCATAGCCCGGTTGTTGCTTCAATTTGGATGTTTTATCGAAATCGGTATGAGTCGTGAATTCACCTAACCAGCCCACAGAGAAACCGCTGTCCGCAATAGGAACGGAGAGGTTACTGGTAAGCGAGTCTGGTTTAATGGATTCAATGGCTTTGCCAGTATACTCATTGACGCCGACAGTGTGGTTATAAGCGAGCCCCCACGCAAAGTAGTCGGTGGTGTAATCCAATGACACATCCGTTCCCCAAATTTTGGCACGCTTGGTATTGATGGATGTGGTGTAGTTATTGTTCCAATTAACACGGTCTGGATGGACGTAAGTATTAATGTAATCTTTGGCTTTCGTATCAAAATAGCTGGCTTTGAAGCGCAGGTTATCGCGAGCCATGAGTAGGTCATCAAAACGTAAGCCAAAACCATATTCTGCAGTACGTGTGGATTCAGGTTTTAGGTTTGGATTTGGACGCCAATAGTTGGAAATGGGACCGCCTTTGAAGTGAAGCGAATCGTTGTACATCTCCATCATCGTTGGTGCACGGAAAGCTTCAGAGTATGATGCAAACAGCATTGACCAGTCGGTTGGCGTGATGCTCACCGCTGCTTTTGATGACCATTGATCTGCGTTGACATCTTTATTGCCCTTGGCGGTGGATTTGTAGTTGTCATAACGCGTCCCCAAAATAAAGGAAACAGGCAAGTCTTTTAAAGTGATTTCATCTTGAATAAAACCGGAGGCAAATGTGATTTCTGCATCAGGGAATTGCGTGGTTGTGGCATAAGGTGTCTGTTTTTGGCGATAAGCTTCGGTACCGTACGTGAAGTTATGCGCAGCTAATGGTAAATCGTAGACATTGGAACGATTATCCAGTTTGAGTCCGTAGGTTTTTTGGCTACGTCCTTCATAGTTGGATTCCTTACCTTTAGAGGTAATATTCACGTCAGAATAGTAAGGGGTGACTTTTAAGTTAAGCCATGGGTTATCATTTGGGTTAATCTGATAAGTCGCTTGAAGATCACGTTGGCGAGTTGTGCGATTCACCTTTTTATTATCATTACTGGCGCTGAGTTGTTGCGGATTTTTTGGTTCGTAAGCATCGTTATTGTAATAACGAATCTGCCCAGACAGAGTTTGTGCATCATCCAGCTGCCATGTTCCTTTACCGAGCATATTGGCAATGGTTTCTTTGTTATCCATTTTTTCGCCGCCGCCAAGACGAACATCACCGCTTTCTTTCGTCACAAAGCTGAATAGACCGTCAAAGTCATCGGTTTTACCAAAGGCGGAGCCACCAAAGCCAAAACTGTGATCCCCTGTTGCGCCTTGAGTAAAGACACGGAAACCTTGGTTTTGACCTTCACGCAGTAAATCTTTCGCATTCACGGTTTCCCAAGCAATCACGCCCCCCATAGCGCCGCTGCCGTATAAAATCGCGGACGGACCACGAATAATTTCTACTTGTTTGATAAGCGCAGGGTCAAGAAATGTGCCGTTAATGTGCCCGGTATCTGTACCTTGGCGAACGCCATCGACTAGCGTCAAAATTCCACGACGGTCAAACCCACGCATACTGATATCTTGACCATTAGTGCGGCTAGTTCCCGTTAGTGCAATACCCGGCACTTTCCGCAAAATATCGTTAGCATTGTTGGCTGTTTTGGTTTCTGGTGAATCATTTTTAATGACGGTAACCATCATCGGCGTATTAAAGCTATCTCGCTCATTACCCGTGGCATAAACCGTCATCACATCGTGGTGACTGTTAGTTAAATGGTTATTGTTAGTTGGAGATTTTTCAGTCTGTGCGGTTGCCATTAGAGGCAGCAAGGCACTCGCCAGCACAGATAAGCGTAATACTTGAGACATACAGGTGATACTCCCTAAAAATTGTTAACTCTTTGATGAGTGCGATGCACCGTTAAAAACAGATTTATCATCAGAGCGTTATGGCGTGTTTATAGGGTGTTGAGACAAAGACGCTTTCAACGGAATAGAGGAAAAGGGGTATTTGAACCCAACAAGCGATGATAGGGTTCGAAAGTTCGCCTTGAGGTTATCCAGATTTACAGCAGCAAAGCCCGTAATAAACACCATAAGAAACTGTGTCCTGATGTATAGAGTTAAGCTGGCTGCCTAGTATGACGACTTAGGTGGCTTGCGAGATAGATTGTGTTTTTAAAGCTAATTGTATTTTTGAAACAAACTGCGTTGTGAAGACGAAAAACTATTTGGTCAGAATTAATTTACCTGTGCGAGTTTGGCGCAATTGATAAATTTCACCTCGGTGCTCAATGGAAATTTTGCCTGATGCACCTAATAATTTTTGGCTTTCAATAAGCCCATTTTTAGCAGCAAAATCAGTTAATGAGGTTGATTTTGTGGTTTCTTCAATAATGTCAGAAAGTGGCTTGGTCATGTTGTTCACCACAGAAACTTTGTTGTCAATAGGAATGATATTGATAATTATTATCTTTAAAAGCATTGGCAATATCAAGTGATTTTCACAATTGATCAACAAACATAATTCACCAACAAAAGTGTCGTATCACGAATGGGATCTATATTTATGATGTAAATAGAGATTTATCCGACTTTTGGAGGGGGGATTGAACCACTCCTGAAATGACTCAAAATGATTAGTACATGTTCGTTTTTAAAAGCTCTATACACTCTTGAGCGCCACGTTTGAGTACTTGGCCTTTTAAGCAAACGACATGGACAGGAAGCACTAAGCCATTCGGGGTGTTTTTAAATTCTAAACGCTTGAGTAAACCTGCCTCTAAGTCAGTTTTGATTAATGAAGCGGGTAAATTTCCCCAACCCATCCCTTTTTTAACCAATTCTAACGCCATCGTAAAACTATCTGTGCGCCAATAATGGCTAGAAACGATAGAGCGAAAATCACTGATAGGATGGTGAGGGCTCGCGACAATAATTTGGCGTGTCTGAACGAGATCTTCGATATATAGCGTATTATTCGGTTTATTTGAGGGGTAATCGGCGCTGATGGTCGCCGTTAATGATTCATAACCAATACATTCGAATTGTTCCTGAGCATTGACATATAACCCACCAAAGGCAATAGCTAGCTGAAGACGTTCGCTGTGCAGTAACGGCAAAATATCGTCTTGAGGCGCAGTGATCAGCTCCACATGCATCAACGGGTAACGTTGGCTCAATGTATGCAAGGCATCAACTAACACATTGGGATTAACTCCTTCGGCCACACCGATCGTGAGCGTGCTTTCCACGCCTTGAGTAAGTTCCCGTGAGAAAACATTCAACTGACGCAAGTTATCCACAATATTTCGGGCATAAGGGGCGAGGGAAAGCGCTTGTTCTGTGGGTTTGGGTTCTCGCGTATGGCGCTCAAATAGTGAAAAACCAAGCTCTGCTTCAAGGTTGGCAATCGCCATGCTAACCGCCGAAGGGACTTTATGCAGCGATCTAGCCGCTGCGGAAAAAGAGCCTTTATCGAGCACAGTTAAGAAAATCATCAGGTTTTCACTATTAAATGGCATCTTAGACCTTTCAGTTTTGTTGATAGTAGCTGACTTTTATTATCATTAATGTTGATTTAATTTACCAGCCTTCGGCAAACAGAATATGAGATAAAAAATGCAAGGTATTAAACGTAAAGTGGTTTTTATTACGAGCTACGAAGTCATTGGCTGGATGATTTCATCGTTGGCACTGGCTTTTCTTTCGGGGAATTCCGCGGGAACCACGGGGCCTTTAGCGCTGGTGATCACCACGATAGCGGTGACATGGAATTTTATTTTCAATGTGGTATTTGAATATTGGGAATCAAAGCAGAAATCAAGAATTAGAACGTTTAGACGTCGTTTCGCCCATGCGGTGTTATTCCAGCTAACGCTGGTGGTATTTTTGATCCCACTGATTGCATGGTGGCTATCAATATCGCTCTGGCAGGCGCTTATTTTAGATTTTGCCCTGATTATCTTTATCCCGGTTTATACCTTTTTCTTTAACTGGGCATTTGACAAAATTTTTGGGTTACCAAAATCGGCATTGGCGCAAGAAGAAACCTCCGCATAAAGTGAAGGAGATGGCAATGAGGCCATCTCCTTGGTTATTAAGCTTATTTCACGCTAAAAATCTGGTGATATCCTTTAGGATTTAAACGCAAAAATAGCAGTAAAGTCATCATAACCAGGACACAATGCAGCAACCAAACAGGGGTAAAACTGTGGCTAAATTGCTGTAATGCTGCCGCAACTAAAGGTCCAAAAGCGGCGATGATAAAGCCGCCTGCTTGCATTAAGGCCGTCAGGATCCCCGCGCTAGCAGGGTGGGGGATATGATCTAAAGAGGTAATAATGGTTAAGGCGAAGCAGCCACCCAAGCCACAGCCCAACAGACCCACCCACAGCAACGGTAGCGTATTAGGAAATAGGATTAACCCAGCAAATCCCAAGGCTTGGCTTACCAGCGTCACAGTGAGCCAAAAACGGCGGTCAATATTATGGGACGCTAATATCGGGATCATCAATGCCGCAGCCGCTTGGAAAATGGTTAAAACCGCCACCAGAGAACCGCTTTCTGTAGCACTGAAACCTTGTTGTTGAAAGAAAGGCGCCAGCCATGTCACGGCAGTTGCGTAACCCGCATTCACTAAACCAAATCCCGCCATTAATAGCCACGCTCTTGGCTGCTTAAGATAGGTCAATACACTCAGCTGAGCTGGTGTATTTTTCGTGTCTGAAGAACGAATATTTATGATGATGGCAATCAGAGCGATCAGTGCTGGCAATGCAAGCCATGCGAGCCCACTTTGCCAATTCCCTGAAATGTGGGTAATTAGCGGTGTTAATTGCGCTCCCAGCGCGCCACCGACCATGAGCGTGGCTGAATATAACCCCGTCATGGCGGCCATTTTTTGCGGAAACGAAAACTTTATCAAGCCGGGGAAAACCGCTTGAATATAAGCTGCTCCCATTCCACACAAAAATGCGGTCATTAACAGTGCGTTCGCATCAGAAACAAATAATCGGCAGAAAGAGCCCATCAGCAGCAGTAACATCGCGAGGCTAATACCCAATTTATCGCCTAATTTTTGATTTAATGCGGGGACAACCAAAGCCCCAAAACCCATGAGTAACATGGGGATCAGCGTTAACAGCGAAACGCTCTGGTAGCTCATTCCGGTGGTCTGAATGATATTATCGATGACTGGCCCAGGCCCTGTCATAAAGGGGCGTAAATTGATACCGACAAGGGCAATCGTCAGAATCAAGCCAAAAGAGGTAGACAGTGGTTTTTTCATGTTTACACGTGATACCGTTGCCACCAAGTTTGATATAGCATGGATTGCGTCTCATCCTTTGGTTTTAATTGGATAAATTGCAAACCACTTTGTTGGTCAGGAGAAACTCTTAATGCTTCAGCTATCGCCTCTGTCGACAATCCAAAAGGTTCAGCATCTTGGTTCGAATAGGCATAAACGACACGTTTAATGCCAGACATCCGGATCGCAGCAAGGCACATCGGGCAAGGCTGACCGCTAGCATAGACGGTGCAATCATCGAGTCTAATGCTATTTAACGCCTCTCCCGCTTGGCGTAATGCGAGTAATTCAGCGTGTGCAGTCGGGTCGTGTCGTTCCAACATTTGGTTCACGCCAGTGGCAATAATTTGCCCATCTTTGACGACTACTGCACCAAATGGGCGTCCACCTGCGGCGACATTGTCAGAGGCGAGGGTGATTGCATGTTGTAAAAATTGTTTATCGAGCATGACTTGTGCTCCTGATTTATCGAGTATTCTAATAAGATTACTGATGAGTTGACATGGTGTCATTTCAGTAATGTCCATCAAATGCGTTGTTCCCTTCAATCTAATCAAAAATTGTGATATTTAAAAATTAAATAATTAAATCTCAGGTATTAAAAAAATGAATTCGTTGCTTAACTTTGTGTTATTGAAAACATTCGTTACCGTTGCAGAAACAGGAAATTTTACGGTGGCTTCACAGCAATTAAATTCAACGCAATCGACGTTGAGCCAGCAAGTTCAGCGATTGGAAAGTCTTGTTGGGCAACCGTTGTTTGTCAGGGGGCACCGGATGTTAACCCTGACAGAAACAGGGGAAGTGTTGCTGGGATATGCGAAAAATATTCTGGCACTTAACGATACGTTTTTTATGGAAATAACTGGGAATGCGATTATTCAAACTCTGCGATTAGGTTTTCCTGAAGATTTGGCGTCGGGATTAGTGACACCGACATTGGCGGCATTTATGCAAGCACATCCTAATGTCCGATTAGAGGTGACTAGTGGACTGAGTCGCCAACTACAGCAACACTATCAACATGGTGAATTGGATTTGATCATTGTGAAACAACGAAAAGGGGAGTTTCATAGTGATTATCATTGGTCAGAGCCTCTTTGCTGGCTAGCGAGTCGCCAGCAACATGTTCTTCCCACGGATTCTGTTCCTCTGATTGTTTTTCCAGAAAATGGGCTGTACCGGAATGATATGTTTAGGTTGTTAGATAATGAGCAACGCCCTTGGCACATTACTTACACTTGCACCAGTCTAGCAGGTATCCAAAGTGCGATTACTGACGGATTAGGCGTTAGCCTGTTACCTGTACGCGCTAAATTACCCCAGCATCGAATCTTGACAGCAGAAGAGGGGTTTCCTCCTGCCCAAGAGATGGAACTGGCGATGCATTTCTACAAAGAATCATCGGAGATGGTTTCAGTATTGGCGGCGCAGTTAGCTCATCAATTAGAACCACGTTAATTGGCGATGGGCTTGAACAAATCACTGTAAAGTTCCGTTAAGACCCCATTTGCCATAAATTCTTTCCTGATCCATTGGGTGACTAGCCCTGTCGCAGAGTGTTGAGTGGCTAATAGCATGTGAGAATCCTGCCTTGGGTTTTGTATTTGCTTAGTGACTAAGACACCGGTTTTCACATGTTCTTTGACCATATAGTCGGGTAAAAACCCGATCCCTTCACCTAAGATTTGGCACTGGCATTTTGTGTTGAAATCGGGCACTTGAATCGCCTCTTGCCCGTGCAGTAACCATCCAACGCGTTTATTGATGGTATGCGCGGTATCTTCCACCATAATATTTGGGTAGAGGCGCAGTTGGCTTTCGGCAATTGGCTCTGGCATTAAGGCTAAAGGGTGACTAGACGCTATGGCAAACTGCCAGTGTATGGCACCAATTTCAGTGTAATCAATCCCGCCGCCATCCATGAGTGTACCCGGCGCCCCAATCGCAATATCCGCATGGTTATTGATAATGGCATCCCAAACACCGTTATACACTTCCGTGGTCACAGTGATCTGGCAGGTACCAAATTGCTTTTTCAAGATTTGCAGCAATTTCGCCGTATGGTAAGGAGTGTAGATCAACTGATTGATACAGATGCGAACACGGGCTTCAATCCCTTGTTCAATAGAATCGATACTTTTTTTGATGAGATGAAAATTATTCAGAAGGTCGGTGGCTTTGCGATAAAAATAGTATCCCGCTTCGGTCAATTCAATATTACGGGTATCGCGGATAAACAGTGCGACATCTAAATAGGTTTCGATACGTTTTATCGTGTAACTCACCGCGGATGTCGTAATGCCAAGTTCTTCGGCCGCTTTACTGAAACTGGCAAATTTAGCCGCGGTGGTATAGGTCAATAAATTTTCTTCGGTAAAAATAGAGTTCATGTGTTGTGTCCCAAAGTGCGTGAAAATTAGCCTAAATAACGTTTTCTATGAATACAATTCAATAGCTTAAAAAATAGGCTTTTTATTGATTGTTTTTGATAGCCCTCTGCGGGGATATTTATCTATTCTGTACAATAAATAGTATTTAATTTATGTCACCATAAAAAGCAACTAATGAAATGCATGCTTACATTCAAACTAATTAATATTATTGAATTAAATGAAAAAACAGCCATTAGAGGATATTGGCTTTATAAACAAAAAAATCACAATGTTAACAATTTAAAAACCTTTGATTTGATGGCTGTCACAAAATTGAAGAAAGAATAAATTGGCAAACAGATTAACAAAATAATTTGGTCAAATTGCATAGAAAATAGACAAAAAAACATCAATAAAGGTCAGTGAAGGATGCTTTCACGCACAAAAATGTTTGATTGTTGAATTTAAATCAATAATAAGGTGGCAGATTGATGAATTAAATTTAAATGGATTCTATTTATTAATAGCAATTGCTATGCTCTAACCATGCTAAATAATCTTTAATTCATGTTTAATTTGGCTATTAGAAAATTTAAATAGCTAAATGTGGAGAGCATTATGACAGAAAACACACTCGTTCAAGACTTTCTTAAAGCCGCAGAACAAGGCCAATTAGCTATTTTAAAAAATTGCCTTGAAAAAGGTGTTGATATTAATAGTACCAATCGCCAAGGTCGCACTGCTATTGTCAATGCGAGTTTAAATCAGCACTATGAGTGCGTTGATTTTCTTATTCATGCGGGTGCTGATATTAATAAACAAGACCAAACCTGTTTTAATCCATTTTTATTAAGTTGCCTAAATAATGATTTAACATTATTACGTTTAGTATTACCGGCTAATCCTAATTTAGATTTATTAACCCGTTTTGGTGGTGTTGGGATCACGCCAGCGAGTGAAAAAGGGCATGTGGAAATTGTGCGTGAATTACTGGAAAACACGGACATTAATGTTAACCACACCAACTTTGTCGGCTGGACTCCATTGCTAGAAGCGATTGTGCTGAATGATGGTGGTGTAAAACAGCAACAAATCGTAAAAATGCTGTTAGAGCACGGTGCCAATCCGCATATGACGGATAAATATGGTAAAAAACCATTAGAGTTGGCACAGGAAAAAGGCTATCACGAGATCGCTGAATTACTGATTGCGGCGGGTGCGTAACCACCCATAAGGGGGATTGTGGACAGACACCAATCTCAGCGGCAAAGCATTTATGGGTTAACGGCTGATGCGCATTTCTTGCATCTTTTGCATCAGCCATCATTAACAGGGAATGTAGAGCAAGTTTTTAATAAAGCCATTAATTTTTCTATTGATAACCAACTTTATACCTTGCTTGGCTCGCAAACGGATAATGCACCTAATAGCTGCCGAATAATTAATAAGGATTTTTTACCGTTAAATATAGTGGCGGGGGATTCTGTTTTTATTTTAAATAATGAAATCCATATTGGTGAGAAATATGCTATTTCATTTTTATTATGTAAGAAATGGAACCCACCAACGGTTTATTTTATTAATGAAAAATTAAAAGAAGAAAAATACCGTTATTTTCTTCAGTCTAAAATAAACGAAATTGATTCTATTTTAAATGATAAATCACATTCTCTGTTTAACTACCAAGGAGAGAACTGTTTTTATCTTGAATCATCAAAAAAATTAAATGAATTACGCTCCAGATTAATTAATTCATTTACCAATAAGCGGCACCAAGCATTGACTAATATTGTGAGCCAGTTTGTTGGGCTAGGAATTGGGTTAACACCTTCAGGAGATGATTATTTAGTGGGATTGATGGCTTTTTTGTTGTTGAAACACCACCCTGCGAATGCCGTCTATCAGAGCTTTTATCAAGGCATTGCACAAAGCAAGGCGAATACAACACCTATCAGTGCCATTACGTTAGAAAAAGCATTAAACCAAGAGTATCGCGAAAATATACATCAACTGATCCAATGCTTAGTTGATGGGCGAGAAACAAATATTTATCCACAAATTTTAGAGATTTTAAATATCGGGTCTAGTTCAGGTTGCGACATGCTATTTGGCATTCGCGATGCGCTGTTTCTGACCCATTATTTCGGAGAAACACATGTCGACTAAAGTGGTCATAAAAAAGAATACCTATTTTGATTCCGTGTCATTGATGTCTATTTCCACCAAAGCCAACCAACTTGAAAATGTTGAGCAAGCCTTTGTGGCAATGGCAACAGAAATGAATAAAGGCGTGTTAAGAAACTTAGGTTTATTAACACCGGAATTAGAAGAAGCCAAAAACGGCGATTTAATGATAGTGATTAAAGGGCCTAGCGATGAAGCCAATGATGCGACATTGATTGCTATCGAAGAGCTGTTTAATAAGAAAAACCAAGGTGGCGGGCAGCATGAAGCCAAATATGCCACTACCAATTCCGCAAAAACACACATTCCTGATGCCAACTTAGCGGTTATTTCAGTTAATGGGCAATTTGCAGCTCGTGAAGCGCGTATTGCACTTGAAAATGATCTCAACGTGATGCTGTTCTCCGATAACGTTTCGATTGACGATGAGCTGGCGCTGAAACAGTTAGCGAGCCAAAAAGGGTTGTTAATGATGGGACCAGACTGCGGAACGGCGATCATTAATGGGACAGCCCTGTGTTTTGGTAACAATGTTCGTCGCGGTAGCATCGGAATTATTGGGGCATCCGGTACGGGAAGCCAAGAACTGAGTGTGCGCATCCATGAGTTTGGTGCGGGGGTTTCTCAGCTAATTGGTACGGGTGGTCGTGACCTGAGTGAAAAAATTGGCGGCATCATGATGATTGATGCACTGAAAATGCTGGATGCAGATGATGAAACCCAAGTTATTGCACTTATTTCTAAGCCACCAGCACCGATGGTTGCCAAAAAAGTGTTAGAACAAGCTGAAAAATGCCATAAGCCAGTGGTGGTTTGTTTCTTAGGAAGTCAACCGTTACCGGATGATAAACCAGGCTTAACTTTTGCCCAAGGCACCAAAGAAGCTGCTTTGAAAGCCGTTTTACTGACTGGTATTCGTAAAGAAGATTTAGACCTTCATCCTCTCAACCTGCCATTAATTGATGAAGTTCGAGCGTTACTGAAACCGGAACAAAAATACATTCGTGGTCTTTTCTGTGGCGGTACATTGTGTGATGAAGCAATGTTTGCAGCGCTGGAAAAATACGATGACGTCTATAGCAATATTCAACCTAACCCTGACTACCGTCTGAAAGATATCAATAAAAGTGTCGCCCATACCTTCCTCGACTTTGGTGATGATGATTTTACCAACGGTAAGCCACACCCAATGATCGACCCAACAAACCGCATCGAGCGTTTACTGCAAGAAGCGCGTGACCCAGAAGTTGGTGTGATCATGATGGATTTCGTGCTTGGCTTTGGCTCTCATGAAGATCCGGTTGGCGTGATGATTGACGCTATCAAAACAGCAAAAGAGATAGCGAAACAAGAAGGGCGTGAACTGGTGATCCTCGGCTATGTGTTGGGTACTGACCAAGATACGCCATCGATGGATGCACAAGTTAAGATGCTCACCGACGCAGGTGTGATTTGGGCGAGTAGCAGTACCAATACAGGTTTATTAGGACGTGAGTTTGTCTGGAAAGGGGAGAAAGCGTAATGACTTCATTATTTAAACAACCATTGAATGTTATCAATATCGGCATTGAGATGTTCAGTGATGACCTGAAAAAACAGCACGTTCCGGTGACTCAACTGAATTGGACGCCGCCGGGTCAAGGTAACGTAGCTGTGATCCGCGCGCTTGACCAAATTGAAGGCAACGCAGCGTTACAAGAAAAAATCGCCGCAGCGAACGCACAAGCGCTTGAGCGCATTATTCAGTCCCAGCCAGTACTCGTGGGTTATGACCAAGCCATTAATGTGGTACCGGGCATGACGAAAAACACCATTCTACATGCCGGCCCGCCAGTGGCATGGAAAGATATGTGTGGTGCGATGAAAGGCGCGGTGACAGGTGCTTTAGTTTTTGAAGGATTAGCAAAAGACTTAGCGGATGCGGAACGAGTTGCGGCTTCGGGCGAAATTATCTTTTCCCCATGCCATGAACATGATTGCGTAGGGTCAATGGCGGGTGTGACATCGGCATCGATGTTTATGCATATTGTCGAAAACAAAACTTACGGCAACCGTGCATTCACTAACTTGAGTGAGCAGATGGCAAAAATCTTGCGTATGGGGGCCAATGACCAGAGCGTTATTGACCGCTTGAATTGGATGCGTGATGTGCTGGGTCCAATGCTGCGTGACGCCATGAAAATCGTGGGTGAAATTGACCTGCGTTTAATGTTGGCGCAAGCGTTACATATGGGTGATGAATGCCATAACCGTAACAATGCGGGAACAACATTGCTGATCCAAGCACTGACTACGGGAATTATTCAAACCAATTTTACGGTTGCACAGCAAAAAGAAGTCTTTGATTTCGTGGCAAGTAGCGACTATTTCTCGGGCCCTACATGGATGGCAATGTGTAAAGCGTCAATGGATGCTGCACACGGTATTGAATACAGCACCGTCGTGACTACCATGGCGCGTAATGGTTATGAGTTTGGTTTACGCATTAGCGGGTTACCGGGGCAGTGGTTTACAGGCCCTTCTCAGCAAGTGATTGGTCCAATGTTCGCAGGTTATAAACCGGAAGACTCAGGTTTAGACATTGGTGACTCGGCTATCACAGAAACGTATGGGATTGGCGGGTTTGCGATGGCAACAGCACCGGCTATCGTGGCACTCGTTGGGGGAACCGTTGAAGAAGCGGTAGATTTCTCTCGCCAAATGCGAGAAATCACCCTTGGAGAGAACCCGAACGTCACGATTCCATTATTAGGTTTTATGGGCATCCCGACAGCGATTGATATCACGAAAGTCGCAGCCAGTGGCATTCTTCCTGTGATTAACACGGCGATTGCGCATAAAGATGCAGGTATTGGAATGATTGGGGCAGGGATTGTACATCCTCCGTTTGATTGCTTCGAAAAAGCGATGCTTTCTTACGCGAAACACTATGCATAGTGGTATTGAGCCCAAAACTCACTAAGCAAAAAATAATGCCCGGCTTCGGTCGGGCGATAAAAATAAAGCAACGCATTCCCTGAATTGTTCAGTGGCATAAGAGATAGACCGTCAACAACGTGCTGCTAAGGTGTGAGGGGAATGGGAGTAAGAATATGAGTCTATTAAATATTAAATGGAAACGTGGTGATTTGGCGGCCTATTTTGGTTTGATGACCAATAACCTCACGAACCTACTCACCATGATGGGCTTACTGATTTTTGTTGTCGGCATCCCAGCGGAAATTGTTTATGGTCGTATCGCGCCAGCGTTTGGTTTTGCTGTATTGCTTGCCAGTGTAAGTTACGCTTACTTTGGTCAGCAGATGATCAAACAAACGGGACGAAATGACGTTACGGCACTGCCATCAGGGCCAAGCGCACCTTCTATCTTCACCGTGACCTTCTTAGTGATCATGCCGGTTTACCAAACCACCAAAGATCCTGAATTTGCTCTGCAAATTGCGTTGGTCTGGTGTTTTGTGGAATCGATGATTTTAGTGGGTGGATCTTTCCTAGGTGAAACCATCCGTAAGATGATCCCACGTACCGTATTATTATCGTGCTTATCGGGTCTCGGATTATTATTACTGGCCATGAACCCGATGCTGCAAGCATTTGAAGCACCAACGGTTTCGTTTATTGTCCTGCTGTTAATTTTCATCAACTGGTTTGGTAAAAAGCCTATCTTTGCACGTATTCCTACAGGGTTGCTGCTGCTTATCGCGGGTTCTGCCTTAGCATGGATTTCGGGCTTACAAAGTCCGGAAGCGATTACAGCATCCATGGCGTCATTTGGTTTTAACCCGCCAAGTATCCATGTGGATAGCTTCTTCCAAGGTTTACCTCACGCACTGCCATACTTGGCCTCAGCGGTACCTTTAGGTTTAGCGAACTATATCTTCGACCTTGAAAATATTGAAAGTGCTCACGCAGCGGGTGATGAATACAACACACGTAAAGTGATGCTAGCAAACGGTTTATCTTCAACCGTGGGCGTCGTGCTGGGCAACCCATTCCCTGTGACTGTGTATGTGGGTCATGCGGGTTGGAAAGCGATGGGCGCGAGTGTGGGTTATACACTAGCATCCGGTATCACCATGTTTATCGTCCCGTTATTTGGTATTGGCGCATTTATGCTCGCAGTGATCCCAATGACGGCCATTGTCCCTATCTTAGTGTTTATCGGTGTAGTGACCGCTAACCAAGTGGTGCGAGAAACACCGAAAGTCGAAGTGCCTGTGATTTTTATCTGTCTATTCCCATGGATTGCGAACTGGGCATTGACGATGGTTAACAGTGTCATGGGAGCGGCAGGGACATCTGCAAGCGCGATTGGTACGGAAGTTCTGTTACACAAAGGCGTTTATTACCAAGGTCTGGTTCACTTAGGTAACGGCGCACCACTGGCAAGTATGTTATGGGGCTGTATCGCTATCTTCGCCATCTTAAACAAGCCGTTACGTGGCGCGATTGCGGCGGCAGTGGGGGCGGTATTGGTCTTCTTTGGCATCATCCATTCCCCAGCGGTAGGTATTGCAACAGGTTCGGCATTGATGTTTGTCTACGCATACCTCATGATGGCGGCTTTGTTTGTTATCAAACACTTTTTAGATAGCCGCCAATCAGTGGAGCAGCAACAAGCTGAGAAAGCTGAAAAGCTCAGTAAATCAGCATAATACGCCAATCTTTATAGAGGGTGTACGCGGTACACCCTCTATCTGCTAAATATTCGGTATCAGGATCCTTAATCATGAAAGAACTCGTGGTTGTTGCCATCGGGGGCAACAGTATTATTAAAGATAACAGCAGCCAATCCATTGAAGCTCAAGAAAAAGCAGTTCAAGAAGTGGCTCAGCACATCAGCGATATGCTCAAAGGTAATTACAATATTGTGCTGACTCACGGTAATGGGCCACAGGTAGGGTTGGATTTGCGTCGCGCTGAAATCGCTCATGTGGCGGAAGGCCTACCGTTAACACCTCTGGCTAACTGTGTAGCAGATACTCAAGGGGGGATTGGCTATTTAGTCCAGCAAGCACTCACTAACGTATTAGCGAAACAGCAACATCGCCAAGCGGTAACGGTAGTTACCCAAGTGGAGGTCGATAAAAATGACCCGAACTTTGCGGCACCGACTAAGCCGATTGGCGCATTTTTCAGTAAAGAACAAGCGGAAGTATTGCAGCAGGAAAACCCAGATTGGCACTTTGTTGAAGATTCAGGGCGTGGATATCGCCGCGTGGTGGCATCCCCTGAACCTAAGCGTGTCATTGAATCAGCGGCAATTCGCACATTGACTGAACATGATTATGTGGTTGTTGCGGCAGGCGGTGGTGGGATCCCTGTGGTGAATAATGGACAGGGCGGTTATCAAAGTGTGGATGCTGTTATTGATAAAGATTTATCGACCACGCTACTGGCGAAAGAGCTCAATGCGGATATTTTGATCATCACCACGGGTGTCGAAAAAGTGTGTATTCATTTTGGCAAACCGGAACAAAAAGCCCTCGGTGAAACCTCAACGACGGATATGCAGCGCTATATGGCAGAGGGGCATTTCCCAGCAGGAAGTATGCTACCGAAAATTGAAGCCAGTTTATCGTTTATCGCTAATGGTGGTAAGCGCGTGATTATCACGACTCCTGAAGCTTTGCCGGCAGCGTTACGTGGCGAGACGGGAACCCATATTATTCAAGGCTAAACCTCAGTCGTTCGACCTCATACGATGAGGTCGAACTCTCGATGATAAGGAGTTGCTATGAATTCAGAACAGTTGTCTGGTCGCAGAGAGTTTCTGACAACAAGTGCAAAAGTGGTGGCCGCTTGTACATTATTAGGTTCAGTATCTGCGGGAGCGGCGGCACAAAGCGCACCGAAGTCCGGTGTTTCTCGTATTGAGGATAAGCATTATTATTTAGATGATGCATTACTGGAAACGGGCTTTAACTTCCGTGATAGTACGGTGATTGGGACACAAACTGCATTACAAACCATCGAAATTAATGATGGAAAAATCGTGGCGGTTTTACCTAACAAGCAGCATCCTAACTCAGTGTTGAATGCCTATAGTGCACAGGGTAAATTGATGCTGCCTGCATTTCGAGATATGCATATCCATTTGGATAAAACCTTTTACGGCGGACCATGGCAAGCGCCGCAGTCCCGTGAAGGTAAAACCATTATGGATATGATCACGTTAGAGCAGAAAATGCTACCTGAATTGCAGCCTTTCACGCAAGAACGAGCGCATGCATTGATCGATCTGATTCAATCCCATGGTTCGACCATCGCGCGCAGCCATTGCAATATTGAACCTGTTTCTGGATTAAAAAACCTTGAAGCACTGCAAACGGTGTTGGATAAGCGCCAGCAAGATCTTACGTGCGAAATTGTGGCTTTCCCTCAACATGGTTTGCTGCTATCAAAATCAGTCCCTTTGATGCGAGAAGCGATGCAAGCGGGTGCACACTATGTGGGCGGGCTAGATCCGACCAATGTCGATGGTGCAATGGAAAAATCCCTTGATGCGATGTTCCAGATTGCACTGGATTATAACAAAGGGATTGATATCCATCTGCATGAGACAAGCCCGGCAGGACTTGCCGCTATCAACTATATGATAAAAACGGTGGATGAAAACCGCAGCTTGCGTGGCAAGGTGACAATTAGTCATGCTTTTGCATTAGCCATGTTAAATCCTGAAGATGCCGATGCGATGGCAAAACGCTTGGCTGAGCAGCAGATCACTATAGCCTCGACCGTGCCTATCGGGACATTACATATGCCATTAAAAACGCTGAATAAAAATGGTGTGTTTGTGATGACAGGGACTGACAGTGTGATTGATCACTGGTCGCCATTTGGTCTCGGGGATATGTTAGAAAAAGCCAACTTATATGCGCAGTTGTACACGCGTCCGGATGAGTTGGCATTATCTCGTTCCCTTGCTATCGCCACGGGCAATGTATTGCCGTTGGATGAAAAGGGCCAGCAAATGTGGCCAGCAAAAGGAGATGATGCCAGTTTTGTGCTGGTGGATGCCTCTTGCTCAGCAGAGGCAGTTGCGCGTATCTCTCCAAGGCAAGCCGCGTTCCATAAAGGGTATTTGGCCAGTGGTGCAGTTGAAAAGTCATTAGGCTGAGAGCCGTTGCCTATATAGGTATAGTTTATAATGCATTGATTTATAGCTTATATTTTATAAATCAAGGTTATGAAGCCCACATTGGTGGGCTTTTGTATTTTTATGGCGTAGCGAATTTAAATGCGAGGTACTTAATCGTTTTTATAAATAGCGACTTGCGGTTTACCATCATTACCGATTGTTCCGCGGTACATCCCTTCTGAATTAAACTCCATTGCGTAGTTACCGGTTTTATCCAACACAATCACACCACCACTTCCGTTCAGCTCTTTGACTTCATCCAGCGCATTACGGGCGGCTTGGTCGATAGGTGTTTTGTTGTATTTGACTTGGGCTGCGATATTGTGCGCGGTAGCCGTACGGATAAACATTTCGCCAGAGCCTGTGGCTGAAACCGCGACGGTATTGTTGTCAGCGTAGTTTCCAGCACCAATGATTGGGGAGTCACCGACGCGACCGAAGCGTTTGTTGGTCATGCCTCCGGTGGATGTTCCTGCGGCGATATTACCATTTTTATCAAGCGCGACCGCGCCAACGGTGCCATATTTGTAGTCATACATCATTGGGTCAATAAAGAGAGCGGCCGTTTTTCCATCATGGTCGAGTACCACTTTCTCTTTTTCTTTGGCTTTTTGAAGTTGCTGCCAACGGAAATCGGTTCGGAAATACGATGGATCAACGATTTCAAGGCCTTGTTCCGCAGCGAATTGCTCGGCACCTTTAGAAACCATCATGACATGAGGGCTTTTGGTCATGACGGCATAAGCGGCATTAATCGGGTTTTTAATGTTGGTGACACCAGCCACCGCACCCGCTTTACGGTTGCTGCCGTCCATGATTGACGCATCCATTTCATTTTTGCCTTCATGGGTAAATACAGCGCCTTTTCCTGCGTTAAATAGCGGAGAATCTTCCATCACGTTAATAGAGGCTTGTACTGCATCAAGGCTACTACCGCCTTTGTTGAGTACGGCATAGCCTGCTTCTAAGGCTTCGGTCAGTTTTTCTTGATACTCTTTTTCTTGTGCTGGAGTAATGGTGTCTTTGGTAATAGTACCGGCTCCCCCGTGGATCACTAATCGGATTGGTGGCTCGCTTACGGCGTAAGCGTGCAGAGAAAATGAAGCTGCTAATAAACATCCTAGTAGAGATAATTTCATAGTTATTTCCTTCTTATTATTTAATCTTCGGTCGCTTTTTGAGCAAAAAAAGTATAGGGGGGAAAATACGTAGCCAGCAATATTGATAGAAGGATTCTGTGATAATGGCTGAAAGAATTTCATATATTTTCAGTAAATACGAATAAGGGGTGTGAGTGGCTATGAAAGGTTTAAAAATGATGAGATTTGGCGATGGATGAGATCGCCAAATCTGGGGTAATTTATTATGCGCCTAGTTCTTTTCGGATGATTTCCGCGCCTGCGCTTAAAGCGTTGAGTTTCCCTCTGGCAACATCGCGAGATAATGGCGCCATGCCGCAGTTAGTTGATGGATAAAGTTTGTCTGCATCAACAAATTGTAGGGCTTTTCGCAATGTATTGGCGACTTCTTCTGGGGTTTCGACAGTGTTGGTTGCCACATCAATCGCGCCGACCATCACTTTTTTACCGCGGATAAGTTCAATTAAGTCCATCGGAACGTTGGAGTTGTGACATTCCAGTGAAACGATATCGATATTCGAGCTTTGCAGTTTCGGGAAAGCTTCTTCGTATTGTCTCCACTCAGAACCCAATGTTTTTTTCCAATCGGTATTGGCTTTGATGCCATAGCCATAACAGATATGTACCGCAGTTTCACATTTCAGTCCTTCAATGGCTCTTTCGAGGGCTGCAATTCCCCAGTCATTCACTTCATCAAAAAATACGTTAAATGCCGGTTCATCAAACTGGATGATATCGATGCCTGCGGCTTCTAACTCTCTGGCTTCTTGGTTAAGAATTTTAGCAAACTCCCACGCCAATTTTTCACGGCTTTTATAGTGGTTATCATAGAGCGTGTCGATCATGGTCATTGGACCCGGCAGTGCCCATTTAATCGGTTTGTCAGTGAGTTGACGTAGATACTTGGCATCGTCCACAAATACTGGCTTTTGGCGAGCAACAGCGCCCACAACGGTTGGTACGCTGGCATCGTAACGGTCACGAATTTTTACCACTTGGCGTTTTTCAAAATCCACGCCACTCAAGTGTTCAATAAAGGTGGTCACAAAGTGTTGGCGAGTTTGTTCGCCATCGCTCACAATGTCGATGCCCGCACGTAATTGATCGTCCAGAGATAAACGCAGGGCATCTTGTTTGCCAACGATAAGTTCTTCGTTGTTCAATTTCCATGGAGACCAAAGTTTTTCTGGTTCTGCTAACCAAGATGGTTTTGGCAAGCTGCCGGCGGTGGAAGTGGGTAATAATATTTTCATTGCAGATGACCTTTTATTTTATTTTTTATAAATACGCGATTTGATTAAATTGACCGACTTTTATTAAAGTGAATAGCTTGCAGACCATTTTTCAAGGATCGTCTGGTAAGGTTTAATGAAGTGTTCTTCAGTAAATTTACCTTGTTCAATGGCGAGTTGGCTGCGTTCTTCACGGTCATAAACAATTTTGGTTAATGAGTAATCCTGTTGATTTAAGCTCGGTTGATAACATTCACCCGCCACCGTGTTGGCATTATAAATTTCAGGACGATAAATTTTTTGGAACGTTTCCATGGTGCTAATCGTGCTGATTAACTCAAGGTTGGTGTAGTCGCTCAGCAAGTCTCCCGTAAAATAAAAGGCTAAAGGGGCAGCGCTATTTTTCGGCATAAAGTAACGAACCTGTAAGCCCATTTTTCCGAAGTATTGCTCGGTTAAAGAGGCGTTACTTGGCTGATATTCAATGCCTAATATAGGATGTTGATTCCCAGTGCGATGATAGGTATCTCTATTTGAGACACTTAAACAGATCACGGGAGATTTATTAAAGTTCGCTTTGTACTCTTTGGAATTAATAAACGACTTAAAAATATTGCCATGCAGGCAGCCAAATTTAGTCGGAATACTAAACTCTGCTTGGTTTTTATTATGTTCCAACAGTAAAACGCTAAAATCATAATCCCGTACGTAGGATGAAAAATTATTTCCCACAATTCCTTCAATACGTTGCTGCGCTTTTTTATCGATGATGTTGGTTTTTAAGATTTCAATGACAGGGAAGGCGCTGCCGTTTTTTTCAACGTTCATCTCGACAGAGATAATTTCCAACTCAACCGCATAGCGATCGCTTTTAGGGTTATCCCAATACGCGAGTGAATTGAAGCGATTGTTGATCATCACTAATGCGTTACGCAGGTTTTCTTGGCGGCTTTTGCCTCTGGCTAAATTTGCAAAGTTGGTCGTAATTCGCGTGTTTTCCGATGGGTTGTAATTTTCATCAAAAATGCTGCGCGTGATATTAAAGGTAAATTCTGTATTCATGATTTTGCATCCTAGCTCTAATAGGAAAACGGCGTTTATTTCTTGATTACAGAGATGTTGCACGTTTTCTCACTAATCAATTTTTATGTAGCCAGTAAGTTAATATGTTTAATTTATGCCAGAGCAAGGCGGGGAGTTAAAGCGACTTAATTTCATTTCGAACATGAAGAAAGTTCATGATCAGCATTCAAGGTAAAGGAAATTCAAGTTTATTTATTGTTGATGGGATTATGTGCAGATTATTTCAGTGCATCTTAAGTCGATATTCCTCGTGTATTTCCCACATAAAATCCATGGTTAAAAAAGAGTAGTCAATCGCTCTAAAAAACATTAATGTTATATTATAACATAACAAAAGGAGCTAGCGATGAAGCCAAATATTCATCCAGATTACCGAGTGGTGATCTTTCACGATACCGCAGCAGATGCTTATTTTAAGGTTGGGTCAACCATAAAAACAGAAAGAACCATTGAGTTTGAAGGGCAAAGTTATCCGTATGTTCCTCTCGATGTGTCCTCGCATTCTCACCCGTTTTATACCGGGAAACAGAAAACCCATTCACAGGAAGGGAATGTTGCTCGCTTTAATAAGCGTTTTGGGAATTTTGTTCAAACCAGAGAGGAAAAATGATGACAAAAAATATTCTTTCACTGCTTGTATTAGCCAGTTTATTCAGTCACACAGCGATGGCACACGGACATTATCATGATAAGCCGCAAACGGAAGCGCAACGCAATGCGGCAAAAGGTATTTTTGATAATAGTGATGTTAAAGACCGTAAATTGAGTGATTGGGACGGTGTTTGGCAATCAGTCGAGCCTTATCTTGCTAATGGAACGTTAGATCCAGTAATGCTGGATAAGGCTGCAAAGAATAAGGATAAAACCGCGCAAGAGTATCGAGATTATTATGCCAAAGGGTATAAAACCGATGTGGATATGATTGGTATTGAGAATAATATTATTGAATTCCACCGTGGGGATAAGGTCGCTCAGTGCCAATATGATTACGCGGGTTACCGAGTTTTAAATTATTCTTCAGGCAAAAAGGGTGTCCGATATTTATTTGAGTGTAAGGATAAAAATAGCCAAGCTCCGAAGTTTATCCAGTTTAGCGACCATATTATTGCTCCAGAGAAAGCCGGGCATTTCCATCTTTATATGGGAAATGAATCTCAGGAGGCTTTATTGACTCAATTAGAGAATTGGCCAACGTATTATCCATATTCTATGGGCGGTAAGGATATTGTGCATGAAATGATGGAGCATTGATAATCTATTAGCCTAGTTATTTAACGTTAGCACCCCCAGAGTTTATTCTGGGGGGCATATCAGCCATCATGCACATCAGAGTGTCAAAGATAGCCATTAAGAATATCGCGACAATGATGAATAAAACGCAGAGAAAAGATGTCGAGCAATAAATCAAAAAGGAACCAATAGATAAATTCTTTGGTTCCTAGCATTCTGTAAAATCAATTATTCAATATCATCTAACATGGAAGGAGGCGGAATAAAAAATAGCGTTCCTGTGATGGGCGTGCTGTATTTTAATAATTCATCCGTTGCACCATTATCTGTCCCACTAAACATGTTTTTCAACATACGATGGGTTGTCGAAAAATATCGTG
This sequence comes from Providencia sp. wls1943, assembly GCF_009706275.1. Taxonomy (NCBI): domain Bacteria; kingdom Pseudomonadati; phylum Pseudomonadota; class Gammaproteobacteria; order Enterobacterales; family Morganellaceae; genus Providencia; species Providencia sp. wls1943. Next base: position 138,291 of record NZ_WLTU01000015.1, read on the forward strand.
CATAACCGATGAAATAAGTACCATATTCATTTTTAGAAGGATTAGAAAATGGCATATTCGCACGAACGATTTTGAGATCTTCGCCATTCTCATCTTGGATATTGGTCACAACGTTATGAGAGCTTGGTAATTTCTGCTGATCGGATAGCTCGACGTCATTAAACTTATGACGACCAATCACCTTTTCTTGCTCTTCTGTGGTGAGATTTTGCCACGCGGTCATATCGTGCATGTATTTCTGAACAAAAGCGTAGCTTCCACCGATAAAATCAGGGTCCTCTTCACCAATAACGGCATAATCAATACGCTCATCTTCCATTTCAGGGTTTTCAGTACCATCGACAAATCCAATGATAGAACGGCCATCCATATAGCGGAACCCATGAACTTCATCGACATATTCCACAAAATCACCGAGCTTTTGGCTGATAATAGAGGCTAATTCGTAGCAGGCTGAGACATTTAACGCTCTAATATGGAAGAAGATATCACCAGGGGTAGAAACGGCAGTGAAGTTTTTGCCTTTGATCTCTTTAAATGGACTGAGTTCTTTGGGAGTAGAGAGTTGAGGAAAAAGCGCTTGCCACGCTTGAGCGCCGAACCCCATAACACAGCTCGTTTCTAATGCGGGGAAGCGGGTTCTCATACTACGAATAAGACCTGAGAAATTATTACAAAATTCCACTAGCTCATCACGATACTTATCTTTATCCGTTATGTTAAAAACGAGAAAATAAGAGTTTTCACTGGGGGATTTTGTTACATCTTGATATTTCATGTGATTTATACTCTTTCTGCTGTTTTATTTACGTTAGGATACAACTTGGTGTACCGCTTTCATAATGCTTTTTAATATCAAAAAATAGGTTTTTGTTGTATTAACGGCGGCAGGGTAGGGATACAAGAGAACAACGTCGTCCAATTTTGCCGCGAATTTCTGAATTTAAATATGTGACTATTTATAATCAAAAACTCGCTAAGCTGGGGCATTGTATTAACACACCCCTATTGATGGCTTTTTCATGATTTTAAAAATACAGAAAATCATTAAACAGGAGTCATTTTATTTTAGTGCTTCTTGTTCAAGGCATTCCAAAAACAAAGTTAATGATAATGACTTGTCAACATCAGGTGCAACCAGCGCTGCATATTGACTTCCAGTGACCTGAACTTGGAAAGGTGCTTGAAGTCTTTTTTTATTTAAATCATGCGAAAGTGTTGGAAGCCCTGCAATTCCAATACCTAAACCATCAATGACAGCTTACATACTTAAATAGTTATGTTCAAAACGTTGAAATCTCAGCGGATATAAACTTTCTATGCTTGCTTCTTTCATCCATTTTTCCCATTCGCCTACTCGCGTATTTGAGGTCACAAATACGTGAGCGGTGAGGTCTTCCACCGTATTTAAACGGTGCTGAGCTAAGAGTGTTGGAGATGCAACCAACGTCAGTTTTTCTTCGAATAATGGTCGACGGTCAAAATAACGCCATTCAGGTTTTTCAAGGGCATCCCTGCGAATTAAAACATCAAATCCAGATAACCCTTTTGCTTCTGAGCTATGTGACGTCGATACTGAAATTTCGATATCAGGATGCTGAAGATAGAAATTGGGTAGGCGAGGGATCAACCAGTGCATCACGATAGTTGTTTGGGCATTGACTCTGATGACTTTTGTATACTGAGTTTTGCCAAAACGTAGTGATGCATCACTAATGATGTCGAAGGCTGTACTAATTTCTGCCGCAAATGCCCGAGCATGTTCAGTTGCCACACTGCGCTGTCCCTGACGTTCAAATAGCGGTTGCCCAAGCCATTCTTCCAGTAACTTGGGTCTTTTCTTTTGGGTGATGATCCCTTTAAGAAGACACCAAAAAATAGTAAAAGGTCAATCTCCATAAAACAGTTGGGATTTTGTGGTGGTGTTGTCGGTTTATTAACGGGTTTAGTGCTATCAACAGATCCTGTGAGTATGCCAATATTTACTGTGTATGGCTTGAGTCATGGGGCATTTATTGGAACCGAGGCGGCCAGTGCCCTTTTTTTATATTTAAGTAAGATTAGTACATTTAGCTATCAGGATTTCCTTCCCGTTCAAGTGGTACTTACAGGCGTATTTGTTGGTGGGGGAATTGTGCTTGGGACATTCTGTAGTAAGCCTTTTGTTCGCAGGTTATCAGGCGTTCATTTTTCTTTGTTGATTGATGTCATGCTGCTAGTAGCCGGTGCAGGGCTAGTGTTTAGTGCCTTTTTCCATAAATAATCTAAGCGCAAAGCAGGGCAATAATAATGTCAGCTATTATTTCTTTTAATCGACTAGAAATATTAGCTGCCCATTCTTTTTATAGGGATATGCGTAGATAATAAAAAAGCCCACCGTAGTGAGCTTTTTTATTCTTCTAGTGCACGTGCATTACATGTGCATTTCAAAGTCCATTCTGGGTCATGTTGCTGTCTGCTCAACTTTATTAACTTACTGTTTTTAAAGTTGTTGTCACATCACTGACAGTTAAAATTTGGGCTGGCGGAGTCTGAATTCGTCGCTTAACTAAATGATTTTATAGTGCTAATGTTCAATTCAACTTTTCAAAAGTGCCTAATAAGGTGCCTAAAAATATTTTGATTGTTTTTTTAGGCATTGAATTTAGTGGAGCATTTATTTTCACTGTAATTTGATGTTTTATCATTTAGTAAAAAAAATTGTGTATTTGACCCTATATTTCCAGACACTTTTTATCACTTATTTCATTATGGGTTCGACGCCGCAGGTACTCTCGCGGTGAACGATAACCCAGTGCACTGTGGGGATGCCATTCATTATAATGCTCGAAGGCTGCCGCAAGATTCTTCACTGCCGTTAATCTGTTCGGTTTTGACATGAGACTTATGTAGTCACGCTTCATGATTTTTACAAAGCTTTCTGCTATTCCATTACTTTGTGGACTCCGTACCGCCGTATATCTCGGTGATAGGCCGACTTGTTTAGCGAACCTCCGTGTTTCATGGGCTCGATATGCTGAACCGTTGTCTGTCAACCACTCAACTGACTTTGAGGGTAACTCGTTACCGAAGCGATGCTCCACAGCGCCTAACATGACATCTTGCACGGTTTCACTGTCGAAGCCTCCCGTGCAAGCTGCCCAATGCAGGGCTTCGCGATCACAACAGTCTAAAGCGAACGTGACGCGCAGTTTTTCACCACTATCACATCGGAACTCAAAACCATCTGAACACCAACGTTGGTTGCTTTCATTCACCGATACTTTTCCTGTATGAGCACGCGTTGAGACTAGCATTGCAGGTTTACGTTCCAATAATAATGCGGATTGCTTCATGAGACGGTAAACGCGTTTGGCATTAATCATCGCGATACCTTCATTCTCAGATTGCCGACGAAGTATTGCCCAGACGCGGCGATAACCATACGTAGGCAGCTTATCAATGACATTATGTATACGAGCAAGCGCATCACTATCATCTTGACAGCATCTACCTCGCTTATCCTTCCAATCACTTTTTCGTTTCGCTAAAACGTATAACTGTGCTCGTGACACACGTAACGTTCGACTCACTAAACTTATTTTCCATCCTTGGGTAATAAGGGCGCGAGTGCTATCCACTTTTTTTCACGGCCATACTCGACAGCTTCTTTAAGAAGTTCATTTTCCATTGTTTTTTTGCCGAGTAAACGCTGTAGCTCTTTAATTTGCTTTATTGCTGAGGCTAGCTCAGAGGCAGGAATAACGTGTTCACCTGCTGTCACTGCAGTCATGCTTCCTTCTTGATACTGTTTACGCCAAAGGAAAAGCGGGCTTGCTGCTATGCCATGTTGGCGGGCAACCATGGAAACACTCATACCCGACTCAAAGCTTTGCTGAACAATCGCCATTTTTTCTTGTGGGGAACGACGTTTTCTACGTTCAGGACCTAATATCTCGATCATGTTATCTCCAAGAACTAGTCTAAAAACTAGTATTAAGATTATCACTAATTTAAGTGATACCAACTGTCTGGAGATCTAAGGGGCCAGTCTATTGAATTTTACTAAAACGTTTAACTTTATGTTTAAAGCATATGAAGTAAAAATATTATAGGCATCGAAATAATTATCTTGTGAAGTAATTCAAGAAACCAATCATTAATCAAAAGACTATAACAGTTATATAGATATTAAATGAATTTCCTATAGAATTGTAGCTAAAATTCAGAGGTCCATATAAAGGCATTCTATCTTCTGTCTACTAAGCTCAGGAACTTTGAAGCTAATAATAATTCATGAGTACCTTTACCCATCATATCATAGCTTCCGTATACACTGCTTCTATTTCAGAAAAACTAGTCACTTTTTGCAAACGGTTTAATGTTGTAAATTTCACCAAATTTATCATAGTGTTATATGGTACGTCAGTTATTGGAGTTTGAAGCATTAGAGCTTTACCTAACTCAAACAAATAATAGAGCTCAGTAGAGCTTGATTTCTTACCTTCATAGTGTTCGGTAATTGCATATCGGGGTAGTACTATAATTTGTTTAACCGGCCAAAGTTTATCAATTTGTTTGGTTGAATTATGAAGTGTGGTGTGGGATGCTAAAGCTAAATATTTGATTTCCTTTGCTATATGCTTCTTGAAGCTTTGTGAAAAAATACTTTGTGGTAAATAATACCAACGTGCAGTATCTTTCTTAATGCCTTCTAGGTAGTCATTATTGCAATCTAGTTGTTCACTCAAAGCCACTGCCATTATTAAATCTGGATACAGAATTTGGCGCATACCGTAGTAAGGTATACGTGCAGCGTCTTGTAAGTAGAGTCTTTCCACCATAGCTGACTCAGTATATATGTCTTGACTAGTTTGCTTTAATTGTACACTAGAAGCCATGCCAATTTGGTTTTGTAAAAATTCTAATAACCATTGACGACCAGAATAATCTTGTTCAGTCTGGCTAGGTAACAGGGCAAATGCACCGATACCGACTTCATTTATTGCAGTGGCATATGGGTTTTGCTCTATACTTTGCTCAAAGAAACCAGGATATAAAGCAAAGGCACCAAATACAGGGCGGCTTTTTTTAGCAGGCTGGTTAGCTTTTGAACTACTTGAATATTCAGATAAACGGATTAATGCATCCCGATAACGGTGTAGTTGGTTAATGGCATCATCTGGGACATAGTCAGTGATTGCAATATCATCCGCACTATTATCAAAGCTATTTTTATTGGTTTTAATACGGTACTTAGCATCAAATAGCCAAATAAATTGTTTTTCTTTTTCTGGGCCTTCATTCTTGGGAATTGTGACTTCCAATACAATATCTGGCTCTTGGTTAACTAAGTACGAACGTATTGATTTACCTATTTTAGTAAACTTAGGTTCATGTGCTAGCCTGACCATTACACCATCAGAGCGTTTAAATCGGAATGCACCGGCAAAGCCATCCTTTAATTTGTATTCAAAAAAGTCATTTTGTACTAGCTTGGTTGCACTATTTTCGACTAATTTAAAACCAAGATCTTGTTCTAACATCCGTTTTAAACACAAAAAACACCACACTTCATAAATCTCAGCTACCGATTTCATCGAAATACTCGATTGTTTTCCTAACACATCTAAATAAAATTTTAGCTCCTGCCAAATACGATACACCCTGCTGTAGCCTGTTTTTTGATGTAACACTAATGATTCTTTGTTTAAGTCAGTATAGGTTCCTACATCTTTTAAAAAACTTTGGGTTAATACTTTTTGTAACGGTTGTTGCCAACTATGTAATTCATCTAAAAATGAATCTGACAAACGTTGTCTTTCTGGAGCTTGGTTACTTTGCCTTAATTTGGTTTCAAATTTTGCTAATTGCAACTTACTTTGTTCTACTACCATTTTAATAAAGCGGTTTTCTGCAGTGTCTACTTTCAATTTCTTTTTTTCAATTCTGTAACGTTTATCATATAGACCATTAGCGATGTCTTGTTTTACCTGCTCGGCTAACTTATGTGTTAGATTTCCCTTTAACTTAGCCGCTTTAATATTTGCAGCTGTTGGTTGTAAGCGACTATGTGGTGCTGCACAAATAACCTTTAAACTTTGCTCAAAGTGTGCTCTTAATTCTGCAAAACCTGCTAACCACATGATTGGAAAATGTCCTCGATGTTGCCCTGTGGCTACATCTTGCTTTGTTTTTTCTGCTAGGCTAAAACGCCAAAGTGGGTAAGTTTTGTCAATCTCGTGGTTCATTGCATGTAAGTCTTGATATAGCACCATTTTGATAGGCAAAATCTCAAATGAAAGATTCTGAGTATGTATTTTTCCTTCTCGTTCAAACGTAAGCGGTAAACGCAGCCAACCCACATCATTACCTGTATTAATTATTCCAGTTAGACGTGCAGGTATCACACCCTTTGATGTTTTTGCTTCTGGAACAAAACGAAATACCTCATTTATACTTTGATTTGTGTGGGTTAAACGAGCATTAGAAACTTCACTAAAAAATACCCACTCAAACTGGTATTGAGTATTCTCGAAAAACAATGGTGAATTTAACCTCAATTCAGATTGCTTTTTTAAGCCATCTGCAACTAACCCTTTCGGTTCGATGATATCGCACAATTCAGTTGGAGGGGAAAATAACAATAAATAACTAGGTTGCAAATGTGCAGAGTGATTAGTATCCCCTCTATGATTTTTATCAAGAGATGCATCAAACTTTAGATTAGTCCTATTAGCTACAGTAGTTTGGTATGTTTTCTTGCGCTGGCTTATATCATTGGCCCATACCGAAAACTCAAAATCAGGTGTTCGTAATCGTATTAACTCTGGCATTCCCTATTGCTCCTCTGATTAGGCTAATGCTTTATATTCGTTATATAAGGCATCAAACAAAGTCAACTAACTAAGGCCAGAAACTTGTGAACGTTGAATTAGACAAACGAGTACTCATCCATTCTAACTTAGCTTTTGAACGGCACGGAATAGATAACAATTCTTTTTTATTTGTTACACTATCTTCTAATATTACTTTCTCGCGATATAAATCAGGTCGCTGCTTCTCCTTGTCATTTTCATCTGCTAGCCAAATAGGGGCTAGTTGTTCTGCCAAAATCGAGTTTAATTCTGTCAACAATTTTTTACCATCTAGTGTTGTTAGCTTATCTATATCACCTTCAATACGCGGTAGTACTTTGCACATCATAAAATCGTCCCAAACAGCTTTTAGAGTTAGGTCATCTTTGGGGTGGTAGCTAACAACGCTAAGCAGTAATTCGTTAAGTGCACGAAAAGCGAGCTCAAAAGGTGTACTTTTTAACACAGAATTTACAGCTGATAAAAACGCAACTGTTTGCGAACCATCATTATCATAAGTATTAATTAAATCTACTTTGCTGATATGTGACCAAATGGGGTAGCTCAAGTGTTTATTGCAACTTGTGGGTGTGAAAAAATCACCGAAGTGGTTAGGAAAAAATGATCCAAAATCAAAGCTCAGTGCACGATCAATCACTTTACGTGAAAAGCCATGGGTCGTTTCATCCATATTAACCGTACCGGCAACAATCAGGTTAAATGGAATACTAATACCATGTGTTAAAAAATAGGCCCAAATATCTTCATCAAGTTTTTGTGTTAAGTCAAAACCGAGTTCTTTTGCTAGAAGACTTGAGGGACGAACATTCTCCTCAGTTATGTCTAAATCCAAATCTGTAAAAACCTCACCTTTGATTAATGGATCACATTGATAGATATAATCAAGTTTTGATTTTTTTAATTTTTCAGGATCATTCCAACAACGTGTTTCTAAAATTGAGAGATAATCAGCGAAGTATTGTTCCACAGGTGCTAAATTCATTTCATCCAAGCAGAGCCAATAAGGGGGGATATCCTTCAAATGATGACCACGCCAATCAAGTGGATAACCATTTGAGTCAAACACAATTTCTTTAATAATTGCTCTCCAAGCTCTGACAATAAATCGTAGAGTATCAGTTGGAACATATTTCGGTCGTGTACCTAAGCGAGAGATATATCCCAATAAATCACTGGGTTCATGCCAATCAGGGCGAACAGATATTAAGCAGTATGTTTCATCTAGACTACCTGTTGCCTTAGCTTGTTCACGCACGAAACGTGTTTTACCAGTACCTGATATACCAGCAAGAATGAGGAAGGGTTTAGATAGTCGGGTACAAGAAATATAAGATTTTTCAGCTAAGAATTCAGCTAATTTTTTGCAGGCAGAGCTATAAAGTGAATTATCATTTTTATCCGCTTGAAACCAGTCATTTACTTTTTTTAGTTGCTGTAGTGCATCCAACACTTGAGTCGAATTAAATTGATAAAAACTTTTCACTTTTGGTTTGATGCTATCTATGTACTTGTCGCACAGTGCGATACCTGTTTCAGAATATGACGATGCATTTTTATCTGATAGTCCTTTCTCTAACAGCCATAGCCTAAATAACTCTCTAGTATTTTTGATGTCAACATTACTATTAACGTCCAACTCATTTTCTTTGGAAGATAAATCAAATTTTTCTATAAAATCAAAGTCAAACACAGATATTATTTTTTTAATTTCAGTTGCTGCATAAAGTGTTTGGCCAAAAGGGGCGCCATTCAAATCACCGGCTTTTTTCTTTACAAAAGTGCCATCAAATTTGATGGTTGATAATTCCGAAGTACCTCCATACCGTGATAACAAGTCTCTTTTTTTTACTGGGTTGGCTTGATTAAAGTCTGACTCAGCCAAATCATTTATAAAGAGGTTATTGAAAATGTCATTTGGAATTAAATTGATTTTTGCTTGAAGTTCCTTAAAACTATCAAGCCAGAAAAGTGATTGCATAACTTTATTGGCAGAAACTTTATTTCCTTTAAGAAAATAATTTTTTACTTGCTCAATCCAATCATTAGTTAATAATGCAAACCAATATTTCTCTGAGTATGATGTTGAATTATCTGATAAGTAGAAAGCATCATCTGCAAATTCAGAGAATTGCTTCATATCAGACTTTAGATAAGAGCCATTCCGTTTCCTTTCTACAACGCATAACAAAAACAACACCAACCCCATGAATGTATCGGGTTTTTTTATGTTCTTTTCAATATAGGTTCTTGCTTCTATGATTTTCTCTAAATCCAGATATGCCATTATACTCAATCCTTAATGTTTATAATATTTTTAATAATTGCTTGAATAACATTTACTGTTACTGAGTTACCTAATTGCTTGTAGGATTGAGCCTTGGAAACACAAAACTCGAATTCATCAGGGAAACCCTGAAGGCTCAAAGATTCTTTAACAGATAGCTTTCTCTGAATATCCCATAATTTAGGGACACGGTTTGCAATAATAGTAGGGGCATATGTTTCCAAACAAGCGTAAAACGACTCTTGTATCTGAGTTTTTGCGACATCTCCAACATGAAACCTCAATGAACCATCGGCTTTTAAGAATGAAAATACTCCGTACCTACCCTTTTTAGTATGTGGTTCATAAATTGAGTTGTCATGTTGTACTCTTTCCTGTTTTTGACAATTATCAAAATGATATTTAATTCTTTTTTTTTCAAAATCATTGAGTGATAAAGAAGGATCATTCTCACTAAGGTCAATTATATCCTTAAGTTTAGTTTTTCTATCTTTTAAATTTGGAAATGAAAAATTAATAATTCCAAGATCTTTACGAATAGCAACACAATACCATCTTTCACGGTACTGTGGGACGCCATAATCGTAGCTATTCAAAATAGTCCAGTGCGGGTAATATCCTGCTTCTTCTAGCGCTTTAAGCGCTATAAACATAGTTTCCCCTTTGTTATGAGACTTAAAACCTTTTACATTTTCTAAAAGTACAAACTTGGGTTTTTTTTGTTCTAAGATTCTTAGAACATCGAAAAATAAGGTGCCTCTAGTTTTATCCTCAAAACCTTCGCAGCGGCCGGAGTAACTGAATGGCTGGCAAGGGAAGCCTGCTAATAAAAAATCATGATCAGGAATGTTTTTTTCTTGAATTTTTGTGATATCACCAAACGGATACTCTCCATGATTATATGAATAAGTATTTTGAGCGAAAGAATCAAATTCTGATGAAAATACGCAAGTTCCGCCATTGGCTTGTGCACCTAACCTTATCCCACCGATTCCAGCAAATAAGTCGATAAAACGAAATTTAGTATCAAAGTTTGGTTTTAACTTTAAACATCCAAATACATTATTGAAAAACACCTCTCGCGTTGTGTATAAACCATTTTTTTTTAACTGGCTTATTACGTTTTTTTTGAGTTGTTCAGGCTTTTCTATATTATGATTACAGTAAAATTGACTATCAGTCGCAATGGCATGTAACCATTGATCAGTGACAGCTTCTACGCTACTGTCTTGAGGTACATGGGCAACTGCTAGAGAATTAATAAGTATACTTGCTTGTTGAAGAATATTGGATTTATTTTTCATTATTGACTACGACTAAAAATTCCTGATGGATGACTTTCACGCTAAGGGTGTTTTTTATGCTTTTCATTTTTACTAAACTATGCTTGCTCAGTGTTTTCAATGTTCTCCAAACATTACTCACAGCTCTATCCGTTAGTTTAGCCAATTCAGTGATAGATTGAGGTTTTTGTTCAGCAATTACTTTTAGCAGTTGCTGGTTTTCTTTTGACAACACATACGCAAGCGATTTTAACGAATCGAACCAAATATCAACGGTATAATCGGGAGTAGAAGCTTGATCTTTAATACCTATAATGCAACGTGATTGTTTGACGTTTTTCATAATTTACTCGTATTTACATTAGCCTCTTTTTAGACTCATTACGTTTGTGTGTAGCGAGACTCTAAAACTCAGAGCTCTGCTACTAGCGTAATGTATTTGTAGCACTTTGCCAATCAAACGGTTGCACTCTTATACATAATTTGAATATCTTATCAACAGTTGATAATAGCACAAGGATATTTTCCGATTATCGATAATAATACCACCTATATACGGGCAGTAAACAATAGGATAAATTAATCAGCGAGGCCGATTTGTCATTTAATGACTATACAAATAAATCTCTTTTAACATGCAGATCAAGGAAAAGAAAAACTTCACTATTGGATAGAGTAGGATATATCTTCAATAAAATTGTACTTTTAACGTAGGCTTATCAGAAAAATGGCAGATCATTCAATCTGCCAAATATTATTTTGATAAATAGCTAAAGTACTATTATTGTTCCCTACCACTGACATCTTAGTAAACTCTTAGTTACTAGCCTCTGTGTTGGGAGAAGTTCTTATTGGGCTTTTTAGTGAAAAATGACTATCACTAATCAATTGATAAATAACGCTATGATTCTTATTTGAATAATAAGAAAGACGTAACGACATAATCTGTCAGGGCAGCAAAATTAGTTAGGCTGGCGGGGAGCAATTTGGTTAAATAAAGTATCTGTTAGCACCCACAGCGCCTTATTCAATTTAATATCGCCATCGATGCCATTCACTGAGCGTGTGCGAGTGCGTTTACCTTTCGCATTTCTGCCAGATAGCCCCCCTTTGATTAAATTCTCCTGCAAACGTTGGAATACCGTCCACAAATCATCTTTCTTATCCTCCCAGCGACGAGGCTGCAATACTTGCTCCTCAGTTATAGGTTGATGTTCCTCACCAAAGCGATACGTCAAAGCTGCTTGTGCTAAGGCTTGCTGGGCTGGTGGCGGTAACAATAACGATTGCATCTCTTCGCGCTTTTCAGCTACCATATCAAACGTTTCCAATACCTCATACGCCCCTTCAATCACCTTTCCTACCACATCGCCCTTGTGCGGCACACGCACTTCACCAAACGTATCTCCGCAAACTAAACCATTGGAGCATACAGCTCTAAATAGTCCCGGTAACATTTGATAGCTACTTGATCCATCATGGCTATTTAAGAGAATAATTTCAGGGACTTGTATACCTGTGATTTGGTCGTGCCGTCTGAGACGTAACAAGTGCTTGGTGTGCTCTCGGCGACTAGCATCACGAACACGTGTCTGACAAGCAAAGAACGGATAAAAGCCTTCCTTTTGAAGACTATCGAGTAAGGTAATGGTGGGAATGTAAGTGTACTTTTCGCTACGAGATTCATGTTTTTCTTCTGAAAACACACTCGGTACAGTACGGAACAACTCTTCAATCGTTAACGGGCGGTCACGACGAATGCTATTCGCAGCACCAAAGCGGGAGGCTAAACGAGTCATAATCAATTTCCTTGAAAATAAAGTAGATAGGTAAGGTTAAGAGAATAAATTAAGCGAGTGGCTAATCGATAAGATGGAAAATGGCTGAACTTTCAGGATGTTGAATAGCATAGTCACGAAGCTGATAGAAACGCTCGACCAGTACTTCACTTTCTGTTCTAAATGACCACTGACTATACAGCATCAAACAAATGGCAACACCAGCCCCTTCAGGGCTGAGTTTCGCTTCATTACCATTATGCGGATTGAATAGCGTAAGCTCCTCTTGATTTAAATCAGGATAAATAAACGCACCGCCATTGGTTAAGGTACAGTATTCCCAATAACCACCCGTGTATTCCTCACAGAACTGCCCCATGATGGTAAAGATAACAACTTCAAAGGTGGCGAAGCCTTTAACGGTGCCAAAATGGGTTTGCCAAAAATGCATGCGCTGGTGGTTGGAAACGGGTGTTGCGATGATGGGTTCAAGTGTCATAAGAAAGCCCTTTTGTGGATAGTATGAAATAAAAAAGGCAGACCTGTTGGCCTGCCGTTATGCTGTTATTACATTGAAATAGATGAATTTTAATTGTCGCTAAATAACCCATTAAGCAGTCGCTCAATGGCACCGCCTAATAACGTGGTACAGGCTAGTGTTGCACCAAGTCGAGCCGCTTGAATTTCTGCATCAGAATACTCGCCTTCAAGCGTAAGTTGCTCATTGACCGTCTTCTGGGCGTAGTAGGTGATAGACACCAGTGTCATAACGCTCACAGAGGTGGCGATAAGTTTAAAAATGGACATAGATTACCCTTTAGTCAGGCGTTCACTGAATATGAACGCCGAATAGTGTGTGAAAACTCAGTATTGATATCGGGCGATATCCGGTTTTTGAAAGGATTGTGTTTGGTAGTAAAATAACGCTTTCGCTATTCCGTTAATAATTTGAGGTGTTTCAAGTTTACCTTGGTACGCCCATGCGACGGCATTCGTTCTTGCCGAGCGGCCCAATGTTTTTTCCATCATGGCGGTAAAATCCTCCCGCCCTTGTTTATCCTCTAGGTTATACAGAACATGTGTTAGAACAGGCTTTTCAGGGTTAACGAGGCTCCAAATAAAAACTTGGGTGATTGACCAGTCTTGCGCATTTTGTTGTGCGCGTTTTAGGTCTGTGATGTATTGCTCCGTGATTTGAACGCCTTCATTTTGCTGGTTTTTAAATTGTGTTAACGCATTGGCATTGTGTTGCTGAAGCTCAGAGACCTTTTTCCGGAGCATTGCCTCGACATTTTCCGTTTGGTTTAACCACGGTAATAAATACAAGCCAACATCAGGGGCGTGGTCATTCAATGTCTCCGTTAACGCATTCCACGCTTTAAGCTGGTGCTCTGCTTCCTCTGACGGGGTATAACCGGCATTAAATGCAATCGGTGTCGTCATTGCATAGGGCTGGTCAACATTGCCACGGAGTAGTGACCAGTCCTGTTGAGACAGTGTTGTGATGACCTGTAAAACCTGTGTAAGCCTCTGCTCCTCAAGGGTTGAATCTGTTTTCGGTGTTTCCGCATTGGCAAAACGCGGTATGAGTTTAGTCATACCGTCTATTGCTGTTTGATACCAATTATTTAAATCGTGGTTAATCGCGGTTTGTAATGCCCCTTCAGCTAACTGACACTTATAGACTACCAAGGGCCTTTCTTGTTCATCCATTAAGGTTTCCCATGTAGGCGAAACACAGTCTTTACGGTGGTTGAGTACACCGCCGAGTGTGACACTGCGGTCGTAATCATAAATCAATCCTTGAACACGCAAAATGTCTTGGGAAACAGTCTTAGCAGGAGTTGAGGTTGCATCATCACATCCCAGCAATAGCGCGCTGCTGATGCAGACGGTATAAAAAATAGTTTTCATCTTAATACCTTATAATTTAACGAGTGATTGAATATATTGGTAATGGGGCAAGGCTTGAATAAACGCCTCTTCACATAACCGTTGGTTGAGGTCTTCACGATAACGAAAGCTCCGCGCCGTCATGACCACATCTTGCAAGGCCATTACATCAAAGACATGAATGTGCTGCGCGATATCGGCAGCGAGATACCAATGACCGTGGTAATAAATCAACTTATACGGGGCAACGTTCGTGATGTTTTTTCCTTGGTGGGCAAATTGCAGTAAACGCCGTTTTACAATGGCTTGTGTCAGGATATAAAAGCCCCCGAACAGCGAGGGACGCTGCTCAGGAGGCGTATGATAGACAATGAACGGTGAATCAATTGTCGGGTCGAGCAGAACCGTTAACAGCTTCCTGTCTAAAGCCGGAAACAGTAAGGTGATATGCGTAATGGCGGCAAAACGCAATATGTCCTTATCGGTACGAAAGGGACGCTGTGACGCGGCTAATCGATAGCCACCTTGGTGATATTCCAAGTCCAGATACTGAAGGCGCTCATTAAAGTCACGCCGTAGGGTACGAGTCGAGACATTGAGCTCTTCTGACAACTCGGATAAATAAACGGTTTCTCCTCGAAATAATTGACTGATAATAAACGCCAACCGAGACGCAAGCCGGTCATGGCGAGACACAGAAGTCGACATGATGTTGTCCTTATTAAAATAGCTCCGGCAAGCGGATAAAGTGGGTGTGGTGAACCTTATTGCGATAAGGTCTTTTGTCGTAAGTACGCCACAATGATGCAGGCAGGAACGGTAACCCGATAAGCGGGTCCCGCTAGGTCAGCGACAAGCCATGCCGAGCTCACTGCAAGACCAATCGGACCAGCAATCAAGGAAAGTGCCCGGTGTGCTGCAAAGAGTGTACCGAGTGTGGCTACCCCGCCGAGTGCATTAATCACACCAATGGCTGAGAGTGTGGCCACTTCCAGTGCGGCAATGCCCGAGGTACGGATAGCCGCTTGAACCGCTATCAAAATCAATTGTGGCGTGGGGTTGGTAAGGTTAAGCTGCATATTACGAGAAAAGGTTTGTAACTCTTCCGTGGTCAGCTCATTTAAGCTTTTTTCTAATACTTTCAATAACAAGTTTAATTCCAAGGTTTCGGTATTACCTTCCTTTGGATAATTGACATCAAGGTGGTCACAGACATCCTGTAAGATTTCACGGTACAGCACGCCCTTATTACCTCGAACGAAACTCATCAAGCTGTTAGCCCCAAAGGCTTGCA
>NZ_WLTU01000016.1:0-299761 GCF_009706275.1 Providencia sp. wls1943
ATTTTTTACTTCAGTAAGGGATTACTTTAAGTATTCATAAAAACAGTATATTACCCCTGATTCATAATAATTCGAGTACTAAAGACTGGTAACTTTGCCGCGAGTTCACATCAAAATTCATTTTAGGCGAGTCAAAACACTACTCGATCAGTACTGATATCTTTCATGTATAACATAATTCATTATGATATGAGTACAAAATCTAATTAACAATAATGATAGGTTTTATCGGGTTAGGGTTCAGTACTAATAGAGCTAATTGATAAACTCAATAGTAATATTGATTTAATGATCAATAATCCCGATAGGTGATCATTAATCAGTATAAAATGTCCAATGGTAATAATGTATCTCTTAATACCTCTGTTGACCCATTGGACACTTTTTCATAAAAACCACCTGCTTACCCTGCCTCAAAAAACTTCAAGTACTAAAAGGCAGTAACTTTGCTGAGAGTTCATATTGTTCTCTATAAGATGGTAGCTATGTTCCAGTACTAGACCCTGATATAATCGCGTAAAACTCATGTACAACAAAGCTAGAATATACGCCTATAAGCTTTATAACCTATTGTAAGTACTAGTTAATTTACCTTTCTATGAACAGTATTCAGTACTGTTTAGTATTAGAAGACGAGTAATCCAGTACTGAAGGGTTGGGTACTAAAATAGTATCCAACCTTTATTTTCAATGTGTTATATGATTATTTGCGTGTTGATAGTAAATCAAGGATTTTATTATTCGTAAAATGATTAGGTAACATCAATTGCTTGTTTCATTAACAGAATTGGCTCCTTACTTCGATATACTGCATCTGTCATCGTATTACTACTATGCCCTAAAATACTAAATCTAACATGGTCTGGAAGCTCTGGAACGTCTCTTAACCTATCGCTAAGGCTATACCGATAATCATGTGCTGTATGTTGTTCATTTAAGTTTTTAAATACTTTCGATACGATCCTTGAGGCTGGATTATGAACATTCCAAGGAAAAGTCGGCAGTAGCTCCATAATCCCAAGGCTAATGAGATCCTTATGGATTGGGATGTTTCTAACACTACTGATACTTTTAACTCTTTTTCCATCTTTACTATTAACACTGATACAAGCTACTTTCTGATTTCGATCGGTTATATAAACATAATCATCAATAGTTAACTGTATAGTTTCAGTTATACGCATCCCTGTGTAATATAATATTTGTAATAACCACCAAACATTCGATTTATATTCTACTGAATCCAGTACTCTATTATGCAATTCAAGAGGAATTAATGTTTTTGCTCTCAAATTCTTTACTTTTTTAAATCCCATACCAAGAAAAGGGTTTTTAGATAAGTAATCTCGTTTAACTGTTGCAAAGTTAAAAAGAGCTGAAATTTTCTTAAACATAGATTGGCGGGACGTATCGGATTTATATCTGTTTTTTAAGGTGTTTTTAAACTTAGATATTGAGAGTTTATCAAATGATTCTATATCACAGTCTCCATACCAACTGATGAAAAGATCTACTGCACCTTTATTTGATTTATAAGTTAAAGGTCTCCAGTCACCTTCCATTTCATTGTACCATTCCTCTGCTACTAAACTTAACTTATGCCCCTGCTTTTTTATCTCCTGTTGAGTATCTAGCTCGCGATTAACCTTACCGTTAGTATTCATCCAGTGAATAAACCCTGCTTCTAGGTGTATCTCACTCTCAATATAGGTATCCCTATCTAATAATAAACATTCTCTAATCTGATGAAATTCATACTTTTTATTTTTTAATCTAATATAAGAGCTCAATAAAATCTTTGCTCTATTTGATGCTATCTGAAAATCCCTAGTTCTTAAGTCTAGTCGGATTAAACGACCATAATGAGATTTTTGCCAAACATAGTAACCACGATTATTACATGAAAAATACAGTGCCATAGAAAATCCTTGATTTACTATCAACACGCAAATAATCATATAACACATTGAAAATAAAGGTTGGATACTATTTTAGTACCCAACCCTTCAGTACTGGATTACTCGTCTTCTAAGTAAGTGTAACCGTACAACCCACTTTCAAACTCGTTCACAAAATCTTTTTGCAGTTCGTCACTCAGCCCAGTGCCTTTCACTTGCTCAATAAAGCTTTCTAACAGCACTTCAGGAACCAGCTTCACGTATTGCAGCATATCGGCGACTGAATCGCCCTCTTCACTTTGCAGGTAACGAATACTGCCTTGGCTATCAACCCACACATCGATGGCGGCAGTATCACCGAACAAGTTGTGCATGTTGCCTAAAATTTCTTGGTATGCCCCGATCATAAAGAAGCCAATCATTGGTGGATTTTCTGGATCATACGCTGGCATTGGCATGGTGGTTTCCACCCCATCACCATCAACATAGTGATCAATAATACCATCTGAGTCGCAAGTAATATCCAGTAACACCGCACGTCGGTCTAACGGCTTATCTAAGCCTTCGATTGGCAAGACTGGGAACACTTGGTCAATTCCCCAAGCATCAGGGAGCGATTGGAACAGCGAGAAATTCACATAGAATTTATCCGCCATACGCTCTTGCAGCTCATCAATAATTGGGCGATGGGCGCGGTTGCTTGGGTCTAAATCTTGCTGAATACGGCGACAGATATTTAAGTATAGCTCTTCTGCCCATGCCCGTTGTGTTAAGTCCAACACACCATGCGCATACTGAGTGTGCGCTTCTTGCAAATCAAATTGGCTATCGTGTAGCCATTCACGCAGCGAGCGGCTATTGCCTTGATGCTGCATGGATTCCCACGTTTCCCATAGCGAAACCAGCGAACGTGGCGCATCTTCGCTCGGCGGAGTGGTTTTGGTGAATTCGTTACGCTCAACCCCAATCACGTTAGAGACTAACACGGTATGGTGAGCGGTCAATGCACGCCCAGACTCGGTGATCACCGTTGGGTGTGGCAAGTTAAACTCTTCACACGCATCACCAATCGCCCAAATCACGTTGTTCGCGTATTCGTTCAAGCCATAGTTAACCGAACAATCTGACTGAGAACGCGTACCTTCATAATCAACGCCTAAGCCACCGCCCACGTCAAAACACTGAATGTTGACACCTAATTGATGCAACTCGACGTAGAAACGGGCTGACTCACGAACCCCTGTCGCGATATCGCGAATATTCGCCATTTGAGAACCTAAATGGAAGTGCAATAATTGCAGGCTATCCAAGCGGTTCGCATTGCGTAAAATTTCGACTAATTGCAGAACTTGTGTTGCAGCCAATCCAAATTTAGATTTTTCACCGCCACTCGCTTGCCATTTACCTGAACCTTGGGATGCTAAACGGGCACGAACACCTAAACGAGGCGTTACTTCCAGTTTTTGCGCTTCTTCCAGCACCATCTCGATTTCAGACATTTTTTCGATAACCAGGTACACTTTGTGACCCAGTTTTTCGCCAATTAAAGCCAGACGAATATATTCGCGATCTTTATAGCCGTTGCACACAATCACAGTGCGGGTGCGACCTGCGTTGGCTAATACTGCCATTAATTCCGCTTTTGAACCTGCCTCTAACCCTAAAGGTTCACCAGAATTGACCAGCGATTCAATCACACGGCGTTGTTGGTTAACTTTAATTGGGTAGACTAAAAAATAGTCTCCTTTATAACCGTAAGATTCCCGCGCACGTTTAAACGCCGCGTTAATTGAACGCAAACGGTGTTGCAGAATTTGAGGGAAACAGAACAGCGCAGGTAAACGTAAATGTTCCTGCTCTTCTTTAACTTGGTAGACTAAATCAGCTAAATCAACAAAGGTGTCCGGGTTTTCAGGATTCGGGCAAACACAGACATTTCCGCGCTCATTCACCTGATAGTAACCACCGCCCCAATACGCAATATTGTAAGTTTGGCGCATCTTGCGAGCGATATTATCATTCATAATAAACTCCTAGTATGGAGGGGTGAGTGATGCGTTCTCCTTCCAGACAAGCAGCGACCAAGCGCATGATGCAACTAGGCAGTAATGTCAGGGAAACAGCGATACTCAGATTGTAATTAAAGTGCTTAGAACTTCTAAACGGTGACAATATATATCCACAGGCTTAGCAGACGACTACATTATAGATTACTGGCTAAGTATTATGGATCTATGATAGGTATGACGGTAACTTCGCGATGAAGTCAACATAGACAGGAAAGTAAAAGCCAATGTCACACGGCGATCCGCGTAAGACGGTTGGATACTGTTATTCAGCAGATTATGGATCATCGCCCATTAACCCCCAATATAACTGTTTTCCCCTTAAAAACTTCAATGATTATTATTGAAATTCAACCGGTTATAAACATTCCTGATAGAAAGCAGACTCATGGCTGACCTGCTGGTATATAGCGGGAAATGACAACCATCCGCTACGGTCGCAGTTTATACCTTGAATAGCCCCAAAATGCAAAAGCAAATTATCTAAAATTTCACATTCACGATAAAACTAACTGAATTAGCCATTTATGCGCTTATCATTTTAGGCTGAAAAACAGGTAGAAATTATTCATTGAAAAGTCTAGAATAGCCGTCTAGATGTTAAAACATCCAACTATAATGTTCTTTGAATTCTTAAGGTATTAATCTCATGTCTACACACCTCTTTACTTCTGAGTCCGTATCAGAAGGGCATCCTGATAAAATTGCTGACCAAATTTCTGATGCGGTCCTTGATGCTATTCTTGAACAAGACCCAAAAGCGCGCGTAGCTTGCGAAACCTATGTCAAAACCGGCATGGTCATGGTTGGTGGTGAAATCACTACCAGTGCATGGGTCGATATTGAAGAAATTACGCGTAAAACCGTTCGTGAAATCGGTTATACCAGTTCAGACATGGGCTTTGATGCCAACTCTTGCGCAGTATTAAGCGCAATTGGTAAACAATCACCAGACATCAACCAAGGTGTTGACCGTGCAGATCCTTTAGAACAAGGCGCTGGCGACCAAGGTCTAATGTTTGGTTATGCAACTAACGAAACTGACGTATTAATGCCTGCACCGGTGACTTATGCACATCGTTTAGTGCAGCGCCAAGCTGAAGTTCGTAAAAATGGCACACTGCCATGGTTACGCCCAGATGCGAAAAGCCAAGTCACCTTCCAATACGATGACAACAAAATTGTCGGTATTGACGCGGTAGTTCTGTCCACACAGCACTCAGAAGATATTGACCAAAAAGCTTTACACGAAGCGGTTATGGAAGAGATCATCAAACCAGTTCTACCTGCTGAATGGTTATCTCCAGCAACTAAATACTTCATCAACCCAACAGGCCGTTTCGTTATCGGCGGGCCAATGGGTGACTGTGGTTTAACTGGTCGTAAAATTATCGTCGATACATACGGCGGTATGGCACGTCACGGTGGTGGGGCATTCTCTGGTAAGGATCCATCAAAAGTTGACCGTTCTGCTGCTTATGCGGCGCGTTATGTTGCAAAAAATATCGTTGCTGCAGGTTTAGCTGACCGTTGTGAAATCCAAGTTTCTTACGCTATCGGTGTCGCAGAGCCTACCTCTATCATGGTAGAAACGTTCGGTACGGGTAAAGTTGACGAAGCATTGCTTGTAAAATTAGTCCGCG
This sequence comes from Providencia sp. wls1943, assembly GCF_009706275.1. NCBI lineage: Bacteria > Pseudomonadati > Pseudomonadota > Gammaproteobacteria > Enterobacterales > Morganellaceae > Providencia > Providencia sp. wls1943. The sequence continues at coordinate 5,608 of NZ_WLTU01000016.1, forward strand.
AATTCTTTGACTTACGTCCTTACGGTCTAATTCAAATGCTGGATTTATTACACCCAATGTACCAGCAAACTGCGTCTTACGGTCACTTTGGTCGCCCACAATTCCCATGGGAAAAAACCGACAAAGCGGCACAACTGCGCGAAGCTGCTGGCCTGTAATCTCCGCTAACGTCTCTGACGATTAGCAAAAAACCCATCATTATGATGGGTTTTTTTATATCTGTAATGTATAACCACCTCGATGAATCAAATAACCTTTCCACTTGCTTCATATTTTGTGTTGGATAAACAGGTTAGTTGCCCCAGAGCCATGATTATTTTTCAGTACGCTGAAATAGTTGGAAAATGGCCATTCCCGCTATCATCGCCAGCGTAAACAAAATACCTTGAGTCAGTCCCATACCCGTTAATAAAATGGCAGGTCCTGGGCAAATCCCCCCAAGTCCCCAACCTAAGCCAAACAATGCACTACCAATAAGTAACTTCTTATCAATAAGCTTGCTGGTTGGGATCTGCAATGGACAATTTAATACACTGGATTTGCGCTTTTTCACGAACTGGTACCCAATAGCACTGATGACCATGGCAACGACCATCGTCACTAATAGCGATGGATCCCAATTGCCAGTGATATCCAAGAAAGCCAGAATCTTAGCAGGGTTCCCCATACCAGCCAGTAGCAACCCCAATCCAAATAAAATTCCAGAGACTAACGCAACGATGATTGGCATTGAATTACCCTCTTAAACCAAAATGATTAATGACGGCAACCGTGATAAATGCCACCAGCATGAAAATAACAACCGCAATGATGGAACGGCGGGAAAACCTCGCCATACCGCAAATACCGTGACCGCTAGTACATCCCCCACCGAGTCGAGTACCAAATCCCACTAATAGTCCTGCGACAATAAGTAACGGCGTGCTAGTTGTAATTGCCACTTCAGGCGCATACACAAAGGCAGTAAACAGTAGCGGCGCAACCAAGATGCCGACAATAAAAGCAAGCTTCCAAGCTGTATCCCCTTTAGTGGGTTTCAGGACTCCCGCTAAAATCCCGCTGATCCCTGCAATTCGCCCATTAAAAATCAATAATATTGCCACTGCTAAACCAATCAAAACACCGCCAACTGCCGCAGAGCCTGGCGTAAAATGCGCCCAATCAATCGTCATTTTAATTCCCCTTCACAGGACAATAGAGTTGATACAACGTATTGAGTAAGGTAAATAATTTCTCATCTGCAATAGAATAATAGATACGCTTACCTTCCCGACGCGTTGCGACTAATCCTTCATTTCTTAGTACGGTTAACTGCTGCGATAACGTCGGCTGCACAATACCTAGCGAAGCTTCTAAATCGCTCACGCACGCTTCGCCCTGCGTTAATTGGCACAGCAATAACAATCTGTCTGGGTTCCCCAGTGTTTTTAATAATGACGCAGTTTGCGTTGCTGCTTGGGTCATTGCTAAAAGCAGCTGTTCTGAATTTGGTTGTTCATTCTTTGGCATCATTCAATCTCTAGTTACTTATACATATTATTATACCTAAAAATAATATATGTTTTGATATATTGAATGTCAATTATCACTTGTTAGAACTCTATGACTTCACGTATTCTTGAGAACATGAAAACAATCCGAGTGCCTATCCTGCTTCAACAGCGAGTGATGAAAACCCTGCGTGAAAAACTCGCATTAGCTGAAGAAAAACTGGAACAGAAATTTCCAGAACCAACCATCAACTATAAACAGCGCGGTACCACCGCGGGCAGCGCCTATTTAAAAGAGTGGGAAATTCGCGTTAATCCGACGTTGTTAATTGAAAATCCAGACAGTTTTGTGGACGAAGTGATCCCCCATGAACTCGCCCACTTGCTGGTTTACCGTGTATTTGGACGTAAAGGGGTCGCCCCTCATGGCAATGAGTGGAAATGGATGATGCAGACTGTTTTAGGGGTAACGGCAAAACGGACTCACAACTTTGCCGTGACCAGCGTCAAAAGCCAAACTTTTCGTTATCTGTGTGGTTGCGACACAATTCATGAGCTCACTATCAGAAGGCATAACAAAGTCGAGCGAGGGGAAAACCAGTATTTATGTCGAAAATGCGGGGAAATTCTCAAGCGAGAAATTGAGTCAGCGGCAGAGTGTTAATTCCCTGCCGCATCAAGAGGTAGGACTGAACTTAAGCGAACTCCGTCATCACTAATTTCGCGATTTCAAAGTAAATAATCAAGCCTGTACCATCAATAAATGTCGCGATGAATGGCGCAGAAACTACCGCTGGGTCAACCTTCAGCTTCTTCAGAACCATTGGGATAATAGAAGAAACAATCGCGCTCCACACGGTAATAGCCACAATCGTTAAGCTCACCACGATAGTCACTTCATGACCTACACCTAAGATCCAAGCTCGAATTAACGCCGCGCCACCAATGGTGACAGCCACTAAGAACGAGGTTGAAACTTCTTTTTTCAATACCGCACCGAGGTTACGTAAACTCACTTCTCCCAACGCCATCGCTCTCACGAGGGTCGATGTGATCTGAGTTCCGCTGTTTCCGCCGGTACCAATCAATAATGGAATAAAGAACGCCAGTGAAATGGCGGCTTCAAGTTGCTCTTCGAACGCTTTCAGCACGGTTCCAGTATAGGCTTCCGCCACAAACAGCATTAATAACCACACAACACGCTTACGCCATAAAGTGACTGGACTGGTGGTTAAATATGGCTCTTCGAGTGGCGTAGTCGCCCCCTGCAATTGTGCATCGAGGGTGTTTTCGTCTTCAATAAGCTCGGCAATATCTTGAGGACGTAATACACCCATTAACTTACCGAACTGAACAACAGGGATCATATCCAAACCGCTATGATTAATTAAATCATAAACATCATGGCGTGATTGTTCAGGGGAAACAGAGAAATAATTGTGGCGCATAATATCCGACACTAATAAATCCTCTGCTGAGGCAAGTAATGATTTAACGGACAGAATTCCATTTAAATAGTTTTCACTATCTACGACAAATAAATACGTTGGAATTTGTTCGCCTTCGAGATGTTCAATAAGACTTTTCTTCACACATGCCACAGAGTCGGCAACCGATACAGGCAAATATGATTGGCTCATATAAGCGTGAACAGTTGAATCATCAATTTTAGGTGGTTGTGTTTGATTAGACTTTTGACGAGCGTCTTTCATCGCGGATTGTGCAATAGCTACTGCACCCGCTTTGTTCTGGGTAGAAAATGACATTTTTTTAGTCCCTATTACTGTTGTTTACTCAAACAGTACTCACATAGGGGCGAAACCAGATGAGAGAATGCGATTGCTATCTCTTCGTCTCGGTTTTAGCACTATACAACGTATCCTGAATCAATCAGGAAGTTACATGGGGATATACCTTCGGTCGATATATCCTGTCCTAATCTTGGGCGTCTCTCGACGTCGTCAGATCAGTAACCTATGTTTGTATAGGAGCCTCGCCTAACGAGATACTGCACTTTGGATGCGGCGCGAATTATACCCACTGAGTGTTCAATTTCCACCCTTTTACTGGGCTCTTTTTTTAATAGCCTCCCCGTGTTTAAGTTTCGTTTAAGTTAATGTGTATCGAGAATTCAACGTGTAACCATTTGTAACTTTAATGGGAAATTATATTATTCATAATATATAAAGTGATAATAACATAATGAATTATCGGCTTATTTTTGATGATATTTCGAAACGCAAACAAATCGATTAATAAACAAAAAAGCCACCTTATTTATACTCATAATAAGATGGCAATGAATGAGGCATTTAAATTTTATATTATCGAAAATCGATTAAGCGATTTCTGTGTCACCTTGTAATTGGCAACTGCACGCTAAAACATAGCCGCTAGCAATTTCGTCTGCGGTTAATGTCATGGTACTGCTGGTTGTATAATTTCCCGAGAGCACTTTGGTTTTACAGCTACCACACACACCCGCACGACACGCCGCAATTACCGGTTGTTTATTCTGTTCTAACGCAGACAACAGCGATGTTCCCACTGGGACATTGAAATTCACTAAACGGTGACGAATTTTTAAGTTCAATACCTCTTCACTCACGGCCTCATCGCCGCCAGTGGTAAAGCGCTCCATAAAGAAGTGCTCAGTAGGAACGCCCAATGCCTTAGAAAATTCCTGCACATTTTTCATATACGGAACCGGCCCACAGGTCATCACGACACGGGCATGAATATCCGGTACTAATTCCAGCAATTTTTCTTGGCTTAAACGACCTTGTGCAACACCGCCGTTATCGGGTGTTTCCGGCATGATGCACAATTGCAAACGCTGCGGATATTGCAGCACCAGTCTTTGCCACTCATTGGCAAAAATGACCTGCTTTTCATCTCGCACATTAAACAGTACTTTGACATCCGTTTCTGGGCGATTCGCCATCAACCAGCGAGTCATCGACATGATCGGCGTGACACCGCAGCCTGCCGCTAACATTAAGTATTGGTGGCTTTGAACATGGGCACAAGTAAACTCCCCTTGCGCCTCAGATAACCAAAGATAATCCCCTGGTTTGACCGCTCCAGTTAGCCAACAAGAGCCTGCCCCCTCGTCTAATCGTCTCACCGTAATGGAGATAAAACGGCTTTGCCCCGGCGATGAAGACAAGGTATAAGCACGCATCACGTCATCACTGTTTTTGATACTCACCAGCGCATACTGTCCCGGTTCATATTGGTAAAAATCATGATTAATCAGGTTAATTGTCCAAACATCTGAGGTTTCCTGCACAATCGAGTGAATTTGCATTCTGTTCGGACATAGGCTTGTTGGCATGGTCATGGGTTACTCCTTGCAAGGGGGAAAGCCGCTTCCCCCTTGGTTTCCATCAAATTACGCAGGCAGGATTTCCGCCAAATCTTGTTCAACCGTGGTAATGCTGCGCATACCGAATTTTTCATTCAGAATATTCAGCAGATTTTCGGTTAAGAAGCCCGGAGCTGTTGGACCGGTGTAAATGTTTTTCACACCCAGAGCAAGCAGGGTTAACAAGATCACAATGGCTTTTTGCTCGAACCAAGAGAGGATCAGGCTCAGCGGTAAGTCATTCACGCCACACCCTAATTTCTCTGCTAAGTTCACCGCTAACATAATGGCAGAATAGGCATCGTTACATTGCCCCACATCCAGTAAACGCGGTAAGCCTTCTAAGGTACCGAAGTCCAGTTTGTTGAAACGGTATTTACCGCAAGCCAGCGTTAAAATCAGGCAGTCTTTCGGTACGCTGCGAGCGAAATCTGTGTAGTAACTGCGTTCACCACGGCTACCATCACAACCACCGACTAAGAATACGTGGCGTAATTTTTTCTGAGCAACGAGATCAATCACCGCATCCGCAGCACCCAGCAGGGTTTGACGACCAAAACCGACCGTAATTTTGTGTTCGATTTCAGTGTATGGGAAGCCTGCCATTTCCTGCGCTTGCGCTATCATTTCAGCAAAACTGTCGCCCGTAATGTGTTTCACGCCCGGCCAGCCCACAATGCTGCGAGTCCAGATACGCGCTTTATATTCACCTACATCAGGGTCGATAATGCAGTTAGAGGTCATTAAAACAGGGCCTGGGAACTTAGCAAATTCCACCTGCTGATTCTGCCAACCACTGCCGTAGTTACCCACTAAGTGAGCGTATTTTTTCAGTTCAGGGTAACCATGAGCAGGCAGCATTTCACCATGGGTGTAAATATTAATACCTGTGCCTTCGGTCTGTTCTAACAACATTTTTAAATCTTTCAGGTCATGACCTGAAATCAGAATGCATTTACCAGCAACTGGGCGCACGTTAACTTCCGTTGGAACTGGATGACCAAATTCCCCCGTTTCGCCAGCATCCAGGATTTCCATGATTTTGAAGTTCATCATGCCGATAGCCATCGCATTATCGAGCAGCTCATTCATATCCGCTGGCAATGTGCCTAACCACGCCATAATTTCATGGTATTGAGCGTAAATCTGGTTATCAAACTGGCCTAAAACGTGAGCGTGCTCCATATATGCCGCCGCGCCTTTCAAACCATACAGACACAGCATACGTAAACCATGAATATCCTCGCCAATTTGCGCTTTATCGATATCTAACGCAAATTGTGCCGCTTGCTGTTGCAGGGTCGCAATATCCTGCCCTGCTAATTGCAGATTGATCAATGGGTGGTTAAATGCCACTGCGCTATTCACTGACAGGCAGTGTTTGATTAATTTATCACGCAGATAAATAGCTTCACGGGCATAACCAATAATACGTTCAGAATCGAAGTTAACGTTGGTCAATGTAGAGAAGAAAGCGCGCGGTGCGAAACTGTCCACATCATGATCAATAATGCCCAGTTCACGAGCTACCACCGCACTGGCAGATAAGCTTTGCAGGACAGCAACTAATAAATCTTGCAGGTCTGAAGTTTCAGCAGTTTTACCGCACATACCTTGCGAATAAGCGCAGCCATTGGTTGCTGGAGTTCTAATTGTTTGTTCACATTGCACACAATACATGGAGGAAACCTCTTTAAGTTGCATTTCATATACAACATTAAGATTACCCCTTTTAAATAAATAGAAAAGCACCTTAAAATTCTATTTGCAGGTTTGTTGATCTACATTAACTTTCACTATAAATAAGAATTATTCAATGTTGTAAAATAGGCAGTTTCACTAAGCGCATTTGATTTTTCGCTGGGGTTTCAAAGCAGTATTGCTATACTATGTTTATCATTCATACTTCATAAGTTATTGTTGTTAAATCATTTTAAGAGAATCAAAAAGCGATGATTCAGGCCAATTCGACTCCAAAATCAGACAACAAAACCCATTTTAGTTTTTTACGTCACGTGAAAGAATCCGATAAAACGCCGCTCAAAGTGCTTGTTTTAGCGGCTATTATTGGTGCCGTCGTTGGGCTGATAGGCTCCCTGTTTATGCTAGGGACTGAGTGGGTCAGCAATATGCGTATCGCGTCTGTTAACCAATATGTCACCAACAAATGGTTGGTGATCCCCGCTATGTTTGTGGCTTCAGCCCTATTGGCCATGCTCGGCTACTATTTGGTTAAACGCTTTTCACCTGAAGCGGGGGGATCTGGGATCCCGGAAATCGAAGGGGCACTGCAAGATTTGCGCCCTGTCCGTTGGTGGCGCGTGATCCCAGTAAAATTTATCGGTGGGCTAGGTACGTTAGGTTCCGGTATGGTGCTCGGTCGTGAAGGACCTACCGTACAATTGGGGGCGAACATTAGCCAAATGTTTTATGACCTATTTCGCCTCAAAGATAATGAATCTCGCCATACATTATTAGCTGCGGGTGCCGCTGCGGGTCTATCTACCGCCTTTAATGCCCCATTAGCGGGGATCCTGTTTATCATCGAAGAGATGCGACCACAATTTAAATACAGCCTGATTTCCATCAAAGCCGTGTTTATTGGCGCCGTCAGTGCCACCATTGTTTTTCGCCTCATTAATGGTGAAGCCGCGGTGCTAAATATTGGGCAATTCTCCTCTGCCCCCATGGAAACCCTGTGGTTATATCTGATTTTAGGCATGTTATTTGGGATCGTGGGAATTGGCTTTAACCGCTTCTTGCTCTATCTGCAAAGCCTATTTTTAGCTTTCTACCAAAATAAAGTGTCACGGTTTGTTTTGATGGGCGGTTTGATCGGGGGTAGCTGCGGCGCTATCAGTGTATTTGCTCCTGAAGTCGTAGGGGGTGGCTATAGCGTGATCCATCAAATGGTGGCCAATAGCTTTACTATCACCATGCTGATGGTATTTTTTGCCCTGCGCTTTTTAACCTCAACCATCAGCTTTAGTTCCGGTGCGCCAGGGGGGATTTTCTCGCCGTTATTAGCACTTGGCACACTGTTTGGGGGCATTTATGGTTATGCGGCACTGGAGCTATTCCCCCATTATTCGATTGAAGTCGGTACCTTTGCTATAGCCGGCATGGGAGCGCTGTTTGCCGCCACAGTGCGTGCGCCATTAACGGGCATTGTCTTAGTGTTGGAAATGACCAATAACTATCAATTGATTTTACCAATGATTATTACCTGCATTGGCGCAACGATGGTGGCGCAATTCTTAGGAGGTCGACCACTTTATTCTGTGCTGCTCGAAAAAACCTTAGAACGCAGCGAAAAACAAGCGGCAACGTCTAATCCCTAAAATTTATTTATATCTCACCATAGAACGCAAAATGGGTTGCCTAGGCAACCCATTATGTTGATGACAAAGAGGGATAAAAGCGTAATTTTCCCTCTTTGTGTTATCAGGCGAAAATCAATAAATTGATTTTCCTCGTTAATTTTACAACCTATTATCTTCGCTATCGCAGGTTATTTTTTCTTAGCAATCAACGTTGCAAAGTTCAATTTAATTCGGTTACCTTGCGCATCCGTTCTATGCAAGTGTCCTGGGTTTTCATTGTATTTGAGGATTTCCCAGTCTTGATAATACTGCTGTAATTCACCCGGTTTTAAGAAGCACTTAAATGGCACCCTATCCAGTGGCGCATCCGGCGTTTCTACCGCGCATACCACAATATTAATCCCACCCGCTCGAGTATGCGATTGCATATCCGCGATAATGTCAGCAATTTTATCCCGTTGTAGGAACATCAACACGACTGTAGAAACAATCAAATCATAGTCACCTTGGATTTGGTGGCTATTAATGTCATATAGCGCGGTATGGATATTTTCTATACCCGATTGCTGCTTAACAGTTTCAATGGCTTGAATATGGTTTTGGTTAATATCCACGGCTGTCACATCATACCCTTGCTGAGCCAGATAGAAACTATTACGCCCGCGGCCGGAACCTAAATCCAATACTTTGCAAGGTTTTGCTAAGTTATTCTCGCAAAGGTAGCGTACTTCAGAGTGAGGCACACTGAGATCATACTGTTTATAAAACTCAATTTCAGGACGACATAAAAAAGAGAGTTGGCAACGCATATCATCGCTGCAATCGGCAATACGATGCCAGACTTGTGGCTGGATCACTGGCGGTTGATTTTGCGTATCAAACGTAAATTTTTGCTCGCTGCCATCTTCATTAAAAATAATAAAATCGAGGGAGCCTTGTAACACCTTCAATTGGGCGAATGTGTCTTCTTTGGTGTTATGGCGGTCTTGAAACATTAACGGAACCGAAGCCTTATCCCAAACAGGCATGGTTTTGTAGCACACTAATTCAGTCATGGGGTCACCTTTAAGTTGCATATTAAATACATCTTATGACGTTCATCTTGATAGTGCAACGTTTTCATAGATAGAAAATGAATGAGTTGATGTGCATCAACCTCCTGCGCACAGGAGGTTAAATTCGGAATCTTGGACTTAGAAATTTGGTTTTAAAAACTTAGTAACCCAGTTGCTCTGCACTCAGCCCTAAAAATTCAAACGGTTTGGTATCCACATATTGCGCAGTCGCATCACCCGAATAGATATGGCTTTGCTCTTCACCGAGATCTAATTTTTTCACTTTTCCGGTTTCATTGGAAAAATCAATTTTCTTTAGATCCGTCCAAAAAATGTTTGGCGTTAAAGCAGACTCAAAGAAATAGAGTTGACGCTTGCTGTCAACCAGTGTGCGCCAACGGGTAGAAGAAATTTCAGGAGACGTTTCCGATGTTAAACCGTAGGGAACGGACACATTTCGGATCACCCCAAACACACTGGCAACCGCTTTATTTGGCGTCGTTTTTTGTGGGATAGCATTGATGTAGAACTGCGCTCGAGCGAAACGATCCGCTGAGCGGTTGGTTCCCGGTAGCATTACCGTGCCACCAATACCTTGCCAATACTCTTGCATCGCTAACTGCTTTTCATAAGCTGGTGAGTTAGTCATGACTTGGTATTTACGGCTATGATGAATGACTTGTTTGCCATCGATATATTCGATAATCGCGCTATCACCGCTCGCATCAGACAGGGATAAATGCAGAGTCGCTAAGCGATTTTGTCCCGGAACCTTGTCAGTCGCGACTATCAATGGCGTTTTTTCTAATGCGGCAACGGCTTCTTCAACCGTGGCATAGTTGTCCAGCATATATTGCGCCCATAGAGAAATAGACAGTGCGGGCTTTTTATTATCTAACTCAGGATATTTCGATTCAGCGAGCCAGAGTAAGTTTGCCACTAACCCTTTTTCATTAACGCCATCCGTCGTAGAAATATCGTAACCTGACGCTATCACGCTACCGTATTTGGATTTCCATTTGAGTGATTGTGGCCCTGCCGCGCCATTTCGTTCCATGCCTCGCGGGAAAATCCATAAATTGGTACCCACATCATATTTCCAATCCATGGTTCTACCTGTCATGATTTGTTGGTCTTCCCCGAGATAAACAACGCGGGTACAAGCCTGAGAAACCATGGCAGGAACATAAATTGCAGCGATGGTTAAGAGCGTAACAATGCTTTTCTTCACAAATCGCATCTTGCCTCCAAAGGGGTATTGAATAAGTAGCGCAGATAAGCCGCGCGAATGAACGACCAATATTTATAATAAATAGTATATCGTTATTTGGCAGTATATCGTTTTCAGCGTTTTATTTGAGCAAAGATATTGAAACAAAATGCAACAAGGATTAACTCACCGAATCAAACTGTTAACGTTTTTCAGTGAGTTAATCCTATTAAAGAAATGGATTAGTAGCCCGCTATTATTTTTTCTTTGCAGAAAACCATGAGCGTAATAATGCCGCTTTTTTCTGATTGTCAGGAATATTCAGTGCGGAGTCATACAAGCTAATCGAAATTTGGCAAACTGTTGCAGGTGATTTTTTCCCTGCCTTCACATCAACCAGCATGGTGACGTCATTCCCGTATTTTTCCGTTAATTTGATTCTCAGAGAGTCCATTAATGCCTGATACTCTTCTTCAGATAACGAGGTACGCTTCTCGCTAGCTTCGCTGGAAATCAACAAAGCATCGATCGCACTCACTTGTTTTAATAAGACATCTTGGCTTTTTTGTGGCGGAATGACATCAGCAGGATCCCTTAACTGAGGGAATAGCGCGTCGTAACACATTTTTCCTGATGGATCTTGCTCTAACAATGATTTGATATTGTCGTTCACTTTAGCGACAAAATTAATCACTGTTTCATCGGAGGCATAAGGCATACGCTCAACGACCAGCTTCATTGATTGGCTCACAACCTGATCCAATAATTGACGGCGTAAGTCTTCGTTAGCAGGATCATATTGAGACATTAAAGGCTCAAAGCTCTGGTAAGTGACAGGGCTTAATTTTTTGATAGTGACTAAAATCGGCAGTTCTTTTTCAACTTGAGCAATGGCCTCTGAATGAATTTCGCTATTACTTTCTGTCGATAGTACGTTGTTGTCTTTACTTAACCAGTAAAAACCCAGCGCAAAGATAATAAAAATGATGCTAACGACTACTGCGATTTTGCGTGAACTGTTTGTATTCAAAGTGAATCTGCCTTTTAACAATCTGTCTTTTAACAATTTGTTGTTAACAACAAAAGCCAAAAAACCAATACTCAATAATAAACTCTTATCATTATTCTAGTCGTGAATGCGCATATATCGCTATAGGAATAAGAGTAAATGCAAAGAAAAAAGTAGAAAATTAACAGTTCTAATGAGTATTTAGAATAAAAAAACCGCAGACACATATTTCAGTCTCTGCGGTTTTGAAAAATCGAAGGAAAGTATTTCAAAAATACGAATTACTTAACTTGAACACCTTCAACAGACAGCATTAATTCAACTTCTTGAGATTTAGGGCCTAAATCAGACTTGATATTAAACTCTTTCAGTTTAATGTTCCCTTTCGCTTCAAAGCCTGCGCGGTAGCCACCCCAAGGATCTTTACCTTCACCCGTTAATTTCGCATCTAAAGTGATTGGTTTCGTCACGCCGTTTAAGGTGAAGTCACCTGTTACGAGGTATTTGTCACCCTCTTTTTTCACTTCTGTAGAAACAAATTTCGCTTCTGGGAATTTTGCCGCATTTAAGAAATCTGGGCTACGTAAATGCTTATCACGCTCAGCGTGGTTAGTGTCGATACTGCCAGTTTTAATCGTCACTTCAACTTTATCTTTCGCTGGATCTTTTGCGTCGTAAGTAAAGTTACCATCAAAATCTTTAAAGCTACCGTATAACCAGCTGTAGCCTAAATGCTGGATACGAAACTCAATAAAACCGTGTTGACCTTGTTTATCAAATTGATAATTTTCTGCCAGTGCAGATCCTGCTGATAATAATAAAGTACCCGCAGCAAGACCTAAAATAGATTTCTTCAACATAACTCTCTCCACGTTATTTATCGGGATTAAAACCCAACATTCTTTTTAAAGTAATATCACCATCAAAGAAATGGTGTTTTAAAGCTGCAAATGCATGCAGAACAGATAACAAAACAACAGCCCAAGCTAAATAAAGGTGAATTTCACCTGCTGTATCCGCTTGTTCTGCTGCACCTGTAAATAATGCAGGCACTTCAAACCAACCAAATACACTTATTGCTTGTCCATCCGCAGTCGAAATTAAATAACCGCTGATCAAAATAGAGAATAAAATAATATAAATTAAAAGCTGAACCGTCATTGAAGCAAATTTCGTTAATTTGCTATAGCTCGATAACGGCTTAGGTGGTGGAGAAATAAATCGCCAAACCACACGAAAAAGCATGATAAAGAATAGCAACATTCCTATGCTTTTATGTATTTCAGGAGCTTGATGATACCAGGTGTCATAGTAGCCTAATGACACCATCCATAAGCCTAATGCAAACATTCCATATACGACAATTGCGACCAACCAATGAATGAGCAGCGAAAGATGCCCATAACGAGTGGCGTTATTTTTCCATTGCATAATTTAAAAACCATATAGTTTTAAAGGTAATTACTTGTTTTACCAAGTAGGAATAATCATAAGGTTAATCTGGCTTTATTCCTATCCCAAAGTTAAACAAATATTTTGTCGAAGATATTCAAATAGTATCATCATCATGATGAAAAATAGGTGAATTCTATTTTTCTTATTACAAGCGTAAACCTTTAATAAAGAATCTTCTATTTATGTAAATAGATTATACCTAATAACGCCTATGAATGTTTAATCTGCTGATTTTCTTATTACCCATCATAATATGATAGATTAATTTATTATAAATATAGTTCAGCTTCTCTAAAATAAGTAGGCGAGATTTTTATTTTAAGGATAAATTAACCTAATTTCCTCTATTCCTGCTAAATTGATGCCCTACCTATGGGTTGTTTTTTCTTTATTCTTAGAGGCTAGCGTATGTATACATTATGGATTGCCAACAAAAATTACTCCTCATGGTCTCTAAGACCTTGGGTCCTGTTAAAAACATTGCAAATCCCTTTTGAAGAGAATATTTGCTTCTTCGAAAATGGCAAAAGTAGCCACGAAAAATTTAGCCGTTTTTCACCATCTGGCTTAGTGCCATGCCTGATTGATGGCGATAAGACCATCTGGGACTCTTTGGCAATTTGTGAATATGTTGCCGAAGATTTCCCTCAAGTTTGGCCAACTGAAAAATCAGCGAGAGCCTGGGCTCGCTGCGCGAGCGCTGAAATGCACGCAGGTTTTACTGCACTACGCCAACAGTGCCCGATGAATGTGACAAGAAATGAAGCTCTCACTGAAATATCCCATGAGCTACAAGGAAACTTAAATCGCATTCAGCAATTATGGCAGGAAGGATTTGATAAGTTTGAAGGGCCTTGGTTAGCAGGAAAACAATTTACTGCCGTCGATGCATTTTTTGCACCAGTAGCATTTCGCATTCAAAGCTACCAATTAAAAGTCAATGAACACGCTCAACGATGGATTGAACGCATTATTGCATTACCGGCGATGCAAGAGTGGAAACGTGCTGCAGAAATCGAGCCGTCTATCGAACACTAAAAAAACACCTGCACGAACATCAAAATTAATTTTTGAGCAGTTTGAGCAAGAAATAGACCCAAACTGCTTATTTCACTCACAAATCACCTAGAGGCTTTCATCCCAAGGATCGGCAGTCATCACATCCCCCGTTGGGGTGTGCAGCGTCACTTGATCATTTTTAAACCATTCCGCTAAAGAAAATCCGCCTTTCGGTGTTTCCACATGAATATCAATTGGGCAATATGGCGTATTCGCTTTAATCGCAAATTGCGCAAAATCTTCTTTTTGCTGTCGAGTTGGGCAGCGGATCACAACATCAAGGTCGCAATCTGTCAGCATACTTTGAATATCCGTCGCCAATGTATAAGCGCAGCTACCCGTTACGCCCCATTTCCAAGGCCAATTATGCTGAGAAATGAGTAACAAAACTTGGATAGGCGGTAACGCAATAAACATCGAACGTTGCAGCTCAATGGAATTCGACACTAAAGATTCCACATTCATAATGTGCGTAATGGCCGATTTTGAAATTTGGGTCGTCACACGCTGATGAGGCTTAATACCACGAATAGCCACGGTTAATTGGCTTTCACCGGCTTTTTCTCGGTGCACAATAAGGGGTAGTTTACTGTTCCACTGCGTTTGAACCCATTCCGGCAGAGTATCAAGAGGGACATCGTTGTTACTACCAACCCAAACAAAATCATGGGGATTAATTATTTGCATTTATTCTTCCTTATCATGACGACAAATTGCTCTCGTTCTGCGCTATTATGCATTTTTTCAGATAGATGAATACATTCACGCATAATCAACATCTTTATTTATCCCATCAAAAACAAAGATTCATAGGTTATTGATGAAGGAAATTTGTCTTCAAATAGCAATATGTTATCATAGAATACTCATTAATAATGAAAGAGTTAGATAACGAATCTTGAGCATCATAATATGAAGAAAATCCCGGCTATCCATGACGGAATACTGTTCAGCAGCTGCTTAGTTTTAAGTGCCCTCACCGCACTCGCACTGATCGACGTTCAGGCCGCTATGTGGGCAGCATTTTCGACGCTCTACTCATTTAACCTATTTAACGCCGCTAAAGAATATAAAAATTACCTCTATACCGCTTTTTGGCTATCCATGATTTTAGTCGCTATCTATATTGGCGATACGCTACGCTTGGGGACTGGGTTTTATATTTATCTGGCTATATTCTCATTTATCTATTATCAGCTCTATGGCACAGATCCGATCATGGACTTAACCATGAAATTCATGATTATCATGTCCACTATTGGCACAATCTTGCCTGAAGTATCGAAAAGTCTGACCTTAGGTTTTTTAATTGGCAGTGGCGTCACCTTGCTCACCTATTATTTTCTCAGCCACAAAATGACTCGCCATTCCATTATTACGCCACTTACTGTGGAAAAAAATCTATTTACCCTACGTAAAAATATTATCCCGCGGTCAATGACCTATACCATTGGATTACTATTAACTTTGGCTATCCCTCGGATGGTAGACCTAGGGCATTTTTATTGGACACTACTGACTTTCGTGTTTGTATTGCACCCAAAATCTGAAAGTATTGTGCGCATTACGCTTCAACGGGTGGCGGGTAGCTTAATTTCCGTGTTATTCCTATTCTTATTATTTAATACCCCGTTGATGCCCTATATTGGGTTAGTGGCAATTTTAGTTTTCGCCTTTTTGCTGCCAATGAGTTTTCATCATGGCTATACCTTTATGACTTTTGTCGTCACCAGCCTAATCCTCTCGGTTCTTGAACAAGTGGTTTATTGGCGTCACCCTGTTTATACATTATTGTTTGATCGCGTTCTTGAAACTGCCTTAGGTGGGGCTATCGCTATCATAACCAGTATTATCTTGAAACTATTTAGAGAAAAAAGCCCAGAAAGCTAACACTATTCGGAGGTATAGCGCTAACCATCCAGACTTTGTTTATAGTTTAATTAGCTTGATATCTCGCTGGAGTTCTACCCGACTTCACCATGGTAATGGCGCACTTTCCCCATTCGCGTGCTCGCCGTAATACAACGACGGCAAGAAACGAGACAAATAGGTAAATTCGTTATAGCAGTGGCGCATTAACTCTAATCCAATTTCATCTGACAGCTGTGTGCGTGGATCTTCAAGAGATGCGCCTAGCAAGAAACGGCTACGTAATATACAACCAAACTCAGTATCACGGGCTAGATGCATCATTTTCCCATCAATAGGATACCCTTTGGCATCCATTTCAATATGCTCACCAAAGCCAATCGAAGAGCAAACTGCACCGGAAATATGCCCCTCTTTGATGGCTTTTTCATAAGCTGAAGCCTCAAAGAAATCCGTTGGATCTCTAAATTTTAATTTCGCAGCAACGGGCGGGATCGCACCGAGAGACTCAACGGCATGGATGGAAGCGCCAATAAAACGCTCTCCTTTTTGCCATTTATCATCCCAACCGTGATGAGCAACGTGGTCATGGGGGTGCCACCAGCGAATATGTTGTGTGGTCTCGAAAAAGGTAAACCACCACGCGAGCATTCGGCCTTTACAGCCATACAAATCCGTCCGAACCGCGACGGTTAACAACCCATTCTCATCACGCTCAATACCCATTTCCATGCGTAACGGATGTGGAAGCAGCAACTGATTTATGTCGTTAACTGCCCATGTTTGATTTGTTTTCATGATGACCTACCTATCTCGATTAATTAGGAAACTTATCTTGTTTCCTAATTAGTTTTGAGCTAAAATGAAAAAAAGTCAAGATAGCAAAATGAGGTAAGCCATTTATGTCAAACAGCAGCGAGAAGAAACCAACTCGAGGCCGCCCAAGTATTCCTGAGGCGCTGCTCAAAGAAAAAATCATGAATGCAGCGCTGAATTCACTACTTGAAGATGGATACCAACTCACTAGTATCGATAATGTGGCAAAACGTGCTGGTGTAGCTAAAAAAACCATTTATCGTTTTATGGAAAATCGTGAAAAGCTTGTTGAAAGAGTGGTACTCAATTGGACAGATAGCTTTGTGCCATTGTTCGAACAAAAAGCGACGACCCGCGATGAGCTATTTAGCCTATTGCAAAATAATTTAGAAATTGTCGCAAAAACTGTTCTTTCCCAAGAAGCCGTTGGGCTGTATCGCTTATTACAAACAGATTTTGCACACAAAGAATTGCTCTTAAAAAAATACCAACAAAACGGTATTGAGCGCAGTCGCCAATTACTCAATCAATGGCTAACCCGCCATGCACAAGACGAAATTATCCAACAGCATGATTTTGCCGTTATCAGCGATTTGATCCTCTCTATGACAATAGCTGAACCATTACGGCAAATTTCATTAGGGCTTTCCCCAGCTGGCCTGACACCCGAATTTCAGCAAAGGATCGTCCATGTGATTGATTTTTGTCGCTCTAGAGTTTAGATAAAAAACAACCAAATAAATTTTCATGTTCTATACTTTCATTAACATTCATTAAGCCTGACAAATGAAAAGGCAGCTGGAGCTAAACATGAAAATATCGATCCTAGGAGCGACTGGTTTTGTCGGTAAAGCATTGGTTTCTGAAGCCTTAATGCGTCATCATCAAGTCACTGCGATTTCTCGTCACAGCAATCAGCTTCCTCAACATGCCCATTTAATTACTGAATCCGGAGATATTACGGATGTGGCTTGGCTAACATCTCGGCTTAAAGGTCAAGATGTGGTGCTTAGCGCATTTAATGGTGGATGGAGTAACCCTAATCTGTACCGTGATACAGTTGCAGGTAACCAAGCAATCTTAGAGGCCGTGAAAAAAGCAGGCATAAAACGATTTATCGTGGTTGGTGGTGCTGGAAGCTTAGAAATCGCTCCAGGTGTTTTATTGCTCGACTCCCCGGATTTTCCAGCCAATATCTGGCCCGGAGCTCAAGCTGTCAAAGAATTTAAAACGACGTTGGAGTCAATCGATAGCTTAGATTGGACGTTTGTTTCTCCTGCTGCAATGCTTGAAGATGGCGCACGGACAGAAACATTTCGACTTGGCGGAAAACAGCTATTAATGAACGGCAATACCCCCGCAAAAATATCTGTTCAGGATTTAGCGGTGGCAATATTAGATGAGGTAGAGCGGCCACAATTTATTCGTCAGCAGTTTACAGCTGCTTATTAATACTAATAAATGTATTACGAGTAAATCATGACTAAATGTATCCATTTATTTGTTTAACATAAAAAGTAATACAATCATTAACGTTTAATAAATATTCGTATATTCTCGTATAAAAATATGTCCATTAACTTATAAATATTTAAACTAAGTTTATCATTATTTAAATAAATTTAAATTTATCTATCAATATAATTCAACTTTGTACAATATTAATTCAAATTGAGACTGGAGTTTTATTTAATTCTTAGATTCGATAATTTTGATGAACTTTATAAGATTATTCATAATAGATAATTGTTATGTGTAAAAATTGCATACAGGCATAACCTAAAACCAGCGTATTAAGCCGGAAGAAACACCCTATAATAGTAAAACAGATAATCTCTTCCGGTCAGACGATTAAATTCATGGAATCTCTTTTATCAAAACAGTGTCGATAATGGAAAATCTTTTACTTTCCTAGTGATAATTAACGTTTAAAAAATAAATGAATAATAACATAACATGCTGATATTATTAATGAAGTGTACTACAAGTACCGCTATTTATGTTCACAACACCATATAAAAATGATGCGGGTTCCAAGTTAAATAAATACGCAAATTGAAAAAGAGAATCAACATCGATACAGCTTTCTCCACTCTCGAAACGATTCATTTCATCCTCAGAAACACCAATTAAATCGGCCGCTTGCTGAAGACTCATTTTATGACTCTCTCTTTGCATACGGATCTTAATCCCTAGCTTTTTCGCAATTTCATTTTCATTCATAAATACTCCTTTTACTATTAGATTGAATACCAATTATGAGGGCAGCTAAACTATCATCACACCAAGTTTAATTAATTGACTTACGTTAACAAAACGCGACATACATCACATCATTTAGTGACATTCATAAATAGATATTTTTCATTTAAAACTGTAATTGGTTGATTTAAATTACAAATAAAACCAATAATCCATGTAATATAAAAATAAAAGAGTGATAGCAATCACATAAAATTAAGATTAATGCCTGTGTATATTTACTTATTATACCTATCAAATAATGACGTAAAATTTAATTACTCATTTAATGATGACCTACGGCATGAGCTATATTACAAAATCACAAAAACAATGTTCAAGGATTATCTTAATTTTTTTCAAATAATGATAGCTTACGTTTATATACTTAAATTTATTCTTATATTTTAAATCATCTACTAATGATTTATTCACTTAACAACAAGCTATATCATAATAATAACTGACTAAATCATCTATCACTATCAGAATAATTTTTTATCATTTATTTAACTTTTCCCAAATAATCCATTTTGTCATACAAAATATGAATACTAATGGATGATGATTGAATTATACTCACACAAACTGAATCGAGTAACCTATTGAATGTTTGCTTTAAATCTATTCATTCGTTAATCGATTTTATTCTATTTTTATGAATAGTATTTTCTTTGCACAACAACTGATTTAACAAAAAATGCGTTGTAGGCTATCAAAAATTCAGCGTATTCCTAATACGTTATCTCTATTTAATAAGCTAACTAACCATCATTTAATGTGTAAAAAACCGATTAAAACTTACCTAACTTCACATTGCTTATAAAAAAATTGTGAGTAGACATGCTATCCTATGTTCAATTACGATGATTTTTATCTAACTTTAATACTCAGATTTGGCGCTTAAAATAACGCCTGTTGCAAAAGTGACTGGAAAGGTAACCATGCTACAAGAAAGTGTTATCAGAGAAATCATTCTCTGGATAGAACAAAATTTAGAGTCGCGGCTCTCCCTTGATACCGTTGCTGATAAATCTGGATACACTAAATGGCACTTTCAACGATTATTTAAAACCCAAACAGGTCTCGCGTTAGGTGCTTATATTCGTGCCCGTCGTTTATCCTGTTCTGCCGTTGCTTTACGCTTAACAAGCGATAGTATCATGGACATTTCACTACGCTATCGTTTTGATTCACAACAAACTTTTTGTCGTGCATTCAAGAAACAGTTTGGTGTAACGCCTTCAGAATATCGTAAACGCTCAGGCTGGCATATTGAAGGATTCTGTCTTCCTCTTCGTGAAAGTAAAGAACTCGAAGCTCATGTGGAATTAGTCGAATTAAAAGAGATCCACTTAGAGGGAATGACTCATCGCTACACACAAGGCATTAACGAGTGGAACTTAAAAACTGAAGAGTTACGACGCCAGTATTGGAAAAACTTTTTAGATAAAAACAAGATTGTTGCCAAAAACTTGTATGCTATTCACGGAGTCGATAAAAGCTCAGATGAAGAAGGACGCTTCCTCTATTCCACTGCATTTGATGAAAACGATCTTAACGTCATGCCACAATTTACTAAAAAACTAATGGTTCCCGCTGGCAATTATTTGCAAATTAAATTTATCGGTAATTTACAAGGCACTGACTATAACGACATCATTTATACCGCTTATGGAAAAGTCCTGGCCGAGATGGATATTGCTCGCGGTTTAGGGGCTGATATTGAACATTATGTTTTAAAATCAACGCCAACTTATGAGGATTTTACTAACCACCCTCATACCTACATCCAAGAACTGAATTACTATATTCCTGTGATTGCCTAAAAACTAACAACCCGCTTTTACACGGGTTGTTAGCTTCATTCAGTGCTAAATAGATTAGAACGTGACGTTCAATTTACCCCAGAATGTTCTACCCGGCTCATTAACAGGGCTATTGGACGAATAACCAAATCCGCTATTACCTGCTAAGTTCAAGTGCTCGCTGTACGTTTTATCAAACAGGTTATCGACACCCGCACTCAGTTTCACGCTTTCATTGATGCGATATGCCGCATTCATCGAAAATACCGTAAAGCCCGCACTCTCACTGAAGTCTTTTCCGACAACGTTACCTTCGTTGATTGCTACGCGATCTTGGCGACTCACCATGCGTACCAGCCCCGTCGTTGTCCAATCACCTTTCTCCCACGTTAAGCCTAAACGGCTTTCCAACGGTGGCATTTGAGGCAGTGCACGTCCATCAGTTCTATTTTTCCCCCACGAATATGCAAGGCTTGCATCCGCTTTCCATTCATCACTCAACTGATAAGCGACGCCCATTTCACCGCCCATAATCATCGCATTGACGTTTTCAACTTGGCTCATTCTGGCGTTAGTTGGGCTATAGCGGAATAGAATAAAATCATCGACGCGCCCTATATAAGCAGAAACCCATGCATTAGCCTTATCATCACTGTATTTCGCCCCAATATCTAACTGTGTTGTTTTCTCGGTTTTCACGTTATCAAAAACATTCTTATTGCCGTTCGGCCCCATTTTTGGCGAGAATAACTCCCAATAATCTGGGAATCTTTCTGTATACCCCACCCCGGCGTACAGCATCACTGGCGTTTCAGGTAATGCATGTTCATAACGAACGAAACCAGCTGGCATAACTGTATTTCGGCCTGAAGAGCCTACATCAGTGTAGTTATCGACTAATACGCGGTCTAAACGCCCGCCGCCAATCACTTTACCTTGCTCACTCGCCGTCCAAGTCACCTCACTGAATACCCCATAATCTTGGAATTCGGCATCTTTTTTCCAGCTATTATTGCTGTTTTTACGGTGTTTATTGATCTGCATGTCTGCCCCAGCGCGCAGTTCATAATCACTCCATAACCACGTTCCCATGACCCGGCCGCCCATCGTCTCGCGGTCAACACGCATTTTCATTGGCATATTCATCATCATGCCGTGTCCGCCATGACCGCCGCCCATATGTCCGCCAGCAGATCCCATTCCACTCGTTGGGCTACGTAATGAGTAGTTATCCATAATATGGTCGGCGTAGTTGTAATAAACATTCCCTTCGATTTTATCGAATACCTCACCGATATTGCTTTTCTCGAAACGTAATCCTAAGCTTTCACGCTTGAATTGAGAGCCATCCATTCCTCGTCCTGCATATCGCGCTTCACCATCACCTTTCCCTGCGGAGAGCTCGAGTAATGTATATTCATCTGGCGTCCAGCCTACTGCAACGTCCGCATTCCATTTATCCCATTTAGACGGTACTTTGTCTCCGTTACCATCTTTATAGTCATTAGAACGAGATTTATTGCCCGTCAGGCGTACATAACCTTTCTCATTTCCTAAACTCACATCCGCATTCGCATCCCAACGCCGATTTGATGCTGTCAATGCACTCGCATTCCCTTGAATACCGCCCTCCGTAAAGACAGGTTTTTCACGCTCAAAACGCACAGTACCCGCTGAATTTCCAGGCCCCCATAATACGGTTTGTGGCCCTTTCACCATGGTGAGCAAATCAAAGTTTTCCGGAGAAATATAAGACGTCGGCGCATCCATACGGGAAGGACACGCTCCCAACATTTCACTGTCATTCGTCATGATCTTAAGACGGGAACCAAACATGCCGCGAAAAACAGGGTCACCATTCGTACCACCGTTACGGATTTGGGAGAAACCGGGTATCGTTTTCAAGTAATCAGAGCCATCACTCGCGGGTACTGGCTGTCTTGGGGTTTTCGGCGATGTCGAAATCGTTAACGGTGAGTCCACAGGAGCCGTGACAATCATGACCGAACTATCGGTAATTAAACTTTGATTTTCTTCTTTAGCGAAAGTGGATGTTGACGCGATAGCTGAAATCACCAGCGCAGTCACAGGTGCAAATTTAAAATTAATTGAGTTCATTTTTAGCCTATTTTTATCTGTTTCTTACTGCGATTGGCTCAAGGAGTTAATGACCACTCAGCTTCTTTTGAAAAATAGCCTAGCCTCCTGAAAATGAAGCTCAATTTCAGGATAAGCGAAGCGGTTTTGCCCATTGAAGACAAAATACAGTTTTAAATTACGTTAAATAAAGAAATAAGAATCAATAGGTTGTGGGTGGTGCGCGAGCTAGCTGTAATGACCAAGGACGGAAAATTCGTAATTGAATACAACGTTCGAAAGGAACAAAGATAGCGAGGGTTGCTAATTGGCGGAGCACCGCAGCAACAAATAAAATCAAAAATGGGAAGTGAACAAGTAGTTGGCAGTAACCACACGCGATGTCTTCCATCGGTGATTGCCCGACTCCCGTCATCAGCATATGATTCATCGCACCGCCATCTTCGCAATGTTCAGACAATGGCATTTCGTGATGCTGCAGCATCGAATGCTCCGCCATTTCCCCATGCCCCATTGAGCAGTCGTTCATATGTGACATTGATTTTGAAATCAATGGCGCAACGAACAGCATCGCTACAGCGAGTAAGGCAAGGTAAGCGGCAAATTGTCGAATCGCGTGACGTAAATGCAACGGTTTTCCGGTGTTTCATAGCCTATAGATGAGCGCAGATTGTATCTTAATAAGAGGCTTATTGTTATTGTTTTTTGGCATTATTGTTAAGGCAAAATGCAGCTCGCAAGCCTGACAAAAAAACTAACTAACTTGGGTTAAGCAATACAGAGTTAATTAATATTGGTAAAATGTACCCGTTAGTTTTTCTTCTTCAAAAAGACTAAAGCGACACTAGTAAAAATCAAAACCATTCCAATCAACATATTCACGTTTATTGCTTCACCTAAGTAGTAATACGAAATAAGCACACTCATCATCGGTGAAATAAGAATCGAATAAGACGATAGTTCAGCCCCGCCATTATCAATCATGTAAAACCATAAAATGTAAACTAATACCCCATTTGCTACACCGATAAAAATCACGGGAATCAGCAATTCCGTCATCAATCTATGGTAACTCAATCCATAGCTTGTCAGATCTAAATTGACAGATAGAAACATCGTAAAAATCAATATAATCAAAAATGAAGTGATATTTTGATAAAGCACCTTTGAAAAAACATCAACGCTGACGGCAATGTGTCCTGATAGAAAGGTTCCTAGCGCCCATGCAAATGCACTCAACAATATAATCACTTCACCATAGCTCATCGCATCAAATGAGGTAAAAAACAGAATTCCAAGCCCACAAAGTACCGAGACAACCAACGAGTTCAAGATTATCTTCCGCTGGCTTATCATCACAAAGCAAGACGTTATCGCTGGCATGGTATAGACCAATACCGATGCCTTAACGGAGTCCGTAAATTGGAGCGCAATGTTGTTTAATATTGGCACGAGGAACATATTTAAAATGCCAAGAGGAATGCAACGAATAAAATGACTCACTATAAATTTCTTTTTGTATATAAAGAAAAATACAAATAACAGCACCAGCAAAGCTATCAATGCGGAATAGAATCGGAATACCCATGCCCCAACAATTCCAATACCGATTTTCGAGATCGGAAACCCCATCCCCCACAGTATAGATATTATCGCTGCAAATATAATGACCGTATTTTTATGCGTCATATCGAGCAACCACCGCCATTCTTTTAGAGCCTCTAACACCTACCGAACTCACCATTGAGACAAAATGGGGAATGCTTTTTTCTCCCGTATCAATAATTAATGTACTCAAATACGTTGGTACTAATGCTTCTATGATGTTTTCTTTTTGTTTATCCAAAATAAAAGTCAAGCCACCATGGTTATGTTCCCAACCTTTCGTAAAGTTAATGACAATATTAATGCAGGAACCTGAGTCGCAGTGTGTGGTTAGGAAATCCCCTAAATCAAACCAGCTTAAATAACATAGCGATAATGTATTGATACTTTTTTTCGTTATTTCAGACAGAAAGGATTTGAATTCTGTGCTATCTAAAAAGGTCTTGATCGCTAAAAAAGATGACACTGACTTTCTTTGTTGGTTATCAGTTATTCGCCTAAATGAATAGCAAAAATTCCCTTGGTGATATTCTTGTCGTGCTTTTTCTCTTTCTTGTTCTATCTCAAGCTTAGAGTGCTTATTTTTATAGTAATCCACTGGAGCAAATTTATTTTTTATAATAAATGACCATTCAGCATCATTAATATCAAGAAAATCATCATAAAATTTATCTAACTCTGAAAAGTATTGTTCCATAGGAAACTGAACATATCCTTTGTTATTAAAACTATTAGTTAACTTATGAATTTCCCTCACAAAAGCTCCTCAGTCATTTTAAAGTCTCTTAGCGAAAAGAATATTTTCCTATTTTTCAATACCACATCATCATAGCCAGTAATTAACTTAACAATTTGGTCTGTTACTAATCCTGACATGACCGCAAGAGATGGCGTACTTTGCCAAGCGTTTACTTTTCTCTTGCCATTTAAAAACTGGTGTTTCATTCTTGCTAATTGAAATTTTTCAACTTCATGATTCTGGCTATAGAATTTATTTCTAATATTATTTTTTACCGCATGATAGCCTGAATTGTACCCATCATTTAAATAAATAGGTCCAACTGAAATGTCTAAAGGATCTCCCCCCAATTCAATTACCGGTATTTCTTTTTCATAGGCGATATCATGAATAACACCTTCAACTGTATTTTTTCTAAAATAACCTAAACTAGCCCATGCAATTAAAATGACATCTACGCCATCTAAAACTTCCATCAACCGATCTCTATCTATCGTTGCAAACTCATTGTACTTCTCAACCTTGGTATATCTATTATGCCGTTTAATACCTATTTCAGCAGCTTCAACTTTTGCGCTTCCAATATCATCAAAAGTATAAAGAACTTGTCTATTTAAGTTAGAAAGCTCAACCACATCACCGTCTACCAACCTCAATGTGCCTATA
The DNA here is from genome assembly GCF_009706275.1 of Providencia sp. wls1943. Taxonomy (NCBI): domain Bacteria; kingdom Pseudomonadati; phylum Pseudomonadota; class Gammaproteobacteria; order Enterobacterales; family Morganellaceae; genus Providencia; species Providencia sp. wls1943. The sequence goes on from NZ_WLTU01000016.1 coordinate 31,417, forward strand.
CCTAACATAGCTAACTGCATTGCGCACCACGTACCCCATCCTCCCATACCTAGAATCAAAACTCGGCTATTTTTGAGTTTTTCTTGATACTTTAAACCACCTACTTTTTGACTATCAATTAACGAAAATTGTAATAACTGCCTATCATATAAATTTATTTCTTGTTGACTAAGAATATCCGAATAAGTATCTGAAATTTCAATGACGCCTAACTGATTAAGCTTATTAATAAACTCAACAATACATTCTTTATCAACGTTAAATCCTAAAGATTTCAATTCCTTTACTATTCTGGGAATAGTATGCTCTCCATCAAGTTTGGGTAATAACGATAGTACCCACCCTTCCGGACTTTTAATAATACAACCCTTTTGAGGTATTTCCCCTATGCAAATATCGCCATCATCAGATATTAAAATATGATGTGAGCATTTAATTAATGGTTTTAGTAGCGAAAAATCCATATTTAGCCTCTATTAAGAAAAGCCGCAATTAGCGGCTATTCAATATAACTTATTATTCTAATTCGATAGATTCATCTTCGTTGTACATCGCATTTTCTTCATTAATAGCAGAAACACGTTCATTAAGAATGACAAATTCCATAAAGATCACCTCATGTGTTATTTAAGATAAAGTTTCAACAAACTACGCATTAAAATTAATTAACAAAATAGCATGCTGTCAACATTTATTTAAGAAATGAAAAACATAGATATATAAACATCTATTTATATATAGAATCATTTATATCAGTCACTCTAGTAAATTACTTAATGCTTTGATAATAAATAGATTTAAATAACAATCATAATAAATCAATAAAATACAGACGCTTTTTTATAATAGAACATCTAAATAATATAATTTTAAAAAACCATTTAGTTTTAAAAGAACGCCAATACTACATTGCATCCTTATATCAAAAATAAAGGGAGCCTAAGCTCCCTTTATTCAATCACATTAATGCCAGATGCCCCGAAAACCGTTATTTACCTTCTGGTGCCTCTTTCTTCTCATGCAGCATCATCAGCGATTGCTCGACACTGCGCTCAATAATCTCTCGGCGCTGATCATTCTCAGGCAGTAGCTTTAACATCATCTGCCAAGCCGAAATGGCTTCAGGATAACGCCCCTGTTCGAACGCATTAAAGGCAAATATGCTGAGCGCTTTAACGTTAGTTCGGTTCTTAGCAATCAGCTTTTTGAGTAGCTCATTACCTTCTTGGTTATCACTTGGGTCTGATGAACGGGTTAATACCTCCGCATAGCCTAATGCGACCGCATCATCGTCAGGGGATAAGCGGTAAGCACGCCCATAAGCATCGGTTGCCATGGTGGCGTTCCCTAATACCATCCCAATGCGACCGAGCATCACCCAGCCATCAATATTTTGCGGATCGTCTTGAAGGCGAGTACGTAAGCCTAAAGCCAAGTTCTCCATCTCTTCATTATTCAGAGGAAGCTCATTGGCATTCAGCGCTCTATCTAACAATGCTGGCGCTTGCTGGTAAGCCACATTCCAATCTTTCACTTTGCTGTAGCTACCCACTTCATAATACGCAGCCCCTGCCACACCCAACGCAATCACGATGCCGGGGACATACACCCAAGCACTCACACGACTCGCTTCTGGCAGCAGCTCGTCATCATCCTCTTGAGCGACTTGGCTGGCTCTGACACGTTTTTTAGAACGGGCGTAAATCAACCATCCCCCAACCGCGATAGCCACAAATGGCATTCCCCATAACACCACGGTTAGCGGCGTTAATGGCGGGTTATACGTCACGAAATAACCATATCTCGCCACCATATAATCGACGATTTCATCGCGGCTTTTCCCCTCTTGCATCAGCTCATACACTTTCTGGCGCAAGTCGAGGGCTATCATGGAGTTGGAATCAGCAATACTGTTATTTTGGCATTTTGGGCAACGTAGCTCTTCCGTCAATTTACGAAATTGCTGCTCTTGCTGCTCATTTTCAAATGTGAAAACTTCCGTGGAAGCCAAGCTTACACCTGCGCTGAGCGCCCACATCATCAAGGCAATCACATATTTCATTGATTTGCCTCCTTGCTATAACGATCCCACAACGGCTTCAGCTCGTTTTGCCAAACGCGTTCATCAACCGCACCGGCATGGCGATAACGAATAATCCCTTGCCCATCAATTAAAAAGGTTTCAGGCGCGCCATACACACCGAGATCAAGCCCCAGCATCCCCTGCCCGTCAAATAAACTTAATGCGTATGGATTACCCAATTCGCGCAGCCAGCCGATCGCTTTTTGGCGATCATCTTTATAGTTCATCCCCACAACGCGGATCCCTTGAGACGCTAACTGATTCAAATATTGGTGCTCAGCACGGCAAGTCGGGCACCATGTCGCCCAGACATTCAATAAAATAGGCTGCCCTTGAATCAATACTTTGGTGTCATATTCCTGCCCCGGGTTTTCCAAGGATTCCAAACGGAAAACCGGCACTGGCTTGCCAACCAAGGCGGACTCTAGCAAGCGGGGGTCATCCCCTTCCGCATTACGTACCAATTGCCATAACAGCACGGCAGCAATCGCCGCAAAGATAACAAAAGGAATTAAAAAGACTTTGCGATTCATACAGCTTCCCCTTGTAGCTTGCGACGACGATAACGCGAATCAAACAGGCAACATAACGCGCCTACTGCCATAAATAACCCACCCGCCCAAATCCAGCGGACAAACGGTTTATAGTACAAACGCAGTGTCCAGACATTCGTAGAGATCTCCTCCCCTAACGCCGCGTATAAATCACGAGTAACACCGCCATCAATAGCCGCTTCCGTCATCACTGCACGGCTAGTGCTATAAAAACGTTTTTCTGGATGCAGCGTGGTGATCACCTTGTCATTCTCTTTCACGGTGATAGTACCAATCACCCCTTGATAATTTGGCCCATCCGCTTCATGCACCCCATTAAATACAAAGGTATATCCACGAATAGCAATGCTATCATCCGGCTTCATTTTCACATCACGTTCAATACTGTAATTCTGGCTAAAGGCGATCCCCACGATAGTCACCGCTAAACCAATATGTGCCAGCACCATTCCCCAATAGCTTGAAGTCAGTTTGATTTTTTTGCTGATGCGTACCTTCATTTCAGCGAAGGCCAAAATAACAATCCAGCACGCCATCATTAAGCCCAGTACCGTCAGTGCTTCGACTCTGTCTTGCATTAGCCAAGGCAGCAAGAAAGAGAGAATCAATGTCAGTACTAACGCTATTAGCAGCAATTTGCGGATAGCCGCAGGACGATCACGTCCCCAACGCACTAGCGGTCCAATACCCAGTAACAGCGCAAACGGCACCATCAAGGCAATAAACATGGTGTTGAAGAACGGTTCACCAATTGAAATCGTTCCCAAACCAATTTGTTTATGAATAAGTGGCAGCAATGTACCTAACAACACCACCAACATGGCGGCTGTCAGAATTACGTTATTCCCTAATAGCAGGGATTCCCGAGACCATAATGCGTTGTTCACCTTAGAACGTACTTTATGACCGCGTATCGCAAACACCAATAGCGAGCCACCGATAACCAACACCATAAAGGCAAGAATGAATAGCCCACGAGCTGGGTCAGAAGCAAAAGCGTGCACCGAAACCAAGACGCCTGAACGGACTAAGAAGGTGCCCAATAAGCACAACGAGAAGGCAAATATCGACAATAATAGCGACCATGCTTTGAAGGTGGCGCGCTGCTCAGTGACCGATAATGAGTGAATCAACGCAGTTCCCACTAACCACGGCATAAACGAGGCGTTTTCGACCGGATCCCAGAACCACCAGCCACCCCAGCCTAATTCGTAATATGCCCACGCCGACCCTAACATAATTCCCAGCGTTAAGAAGAACCATGCTGCCAACGTCCAAGGACGTGCAAAACGGGTAAAGGAGCTATCTAAGCGACCACTGAGTAATGCGGCAATCGCGAAGGCGAAGGCCACCGAGAAGCCCACATAACCCATGTACAGTAATGGCGGGTGGAAAATCAGCCCCGGATCTTGCAGCAGTGGGTTTAAGTCACGGCCTTCAATCGGGAAAGCGGGCAAGGTGCGAGAGAATGGGTTTGAGGTAAAAATGATAAACAGCAAAAAGCCGACGCTCACCATGCCCATTACCGCCAGCACGCGCGCCACAATATCCAGCGGCATACGGTAACTGAATAATGCCACCGCAAATGTCCAGCCACTCATTAACAGCACCCACAGCAACAGAGACCCTTCATGAGCGCCCCATGTTGCCGCCACACGGTACCAAATCGGTAATTGCGTGTTGGAGTTATTGGCCACGTAAGTGACGGAGAAATCATTCACCACAAAGGCATTAATTAAGACTAAAAATGCCCCTGCGATAAACAGGAAAAGCAACCAAGCTAATGGTCTAGAAGCCGCCATCAGGCGGGCATCATTACGCGCCACACCCCAGAGTGGATAAAAAGAGAGTAATACCGAAACCCCTAATGCTAAACACAGCAGGATATTACCAATCTCAGGGATCATGATGCATTGTCCTTATACATTGCAGCAGGACGTTTATGGTTTTCTTGCATCGCTTGCTCAATTTCTGGCGGTGTGTAGTTTTCATCATGTTTGGCTAACACTTCTTTCGCCATCACATGGTTATTCGGTTCTAATTCCCCTTGCACCACCACGCCTTGCCCCTCTTTGAATAAGTCAGGCAAGATACCGTCATAGCTTACGTCAATCTCAGCTTCCGCATCGTAAACGGTAAAAGTCACTTTCAGCGAGTCTGGGTCGCGCACAACAGAGCCCGGCATTACCATGCCACCCACGCGTAAACGCTGCCCAACTTCAGGCACTTTTTGCGTTTCTCGCTTCCCGTAAATCACTTCACCGGGGGTATAAAACAGGTCGATACTGGAACTTAAGGCGTATAACACCAATGAAAAAGTCAGTCCAACACCTAAAATAATGGATGAAACCAACCACAGTCGGTTACGGCGACGAATATTCACATCCCCTCCCTGCGCGCTCTAGCGGCTTTTTGTCTTGCTTCTCGCGCTTGCTGCTGAACAATCGCGCTAAAAATCATTTTTCGTTGAATATAGGTATGGATGCACAGTGCCGCTAATGGCAAAAGGGTTAGCGCAACCGCTAACCAAACATAAAATCCATATCCACCCATGGCGATGAAGTCACTCCAAGAGGCAAATGCACTATTCATTATGATTTCCTCTCATTATGATTTCCTCTCATGACGATTTCCTCGCTTAGTCATCAGTTCCAGTACCCAAGGTCGGTTACGCTCTAACATTAACAATTGGTTACGTAGACGAATTAGTGTCAACGAAATAAACAGGAATAAATACCCCAGAATAGCTAAACGTAATGGTGTACGCATCGCTGGGTTAATGCTTTCTTGCATACGTGTTGAGGGTTGATGCAAGGTTTGCCACCACTCAACGGAGTAGTGAATAATCGGCAAATTGATTACCCCAATTAACACTAAAATGGCAGCCGCTTTTCCTGCTGTACGGCGGTCATCAAAAGCGTGCCACAGGGCAATGACCCCAACATATAAGAATAACAGGATCAATTCAGATGTCAGGCGCGCATCCCATACCCACCAAGCTCCCCACATCGGTTTACCCCATGTGGCGCCGGTGACAAGCGCGATAAAGGTGAATACAGCGCCGACGGGTGCCATTGCGGCAATGGCTAACTCAGAAATTTTCATCTGCCACACAAGACCGATGAACGCCGTGATAGCCATAGTGGCATAAATCCCCATCGACCACATGGCCGCGGGGACGTGAATATACATGATCCGGTAGCTATCACTCTGTGTTTTGTCGGTTGGTGCAAAACCAAAGCCCCAAACCCAGCCGACAGCCAGAAAGATCACACTTAACACAATAAACCATGGAGCAAGCCGCCCACATAATCGATATAGGTTCATTGGAATCGCTAATTGGTGAAGCTTTTTCCACATAGTTTAATAGCCCCGATTTGTCTCGCAAAAATGCTGTGCTCTAATATTAGCTACAATACACAAAAACCACGTAATTTTATTGATTTATCACAAATACAACTTAGGCTAGTTAGCCAAATGACCAACTAGCCTATTTCTTAGAAGCCAGGTTCCACTTCTCGCATATCTGGTAACTTATGCGCAATACCTTTATGGCAATCAATACAGGTTTTTCCGTCTTTTAACGCTTGGTCATGCATTTTTGCAGCGACACTTTTTTGAGCGGTAAAATCCATATAGTCGAAGTTGTGGCAGTTACGGCACTCTTGGGAATTATTATCCTTCATCCGTCGCCACTCGTTCTGCGCCATTTCGAGACGATGTGCTTCAAATTTCTGTGGTGTATCAATCACGCCAAAAATCTTACCGTAGAGCTCTTTACTGGCTTTGATTTTTCTCACCATTTTTGGCACAAACTCATGAGGTACGTGGCAATCAGGGCATGTCGCTCTCACCCCACTACGGTTAGTATAGTGAATGGTATCCATATACTCTTCGTAGACGTTTTCACGCATTTCATGGCAGCTAATACAGAACTCTTCTGTGTTGGCTTTTTCCATTCCGGTATTAAAACCGCCCCAGAAAATAACACCGCCGACAAAACCGATAATCAACAACGTACCCAACGCTAAACGGCTTGGGCGCCACCACCACTGCCAAACTCGGCGAATAATCCCCGGTTTATCACTTTTATTAGTCATATCCGCCCCTTATTTCCCGAAGCCTTTAGATGGGGTAAAGGTATTATCGATAATCGGCGCAGTATCAGATTGAGGAACATGACACTGTAGGCAGAAATAACGATTTGGTGCCACTTCACCTAATACTTTACCGGTCGCATCCATAAAGTGTGTTGGGCTAATACGTGGTGCGCCAGTGGTACGATAATTTTCCACACCATGGCACTGCAAACAACGGTTTGTATTCGTGGTAATTTGATACCCTTCAACACTGTGAGGGATCATCGGTGGCTGGTTAACGTAGTTCAGTGCCATTTTTTCCTGCTCTTTAGGAATATGAATGCCACTTTCTGGTGTACCTGACACTTCTGGTGATTGAGCCAGATCGACGCCATTCGCCGACCATGCAAAACTGCTCACGACAACGGCCATACCCGCTATCCAACGGCTTAACGTTCTTTTCAGGACAGGGTTTTTCATGATTTAGCTCCCGAACTCCATTTTAGTGTTATTTTAAAAACGTCCTCAGAACAGACATCAATACAGCGACCACATGTCGTGCAATCTTTCGCCGTGACCTGTGCTGGGGCTTGTTTATCAAGAACCGGAACGCGCAAAACTTGCTGCTCAGGACAAACGTGGAAACAATCCATACAGCGGTTACACTGCTCTTTTTTATGGGCGGTCACGACTAAAGCCCCTTTACACCCCGCAACACCATACAGTGCGCCGAGTGGGCATAAGTGACCACACCAACCATGTTCCACGACCAATAAATCGAATAAAAACAGTGCAATTAAAACTAAAGCGCCGCTACCAAAACCAAAAATCAAACTACGTCCCATCAGAGAAACAGGGTTAATCCATTCCCAGAGCAACGTTCCCGTTAATGCCGAGCCCAACAAAATCACCCCCAGCAAAACATAGCGGATGTAACGTGGGATCGTGGCGGATTGATTGAATTCGAATTTTCGACGTAGCCATGCCGCCGCATCCGTGACCGGATTCACAGGGCACACCCAACTACAGAAAACCCGTTTTCCTAACAGGGCATACACCCCGAAAACAATTCCTGCACCGATTAACGCGGAGATCCCCGGTAAGTAACCACTTGCTAAGCTTTCAAGAGTAATCAGCGGATCCGTCAATGGGATGGTATCTAACAATAAGCTGCTACTGTAATTGCCATGTAAGATCCACACGCCAAACCATGGACCACTTAAAAACATCGCTAACACTAACAGCTGACTGGTACGTCTTAATACCAACCATTTATGGCTTCCCCACCACCCTTTTTTCGCCAGAGCCTCACGTCCGGCATCGTGCTTACGATTTGCCATTGTTTCCCTCCAGCCAACCAAAACGGTAATGGTGACCTAATTCCCCTTTCGCCAGCGAGCGTGGTAATACCTTGATAGCTGACTCTTCGAGTACGCACGCTTGTTCGCACTTACCGCATCCAGTGCAATAGTTACTGTTTACGGTAGGTAAAAACCGTGCGTGTTTACCGGTTCGATGGTTTTGTTCAAGTTCCAGAGTGATAGCTTCGTCAATCACAGGGCAAACTCGGTAGCACACATCGCATCGTAACCCTTGAAAATTCAAGCAGTTCTCTTGGTCGAGTAACACTGCTAGCCCCATACGAGCATCATTGATTGAAGCAATATCCTTATCCAACGCACCACTTGGGCACACTTTGGCACAAGGAATGTCTTCACACATTTCGCACGGATTTTCACGAGCAATAAAATACGGTGTACCGGCTGCCATGCCAGACGCCAATGTAGCGAGTTTCAACATGTCGTAAGGACACGCTTGCACACATTGACCACAGCGCACACAGGCACTTGCAAAAGCACTTTCGTCTAAGGCACCCGGCGGGCGAAGATGCACTCCGCTCGCTCGGGAGGTTTGTTGCTGAAGCCCCAGTACCACACCAACAGCCGCCAGTCCACCCGCTGCGCGAGCAACATCACGCAAAAAACGGCGGCGACTATTCTGGGAACTCGGTTTCTGGGACATACGCAATTACACCTTTTCCAATTTAACTGCACATTTCTTGTAATCCGTCTCTTTCGATAGCGGATCCGTTGCATCCAGAGTGAGGTTATTCACTAACTGAGACGCATCAAAGAATGCCATATAAATCAAACCTTTTGGTGGACGGTTACGACCGCGAGTCTCCACAGTTGAGAGCACTTCACCACGGCGAGAAAGCACTTTTACTTTGTCTCCACGACGTAAGTCTTTGGCTTTTGCATCCAGCGGGTTCATAAACACCACGGACTCAGGGAATGCACGGTGCAACTCAGGGACACGGCGAGTCATACTGCCGGTATGCCAATGCTCAAGGACACGTCCTGTGGATAACCACAAATCGTATTCTGCATCTGGCGCTTCTGCGGCTGGTTCAAATGGCAGAGCAAAAATCACCGCTTTACCATCTGGCTTACCGTAGAATTGATAACCCTGTCCAGCTTTAACATAAGGGTCATTACCTTCGCTGTAACGCCATTGGGTCTCTTTACCATCCACGACTGGCCAACGGATACCGCGAGCTTTGTGGTAAGCATCAAAATCCGCTAAGTCATGACCATGACCACGACCGAAGCCTGCATACTCTTCAAATAACCCTTTTTGCAGGTAGAAGCCGAGTTCACGGGATTCATCATTCAGCTGGCCATCGGCCAGTTCTGTCAGTGGGAATTTGGTCACAGCCTCGTTAGCAAACAGAATGTCGTATAACGTTTTTCCGCGATATTCTGGTTTTTTCGCTAATAATTCTTCCGGCCAAACGTCTTCTGCCTTGAAGCGACGAGAGAACAGCACCATCTGCATTAAGTCAGATTTTGCTTCGCCCGGTGCTGGTACTTGTTGACGCCAGAATTGTGTACGACGCTCTGCATTACCGTACGCCCCTTCTTTTTCTACCCACATTGCTGTCGGTAAAATCAGGTCGGCAGACAGTGCGCTGACGGTTGGGTATGGGTCTGAAACCACGATAAAGTTACGTGGATCACGCCAGCCCGGCATACGCTCTTCATTAATATTTGGGCCCGCTTGCATATTGTTATTGCACATCACCCAATAAAAATTGAGCTTGCCATCTTTTAATGCACGGTCTTGAGCAACAGCGTGTAATCCCACTTTTTCTGGGATAGTTCCCGCAGGTAATTTCCAAACATTCTCCACTTTTTCACGGTGTTTTTCGTTGGTAACCACCATATCTGCCGGTAAACGATGAGAAAACGTTCCCACTTCACGCGCAGTACCACAAGCTGATGGTTGACCCGTTAAGGAAAACGGTCCACAACCTGGTTGAGAAATTTTACCGGTCAATAAGTGCAGGTTATACGCCAAGTTATTCGCCCAGACGCCACGAGTGTGCTGATTGAAGCCCATTGTCCAGTAGGAAACGACTTTTACATTAGGATCTGCATACAGCTTAGCTAATGCCTCTAACTGATCTTTCGGAACACCCGTCATTTCAGCAGTTTTGTCGAGGGTATATTCCGCAACAAACGCTTTGTAATCATCGAATGTCATTGGCTCAGACGCATCTGAACCTGGGTTTTTGGCCTTCTGCTCTAAAGGATGCGTTGGACGTAAACCATAACCAATATCAGTAGCCCCACGACGTAAGTTAACGTGTTTATCGAGGAAGTCCTGATTCACCGCATTGTTTTGAATAATGTAGTTCGCGATGTAGTTAAGGATCACTAAGTCTGATTGCGGCGTAAAAACAATGCCGTTATCCGCTAATTCGAAGCTACGGTGTTTAAATGTAGATAGCACCGCTACACGAACATCAGGGTTAGAGAGACGACGGTTGGTGATACGCGACCATAAAATTGGGTGCATTTCCGCCATGTTCGAACCCCACAGCACGAAAGCATCGGCATGTTCGATATCATCGTAACAACCCATCGGTTCATCCATACCAAAGGTACGCATAAAGCCCACAACCGCTGATGCCATACAGTGACGCGCATTCGGGTCTAAGTTATTTGAACGGAAGCCACCTTTAAATAATTTGGATGCAGCATAACCTTCCCACACCGTCCACTGACCGGAACCAAACATTCCGATAGCTTCAGGGCCTTTCTCTTTGAGGGTGGTTTTGACTTTCTCTTCCATCACATCAAAGGCTTTTTCCCATGTAATTGGGGTAAATTCACCGTTTTTATCGTACTCACCGTCTTTCATACGCAGAAGTGGTTGAGTTAAACGGTCTTTTCCGTACATGATTTTTGGTAGGAAATAGCCTTTAATGCAGTTCAGACCACGGTTTACAGGGGCTTCAGGGTCACCTTGGCTCGCAACAATGCGGCCATTTTGTGTTCCGACTAAGACTCCACAACCTGTACCGCAGAAACGGCACGGTGCCTTATCCCATTTAATGCTTTCTTGCTGACCAACCACTGCTTTCGCAATACTTGGTACGCCAACGCCTGCCGCCGCAGCAGCGGCCGCTATCGCATTGGCTTTCATAAAGCTACGACGACTGAGTTTCATACATTTTCCTCACATTGCTCATCCTGCTGGTGATAAACCAGTGAAACATCCAATACACCGTCGATATCACGGATGAAATCGATAGTATCTAAAAGCGTTTTGCTGTCTTCCCCTTCCACAACCACAATCAACTTGCCATTTTCAGGGGAGGAAATAGCCACTTCGCAGTTGGGTTCTTGGTGTAATTCATCTGTCACAGCTGGAATGCGTTCACTTTTGACTTGAACAATCAAACTGCAAACTTGCCAGTTATTGTGCATCTTCATGCTCCATGGTAATGGCTGATACAGGACATCCCGCGACACATGCGCCACAACCTGTACAACCCTGCATATCAATGTTTGGCTGGTAAATACCGGCCAGTGATGGACGAAAGGCGATCACTTGAGGCTCACAACTGTCTTCACAACGACGACATTCAATCGATTTGTACGCCAGACAGTGTTGCCCAATGGCAATCTTGATATTCCAAGGCTGGGTATTTTGAGGAAGGAATATAGGCTCAGGACAGGCCTCTGCACATGCATAACAGAATGTGCATTCACCACGCTGAAAATCGACCATGGGATAGCCACCAGGACCCGGTTGCAAAATTGCCGTTTCACAACTCGTGATACACTGGTTACAACGAGTGCACTGTTCAATAAAACGTGCTTCGCTACCACTCCATGGTGGTCGAATTACGGGTGCAGCATTACGCCAAGCCCCCGTTAAAACTCCCCGACGGGTGATATCAACCATGTTTATTTCCTTTACATTGCCCAACCAAAAACTGCTAAAAGAGACTGATAAACCGCACTTTTTATATGATTATTTATTGTGAATATTAATTAGCTAACCATCAAAAATACATACTACCTAGTAGGTAAACTCATTTTTGGCGTTATTATGAAGAAAATAGTCATTCTTTGACGTTTCACATCGAAGACAAAGTTCAAATATCGAGAAATGCGGGTTTAAGGTCGTTTTATAATTATTCATTAACATTTCATAAATATGATTTGCGAATTTAAACCTTATTTTTAATAGCCAAATTTATAATTAATGAAAATATATACCACTAAAGTAGTATATGATGAGCACTTTTACAAAAAACTATATTTACTTTTTTTGATTTTACGCACGTTTTAATTCAAAAATTAACCAACTTATTTATCCATCATATTGGTAAAAGAATAATTCACTATAAATATCATTAAGATAATAAAAAATAATGACTGGTAAATAATAATCATTATTATTTGAGAGTTAAATCAATATATTCCTTAAAAAATAAAATTTAATATTTTTTTATTTATTCAATTTCCCCCATTTTTATTATTTTTCATCGATTAAAAAGTAAACTCATTTTAATTATTGATCAAAGACAATATTTTTTGTGTGGTTTTTTGCTAATTATATAAGTTGGCAATTGTCTGATAGCAATAGTGCGATTGTTATCAAATATAAAAATAAATACAGCTAATGGGATGGCTGGCTTAAAAACACTCGAGGCCCTTATGGCAAAGATAAGAAATAATGCACTGTACCTACTGAGTGTGCTTGCAGGGATATTTCTGTTTACCTCTGTACAGGCACAAACTCCAACAAAAGATTCCACATCAACTATTAACGCTCGAAACGAAACCTTTGAAGCGGCGCACCCTGATCAATACCATTCATGGCGCGCGACTTCAGAACAATCACAACGAGAAGATGCACTGGCTGAAGATCCTCGCCTCGTCATCTTATGGGCTGGGTATCCATTCTCCCGTGACTACAACAAACCTCGTGGTCACGCCTACGCGATTATCGATGTTCGTGAAACACTGCGAACAGGTGCACCAAAAAATGCTGAAGATGGTCCTCTTCCTATGGCATGTTGGAGCTGTAAAAGCCCTGACGTTGCTCGATTAATTCAGGAACATGGTGAAGATGGCTACTTCAAAGGCAAATGGGCAAAAGGCGGCCCTGAAGTTGTCAACGTATTGGGCTGTGCAGATTGCCACAAAACAGACTCTCCTGAGTTTGCCAAAGGCAAGGCTGAACTCACTCTTTCTCGCCCATACGCAGAACGTGCCATGGAAGCTATCGGTAAACCATTCGATAAAGCGAGCCGCTTCGACCAACAATCTATGGTGTGCGGTCAATGCCACGTTGAATACTATTTCTCTGGCGAAACTAAAGCCGTGAAATTCCCTTGGGATAACGGCACCAAAGTCGAAGACATGGAAGTGTACTACGACAACATTGCCTTCTCTGACTGGACAAACTCTCTATCTAAAGCCCCAATGCTCAAAGCCCAACACCCTGAGTATGAAACTTGGAGCGCAGGTATCCATGGCAAAAACAATGTGACTTGTATTGACTGCCACATGCCAAAACTGCAAAACGAAAAAGGGGAACTGTATACCAGCCATAAAATCGGTAATCCATTCGATAACTTTGAACAAACCTGTAGTAGCTGTCATACCCAAAGCAAAGAGCAACTTCAAGGCATTGTTGCTGAGCGTAAAAAAGCTATCCAAGAGATGAAAATCAAAGTGGAAGATCAGCTAGTACGCGCTCACTTTGAAGCTAAAGCAGCTTGGGATGCGGGTGCAACCGATGCTGAAATGAAAGATATCCTTGCCGATATCCGTCATGCGCAGTGGCGTTGGGATTTAGCTATCGCGTCACACGGTATCCATATGCATGCCCCAGATGAAGGGTTACGTATGCTGGGTGGTGCAATGGATAAAGCCGCTGATGCCCGTGCAAAACTGGCGCGCTTACTGGGCTCCAAAGGCATTACTCATGAAATTGCTATCCCAGATATCTCCACCAAAGATAAGGCGCAGCAAGCCATCGGCTTGGATATGCAGAAAATTAATGCCGAAAAACAAGAGTTTTTAAAGACTGTGGTACCTGAATGGGATGCACAAGCTCGTAAAAACGACCTGTTAGCCAAATAACCACTCACCCCAGTTCGCTGGGGTGCGATAACCAATGGAGTGAATATGAGCGTACTACGTTCGTTATTAACTGCTGGGGTGCTGGCGTCAGGCTTGTTATGGGCGATATCCGCGTCGGCAACACCACAAATGGCTGAAGAAGCTAACAAAGACGGTCGTTGGCAAGTTACGCAGCAGCGTAATCCAGACAATGCTTGCCTTGATTGCCATAAACCCGATAAAGAAGGGATGCATGGCACTCATGCTGAGGTCATTAACCCGAATAATAATTTGCCGGTGACGTGCACCAATTGCCACGGCAAACCGGGCCCCAATCACCGTGAAGGCGTCAAAGACGTCATGCGGTTTAATGATCCGATGTACAGTGTGGAACAACAAAATAGCGTCTGTTTGTCTTGCCACTTACCTGAACAACTGCAAAAAGCGTTTTGGCCCCACGATGTTCACGTGACCAAAGTGGCTTGTGCGAGTTGTCATGACCTCCACCCTAAGCAAGACACCATGAAAGTGCTGAGCGATAAAGGTAAGGTCAAAATCTGTGTGGATTGCCACTCAGATCAGCGAGATAACCCGAACTTTAACCCTGCTGTGGTGAATGTTCTTAAGGAGCAGCCATGAGTTGTTCTCGTCGTCAATTCATAATCTATTCAGGCGCACTGGCGGCGGTAGGCGGTGTGGCGGGGCATACCCTCGCCAATACCATGAAAGTTGACGGGGTGCGATATGGCATGATCCACGATGAAACACTGTGTATCGGCTGTACCGCCTGTATGGATGCATGTCGGGAAGTCAACCAAGTTCCAGAAGGCGTATCACGCCTAACGATTATTCGTAGTGAACCCATTGGTCAATTTCCTGACGTCAAATATCGATTCTTCCGCCACTCTTGCCAACATTGCGAACATGCCCCTTGTGTCGATGTGTGTCCAACAGGAGCTTCATTCATCGATAAAACCACGGGGATTGTGGATGTAAACCCTGATCTGTGCGTTGGCTGTCAATACTGTATTGCCGCCTGCCCTTACCGCGTCAGATTTATTCATCCTATTAGCAAAACCGCCGATAAATGCGACTTTTGCCGTAAAACCAATCTCAAAAAAGGGAAGCAACCCGCTTGTGTTGAAGCGTGCCCAACCAAAGCGTTGGTGTTTGGTAATTTAGATGATCCAAACAGTGCGGTGTCGCTAATGCTCCATGAAAAACCGACCTATCGATTCAAAATTGCACTGGGAACGAAACCCAAAATGTACCGAGTTCCCTTTAAATATGGGGAGGTTAGCCAATGACAACCACTTCAGCTTTTCATTTTGAGTCGTTAGTCTGGGACTGGCCTATCGCCGTTTACCTGTTTTTGATTGGTATCTCTGCGGGGTTAGTGGTTCTGGCCGTATTGATGCGCCAATATATCCCCAATGCTGCCACCAGCAATAGCACTATCATGCGTACCACGCTAATTTTAGCGCCAACCACCATTATTCTCGGTCTGCTGATCCTCATTTTCCACTTAACCCGTCCATGGACGTTCTGGAAATTGATGTTTCACTACAGCCCAACTTCTGTGATGTCCATGGGGGTGATGCTGTTCCAAGTTTACATGGCGGTATTAGTGGTTTGGCTAGCTAAAATTTATGAGCAGGAGCTCGTCCAACTGCAACAAAAATGGCTACCTAAACTGACGATAATCCCTCGTGCTTTAGGTTGGCTGAGTCGCGTCATGCGCGGATTAGATATTGCTATGCTAATCTTAGCTATATTGCTCGGGGCGTATACAGGGTTCTTATTATCGGCACTCAAATCCTATCCATTCTTAAACAACCCAATATTACCGGCTTTATTCCTCTTTTCGGGGATCTCGTCGGGACTGGCGGTGAGTTTACTGGCAATCGCCCTGCGCTATCGCAAAAATGTTCATAACCCTGAAACGGCCTTTTTACACCGTGTAGAAAGCTTTGTTGTCTGGTTAGAGATATTTTTGCTGGCCGCCTTCTTTGTGGGACTCGCGCTTGGGGATGATGGCAAACTGCGTTCGTTAATTGCCGCATTAGGCGGTGGTTTCTGGACGTGGTGGTTCTGGCTTGGCGTCGTGGGGATTGGTTTTGTTATTCCTCTTGCATTGAAAAAATGGCAACAACAAGGTAGCCAAGCTTTTCGGGTTATCGTGGTCAGTGGCGCAAGCTTAATTGGCGTATTTTTCCTGCGTTTCTTTGTTCTGTACGCTGGACAACTGACAGTCGCATAACCGACTTAAACTAAAGGTGATACTTGGAAATTTTCCTTCCCGAAATAGGGTTTATCAGCTTGCTACTGGCGCTGTGTATCACCGGCTATCATACCCTATTGGGGTTTATCGGCGTTTTCAGGCACGTCCCGAGGCAAATGTCTCAGGGCGTGCTCTGGACGTCTTTGCAATTCACTTTTTTATTAACTGCGTTTCTCTGTTTAACCGCCAGCTTTGTTTTCAGTGATTTTTCCGTTAGTTATGTGGCTCAACATAGCCACAGTTTGTCCCCTCTTGTTATCAAAATTGCAGCAGTCTGGGGAGGACACGAAGGTTCACTGCTTCTGTGGGTGCTATTTTTCTCCGGCTGGAGTACCTTATTTGCATGGCGTTATCGCCGCCAAAATAGCCCATTTTTTCCTTTAACATTATGTGTACTGGCGGCTATTTGCACAGCGTTATTGCTGTTTGTTGTGTTCTATTCCAACCCGTTTGAACGCCTGTTTCCACCTGCTATTGAAGGTCGTGATCTCAATCCGATGCTGCAACATTGGGGGCTAATTTTACATCCGCCACTACTTTACCTTGGTTACAGCGGATTGATGCTAGTCGCCGCGTTAGTGCTCGCGTCATTAATGGCGACGCCCACTCTACTTCCCGAAGATTCCAGTCAACCTATAGCTCAATTGTGTTGGCGCTTTGCGGTTCCAAGTTGGTGCATACTCACAAGCGGTATCATCCTCGGTTCTTGGTGGGCATACAGTGAATTGGGCTGGGGAGGATGGTGGTTTTGGGATCCGGTTGAAAACGCCTCTTTACTTCCTTGGCTTTCAGCCACGGCATTGCTGCACAGTTTATCTATCACACGTCGAACAGGGCTGTATCGCCACTGGAGTCTGTTGCTGGCGATTATCACATTAATTTTAGCGCTGCTCGGTACACTGATTGTCCGCTCTGGGATCTTAGTGTCCGTTCATGCATTTGCCTTAGATAACGTGCGTGCCGTCCCGCTATTTTTACTCTTTAGCGTTTTAAGCCTTGGTGCGCTGTTTATTTATGGTTGGAAGGCCAAATTCCCCCCTCAAGAACCTCGGCGCAAAACATCACAAGAAATCTATTTATTACTAACATTGATTTTGTTTACCGCGGTTTTATGTATCGTACTGACTGGTACGTTATACCCGATGCTCTATGGGCTATTAGGGTTAGGTAAGATTTCAGTGGGCGCCCCCTATTTCAATCAAACGTTATTACCATTTGGCCTGTTTATGCTGGTGATAGTGGCGCTTGCCACATTCAAATATCGCGATATTACAAAGAACGAAAATCACACGCCACTTCAACGGCTGTTGATGATTATGCAGCGAAAACTTCCAGCTATTGTTGCTCACGCAGGGGTTGTTCTGTTCGCCATGGGGATTGCCCTTTCCTCAACACAGAAAGCAGAAATCAGCCAAAATATCGCCGTCGGGCAATCTATCTCAGTTGGCGGATATCAATTCCAATTTCAGCAATTACAACTGGCAGCTGAATCCAACTACACCACTGAAAAAGCGCTGATCCACGTCAGCCAAAACGCAGGTCAAAATGGCTTTATTCTTGTCACTGAGCGTCGCCTATATCTGGCTCGCCAGCAACTCATGATAGAGCCGGGGATCCACTGGGGGTGGCTGCGTTCTTGGTATGTGGTGCTGGGAGAAAAAACGGGTACTGAACGCTATGCAATACGTTTTTATGTACAAGAAGGCATTCAATGGATCTGGAGTGGTGGATTTGTAATGTGCTTAGGTGCGCTAATGAGCTGGTTTAGGGGGCGGAAGCATGATTAAAAAAATCGTTATGTTGCTCCTGCTACTGTGCGCCTTGGATGCGCACGCCCAAATTGTGGATACATGGGCATTTAACTCCAATGAGGAGCAAGAATTATCTTTGCAGATTGCCTCTCAGCTACGTTGCCCACAATGCCAAAACCAAAACTTATTGGAATCTAACGCACCGACTGCTGTCAGTATGCGCCATCAAGTTTTTAAAATGGTCTCTGAAGGGAAAAGTGAATCTCAAATTAAACACTATATGACCGAGCGCTATGGTGACTTTGTTTTATATAATCCCCCATTAACGCTTAGCACCCTACTATTATGGCTACTTCCCGTATTTGCAGTTCTTTGTATTATCTTTATTTTATGGAAAATATTAAAAGTAAAAAATAGAATTAATCAGCGCGTTATTTTATTAGATCCCTCTATTCCGTTAATAGAAAAATACAACCGGACTCACTCTGACATTCAATTATTACCGGCTATTAATAATGAAAAAATACTTCAGTATCCTCATTGGAATAAGATAAGTAACATCCTTATTATCATCATAATCTGCATTATGATAGCGGGATATTTTTTATTACCACGATTCCACTCAACACTTGATTTATATCAAAGACAAAATGACCCTACCTTGCCATTTACACCATTGGAGCGTGAAACGCAGGATCTACAACGTTTACAAGCAGATATCCGCCAATCCCCTGAAAACAGTGAACTTTGGGCTGTTTTAGGTGAATACTATCTTTATCAAAATAGCTATGAAAATGCTTTAATTGCCTATGGCTACGCACTCAAATATCGCGGAGAGAATGCCCAACTTTATGCCGCAATCGCCACGGTGATGTATTACCAAGCCGGACAAGTGGTTACAAATGACACACAGAAAATGATAGACAAAGCATTAAGTCTAGATAAGAATGAAGTCACCGCATTGATGTTATTAGCCTCAGATGCCTTTATCAATGCCAATTACACAACGGCGATTAATATCTGGCAAAACCTACTTGATAGTAATAATCCTAGAGTCAATCGCGCTCAAATTATTGAAGCCATTCATATGGCTAAATTAATGGAAAATAGTGGGAAACAGTGAATAAAAATAATAAAGGCCCCTGAACCTTTATTACCTCGCGGTATCCATAATTGATAAAAAATAATAATAAGTTTATTTATTAAATATAATAATCTAGAAAAAATATCATGACGAATAAGATGCTTTCTATCTTAGTGATTATTCTTATCGCAGGAGGATCATTTCTTGCAGGAGTAATGGCTAACTACACACCTGATTTAGATGTTATCAAGAAATCCGAGCGGGCTGTGGAAGACTTGTTGAGTTTCCCTAAAACCGTCGAATTTAAAGATGTGAAATACCATGTCATCAGAGAGACCTCTGATCGCGGTATGTTAGGTTATGTTTGTGGTCAAGTTCTGGTATTTGATGCAAAAAATAGCTATACCTACAAACGTTTTATGGTGAAAACGTACCTGAATGAAGATGGTAGGAATATGGTTTCCATTCCGCTATTGGATAGAGACGAAATGGAATTTCCGCTCGAAGAATTTAATTACTTGTGGCGCAAAAATTGTCAGAATAGATAATTATACTTAATTGAATATTATCTATTTCCTACGAAATTAATGATTTTTCTCTGAGTCTTATTTACAGCAACATGAAGGCTTGCCTGTTAATTCTGCTTCTTGGATTGGTGGGCATTTCACCGTGCCATAAGAACAAAAAACGCAGCAATCCCCTTCTAATGGCTTTAATAATACACCGCAACACGTGCATTCATAAAACCACTGGCAAGCATTGGTTGGCATCTCTTCCATTTTCGAACACCCACATTCTGGGCACGTAATTTCAGACATCAATTCAATTTTGGCTTGACTCATTTGATCCTCGATAGGGTATTTCACAATAAATAGTTCTGTTTATCCTACAAAATGATGTCGCCCTTATCCTTGCGCCAAATTAGGTTTCCCACACAAAATAAAAATACGGTTCCAATAGCATTTCCCGCAAGGTTGATATACAGTTTTCCACTTTTTTCAAAGCACCCTAGATTTTGGAGGCGAAATGTTTATTGGTTTTGACTACGGAACATCTAACTGCTCCGTCGCAATCATGAAAGATGGCAAACCGCAATTGTTACCCCTTGAAGGCAGCAATTTTTATATTCCATCAACCTTGTGTGCGCCAACAAGAGAATCAGTTTCAGAGCACTTATTTCGCCATCTGAATATTTCTCCGACAGACTCAGTAGGTCAGCAAATCCTCCGACGCTCTATTGCGTTTAATCAGGATGAAGGCATTGAACTCGAGCCAGAAGATATTGTTTTCGGGCAAGCTGCGCTGGACTTATATTTAAGCGACCCGCGTGATGTCTACTATGTAAAATCACCTAAGTCTTTTTTAGGTGCATCAGGTTTACACGAAACCCAAGTCAGTTTCTTCGAAGATTTAGTGTGCGCCATGATGGCAAATATCAAGCATACAGCCGAAGCAAGTACTCAACAAACCATCACTGATACGGTGATTGGTCGCCCAATTAACTTCCATGGACGTGGTGGTGAACTGGCGAACCAGCAAGCGGAAGCTATCTTATTAAAAGCCGCTAAACGTGCTGGATTTAAGAATATTGCGTTCCAGTTTGAGCCGGTTGCCGCAGGGTTAGAGTATGAATCTACCCTCACGAAAGACCAGACCATTTTAGTGGTGGATATTGGAGGGGGAACCACCGACTGCTCACTGATCCAAATGGGGCCTAGTTACAAAGACAGCCAAGACCGTACAAGCTCTTTATTAGCACACACCGGTCAACGTGTTGGCGGAAACGATCTGGATATTTTCGTTGCCTTAAAACAGTTAATGCAGCTATTTGGTATGGAAAGCCAATACCAATCAGGGATTAAAATGCCTCTGTTGCAGTTTTGGAACCCGATTGCCATTAACAATGTGGAAGCGCAAAAAGAATTTTATTCTCGCGCTAACCTCAATGCATTAACCCGCTTACAGCAAGATGCTCAAGAGCCAGCTTTGCTCGCACGTTTGCTCGAGGTTTATCACCAAACGCTAGGCTACAGCATTGTACGCAAAGCGGAAGAGGCGAAAATCGCGCTCTCTGACGAGCAAAATTATTTAGCGAAAATTGCATTATCAAAAGAGCTGCTTGAAGTGAATATTGGACGTGAACAATTGATTGATGCGATTGAATCACCAAAAAGTAAAATGATTGAGTTGGTGAAAGAAGCCGTTGTACAAGGCGGCGTTCAACCGAATGCTATTTTTGTCACGGGAGGTAGCGCCCGCTCGCCTATATTACATCAAGCGATTCAAGAACAGCTTCCGAACATCCCTATTGTTCGTGGCGATGACTTTGGCTCAGTTACCGCTGGGTTAGCCCGCTGGGCTCAAACCTGCTTTAAATAATCGAGTACCCAATGCCGTTCATACGGCATTGGGTTTTCACGATCCTCAACTACTCCTCGAGTAAACACCCCTCTTTTAAGTAGCTGATTTTATTTGCCATTAATTGAGCTTCGTCTTCACTGTGGGTCACCAACAACGCAGTTTGCCCCGCTGCGCGTAAAATATCCCGCACTTCTTGCCCTAAACGTTTTCGGCTATCCGGATCAAGGCTCGAAAGCGGTTCATCCAGCAACAACACCGCAGGTTGTGGCGCTAATGCTCTCGCTAATGCAATACGCTGCTGCTGCCCCCCCGACATTTCGTGAGGATAGCGTTCCGCTAAGCCACTCAATTCAACCAACTTTAATAACTGTTGAACGCGAGCCTGTTGCTGCTCTTTAGGCTGTTTTCTGAGCCCAAATGCCACGTTCTGTGCCGCCGTTAAATGAGGAAACAAGGCATAATCTTGGAAAACCATGCCGACATTACGCTGTTCAGGTGGCAGGTGAAGATTTGGACCAGCAACACAGCGGCCCCCCACGTAGATGGTTCCTTGCTCTACCTGTTCAAACCCAGCAATCGCTCTCAATGCAGTGGTTTTTCCGCATCCTGAAGCCCCAAGTAAACAACCAATTTCCCCAGCATCGATATGCAAAGAAAAGCCATTAAGCACATGGTTACGTTGATGTTTGTTGCCATAAGAAACATGGACATTGTCAAGAACTAAGGTTGAATCTGACACCGAATACGTTCCTTAACATAATGATTTTAATTAAGAAGACTGCTTTGACTGAGACGATGTGAGTTGGCTACGCGCCAATAAAATCACAGGTAATGTT
The DNA here is from genome assembly GCF_009706275.1 of Providencia sp. wls1943. Lineage (NCBI taxonomy): Bacteria > Pseudomonadati > Pseudomonadota > Gammaproteobacteria > Enterobacterales > Morganellaceae > Providencia > Providencia sp. wls1943. The sequence continues at coordinate 53,873 of NZ_WLTU01000016.1, forward strand.
CCCGCCAATACGATCAATAATGCCGCAATTGCCCCTTCCTCATAAGTGCCACGAGCCGCTTCCGCATACAATGAAGTTGCCAATGTTTCAAAATTCACCGGGCGTAAAAGTAATGTGGTCGGCAGCTCTTTCATTGCATCCGCAAATACCAATAGCGCACTGGTGACAAGCGCCGGACGTAATAGCGGAAGGTGAACACGAAAGAACGTTCGCAACTCGCTTTCCCCTAGCAGCCTTGAGGCTTGTTCCATACTCGGCGGAATGCGAGTTAGTCCAGCATCAATCGCCCCAATGGAGATCGCCATAAATCGAATTGAGCAGCAGATAACCAATAAAATTCCCGTTGATAACAGCGGTAATCCTCGAAAATCCAATAGCTCAGCAAGAAAATTATCCAGCGCCATACCCGGTGTTAACAAACCAATCGCCAATACCGTTCCGGGCACTGCATAGCCCAGTGACGCAATTTTCATCAAGGTTCGTCGCCATTCTTGAGATGAACCAGAAATGGCACTCGCTCTGGCATACCACGCCACCACAATGCTCACCAACGTCACAACGATGGTGACCCCCGCCGCCAACAATAATGAGTTTTGTAATGACTGCAACAGGCTGCTTGAGATTGTCATGCTGTCACTGATGCGTTTAAGACTTTCCCACCCCAAAAATAGCGCTGGCGCTAAAAAGCCTAACACGACGGGTAGCGCGGTGACACACGTGGCTAATACGGCTCGCCATCCCGTCAAACGCGATGGCAAAATCCCACGCATTTGCCGCCCAGTACTGTAACGCTGATTTTTTCGACCGTAATATTCTAATGCTAATAGCAAGATAATCACGGTTAACATCGAGCAGGCAATTTGCGCCGCAGCAGGTAGATCAGAGCGAGTCACCCATGTGGTGTACACCGTCACGGTCAATGTATTCACACCTAAAAATTCCGATGCGCCGATATCATTGAGCGTTTCCAGCAGTGCAAGGCTGGTTCCCACCACTAAGGCAGGGCGCGCCATCGGTAGCGCTACTCGGAAAAATGTCCCCGTCGAGCTGAGCCCAAGGGTTCGAGCCGCTTCCAGCAAGTGGGCTGGCTGGCTCATAAACATGGCTCGCATGGTCAAGTAAACATAGGGGTAAAGCACCAGACCAAGCAGTAAAATGGCGCCCGTCATCGAACGGAGATCAGGCAGGCGGAATTGGCGCGGTGAGTCGTACCCTAAAACGCTACGAATAAATTCTTGAATCGGTCCAATAGGATGCAATAAATCTAACCATGCAAACGCCACAATGTAGGTTGGCATCGCTAGGGGTAGTAACAGCGCCCAGCTAAACAGCTTTCGACCTGGGAAATCAAATGCGGTCACCAACCATGCACACCCCGCCCCAATGGTCATCACCATTGCACCAACACCCAGCAGTAAAATTAAGGTATTTAAGGTGGCATCGGGAAGCACATAACGCATCAAATGTTCCCAATGGCTGAATCCTGAGCTTGCAGCCAGACCTAATAAAAACAACAAAGGGGTCAGAACGCCAAGCGTAATGACCACCACAGAAAGGGTTAATGGCGAGAAACCAACGCGCGGCAGCCCGAAAGCGCCGCGCGTTGAGGTTAAGCCAGTTTTATTGATCGAATCCAACTTTATCTACCAACTGACTCGCTTGTTTACGGTATTTCACAATTTCAGTAAGTGGAAGAGTATCCACATTGATTTCACCAATCGCGTTATTGATGGTGGCATCCAGTGGAACGCCTTTGCGAATTGGGTATTCATAGTTTGCTTGCGCGTACAGTTGCTGAGCAGGAACAGAAACCAGATATTCCATCAACTTAACCGCTTCTGCTTTATGAGGAGCATGGCGCGCAACGGCTGCACCAGTGATGTTGACGTGCGTTCCACCATTGGTAAAGGTTGGCTGAACCACTTTAATAGCATCCCCCCATTTACGTGCGTCTGTGCCCTCTTTGGCATTTTTCATGTGACCCACATAATAAGAGTTCGCTAAACCAACATCGCAGATACCGCCAAGAATATCACGCGCAACATCACGGTCTCCGCCAGTTGCTTTACGGGCTAAGTTAGCTTTCACACCGCGTAACCACGCTTCCGTTTTCGCTTCACCGTCGTGAGCAATCATTGCTGCCACTAACGCTGTGTTATACGGGTGCTGACCTGCACGGATACAAATTTTGTCTTTCCATTTAGGGTCGGCTAAATCTTCATAAGTAATACTAGTTAACGGTAAATCTTTTTCCGCATACAGCACGCGAGCGCGCATCGATAAACCAAACCATTGGTTATCTTTATCGCGTAATGAAGCAGGGATTGCATCAGTTAATGTTTTCGATTCAACAGGCTGGGTAACGCCTGCTTCTACTAAATCGATGAGGTTACCCGCGTCCACCGTCATTAATAAGTCTGCAGGGGAATTTTTACCTTCCGCTTTGACGCGCTCTAACATGCCGTCTTTAACATAGACGGTGTTGACGTCAATGGCAGTTTCTTTGGTAAAGGCATCCAGCAGTGGCTGGATCAGCCCCGGCTCACGAGTGGTATATAACGTTAGGGAATCTTTTGCCATGGCAGGCAGTGCGCAGGTAACAATAAGCGATGAGGCCAACGTAATTAAACGTGTTTTATTACGTAAAAAATACAATTTTTTCAACATGTTGCTATCTTCTCCAAGGTGAAGTGATGCTAAAACTAGTATATTGAGTATTTTTAACTGGTCGAAAAAAGTATATTGATAACCAATCTCGTTTGCAAATTATTTTCATCAGTTAATAATACGCATTAATGACTATTAAAATTTATTTATAATTTATTATTTGGTATTTATTCTTTTTTGAAGGATTTTTTGCGGGTGGTCTGTGGTCTGTATTCAGGGTTTGTAAAATAACAGTCAATATTACCAAAACGATAATGATGACCATATTCTACAATAATATTAATAGGTTGAGTTCCCAGTGATGGGAAAATGATACAATACCCAGCGCTACATACAGATCATCCAAATTTCTGCTAAGCATATGAATCTTTATTTAACGCAAAAAGGCTCAAGATATTTCTTCTTGAGCCTTTTCATCTATCTAATTCATTCACTAATCATACATGAACGTCACGCCAATCACTGACTGCACTTTCCCTGCGGTCACCTGACCTTGGGTTCTTGAGTATCGCGCGCTTAGCCCTAAACTCGTCGACGAAGTTCCTACTCGACCTAACTGAACGTTTTGGTTTGCAGGGATCGCATTACCATTGCGAACCATTTGGATCCCGACCCCTTTTGCAGCATTAGCGCCAGACAGGGTATTAGCAAAAATATTGCTGCTCGTATCCGTTGTTCCCGTTAAATAATAGGAGATATTTTGGCTCGAAGCGCAATAGATAGATAAGGGTACCGGCTGAGCACTTCCCGGATATTCCGGTAAGTTGACGACCACATTACGCGAAGAAACATCACAGCCACCAATAGGTACCACAACATCATTGTTAGCATACAAATTCCATGTAAAGGTCGATGTATTGACATTACCGCCCCCCACGATGTTAGAACCAACTTGGTACATTACCAATGTCGCAAAGTGGGTTCCTCGGTTAACCACTACACCACCCGCCGCAGAAATGGGAGTTAAATATAATTGGGTATTCCATGCTGTGTAATTGCCCGATGGAAAATCTTGCTGGTGAGTTGGGTTAGTCAAAGGGAACGTATAGCTTGAGCCATAATACCGTAATGAGCCTCGAAAGTTATTCAATACCCCACCATAAGCGGAACCACGGATCATGTTCACTTGGTCACGTCGCGATGATGGGGCATCGTTCTTACAAAATATTGAATTCGATAAATCGACCACTAAGTTTTGACCAGCTTGAACACTTGGCTGCAAATTAACATACGCATTGGCGGTCACTGGGCTTTGTGTGTAGCTTAAAACGTTTCCTGTTGAGTCGTAACAGGTAAAAGCATATGCCGAAGAAACTCCGACAAAGTAAATAAACATGTTAACAACGATTAATTTAACTAGCTGTTTTATATTCATAATATTGCTCACAGATACGTGTAGGTGACATCAATTGCCGCTTGGATGGTGCCTTGTGTCGCCCCGCCTCTTACCGATATTGCCCTTACTTGTAAAGGAAAACTGGTTGAAAGCGTTGCATCGCTGACTGGCATGCGTTTTTGTGCGCCGTTATTTAAATTATTACCCGATGAGTCTTGAAGTTGCAGCTGGATATTGCCCGCCGTACCTTGGTTTTTGTAGTATCCCACCGAATCAGCGACACCTTTAAAGGTCGCCATAACTACCGATGTACCAACAGGACAATTGGTCAAATCCAGCGACACAGTATGCCAATCCGATGCCGACCCCGGTGAGGTCAAATTGAACGTGTAAAGATCACCCAGATCCACATTGGCAGTCTTGGTTGATACCGTACAAGGTTTCGCAACAACGCTCCCATTGACCGTCACGGTTACGTCAGCCGCGTGTGTGGAGGTTATTGATGAAGATAACAGCCCCAAAATTAAGGCCGTCATCATTGTTGATTTATACGTCATTCATCGCATCCTCTATTTACTGGAATTCGAGCGTAAATGTGGCCGTTGCTCGAATATGCCCTGCCGTAACGGGCAATTTTGACGCCATTAAACGTGCATTGAAATTGAGCGTATTGGCTTTTCCTGCCACTAAAGGCGTCCATGCAATATTATTTGAGTCCGCATTGAGGACTAATGGGTCTTTAGCACTGTCTAAAATCTGAATACCTGCCCCTGTCGCATTTGCGCTACCGGGTTCTAATGCCAGCAAAGTTTTGTTACTCGAGTCTGCTATACCGACAAACCCGACTTTGACTGCTGTTACCGCAGAGCCGCAAGGTGTTAGCTCAATACGAAACGGTACTGTTGGCGTCACTTCCCCCACTGAGTGCAGCTGTTTCACCGCATTCAGGAGCAAATCGACCACTTGATTTTGTGAGCCAGGAGCCACGGCACAAGTGTTATCTCGTACATTGCCTGTAATGTTAATGGTGCTATCCGCCGCCAATACATTGGAACATAAGCACAACGAGGTCAGCATTGAGGCAAAGAAAATATTCGATTTATCAAACACTATTGGCTCCTTATTGGCACTCGGCACGATACTTACTGAGGATTTCATATTGGCTTTCTGCTGGCAGTGTGTAATTAACCGTACACTGAGCATCAGCCCCTTCCCCCCAACGCGCAATTAATCGTCCCGTTAGCGGTAACCCCGTTAAATAAACTTGCCCATCTTCCGCCACAATACTGCCACCACCACTTTCATCAGAAGAGACGACGGAACCAAACGGTACTGGTTTTCCATGTCTCATCAACGTCATGAGAACTTTTATCCCAACTTTAGGTTGGAAATCAGCGCGAACCACAGCACCACGGGTTGGTACTACATTCAGGACGGGATCATCCAGATCCACGTTGTTCGCTAACGTATTGGTATTCAACGCAATACGGTTTTCACGATATTCAGTGGCATAAGGTAATACCGCATAGCCCCGCCAGTCAGTCTCAACCCCTGTTTGGTTTTCGACTTTCACATGTCCTGCACCCGGTGCTTTCACTAATACCACGGTATCGTTCATTGGCTGGCTCAGCGTTAATCCATTTTCATGAGCTAAAACGCCCCCACTCACACCGTAGTAAACTTGGCGAATGTTATCGGCATAGCTATAACCGACGTTGGCATTTCCATAAGCCCCGCGATAATTCAGGGATGTATAACCCGTTCCTGAAGAGTTACCTTGCCCACCGCCTGCATACCCAGCTTGAACGCTATAACTTAAGTTATTGTCTTCCAATAACGTTCCGTATAAACCAGCGGTGTTATTTACGCGACCTTTGAGATCGTGCGAAACATTGTAACTTGCGCTGGCATTACGCCAGATAGACTGACTGTCCGAACGTAACCAATGGCTAAAGGGAATGTTGACGTTCAATGCCAGCATTTGGTCGTTGCCATCCTGCCATGAGTTTTTGGACAGACTGTAACTTAATCCCCAACTAATTCCTTTAATCAGCGTGTTAATCCCTACCTGTAATTGCTTATCTGCTTTACTGGTATTCCAATACGTTTCATGACTTCCCGTCACATACATCGTGGATTGCTCACCCAATTGCTGGGTTAGGGTTAACTGAATTTTTTCGCGTTTGTTATAGGCTAAGTTGTAATAGTCAGAAAACTTAGGTGTCACCTGGATAATGCCGTCTTGCGTCGCAAGGTTATACCCTGACATCCGCTTATATGTCGTATCCGCAAATGAGTAGTAACCCTTTGTTGAATACCGGTAACCCGCCAGCTGAATAATCGTGCCCGTTTCATTCAGAGACTTGTTATATAAGAAACGAATTGACTGACCTTGATGGTTACTGTCATCCGGTAATTTGGCATTAGCATGGGTAATATCGATAGATAGCGCCCCAAAGACACCGATGTTTTTACCTATCCCTGCGTTAAAAGCTTGGTAACGATTGGCTAACTGAGTTCCGCCATAGAGCGTCCAACCATATGACAAACCGTGCAGTAACGTCGTTTGTAAGAATGTCGGCTTTTCCTGATTACCGCTTCCCGAACGATAATCTCCTACAGTGACGGCATATTGAGTATGCCCTTCACGTTGGAGCAACGGAACGGATGAATATGGCACGGTAAAGCTCTGTACGGATCCATCCGCTTCCGTGATCGTCACATGCAAATCACCACTATTCCCTGCAGAATAGAGATCGTTAATTACAAACGGTCCCGGTGGGAATGTGTTGCGATAGATCTCATACCCATTTTGCTTAACAGAGACATCTGCTGTACCGCGAGCGATCCCTCGGATCACCGGCGCAAATCCTTTTTGGCTTTCAGGCAGCATATTGTCATCCGAAGCTAATTGGATGCCTCGGAAGTTAACGCTGTCGAAAATTTCGCCCGGTGTGTAGCTATCACCCAGCGTTAAACGAGAGCGGATCACATTGATGCCGCGTTCTAAATAGGTATTGATATGTTCCCAGCGAGTTTCACTATTTGCTGTGCCTGTACTGTGGCTCCATGTGGAGTTATCTCGTAAGCGCCACGCGCCAAAGTTTAAACCACTTTGTAGATTCAAATAGTTATAGCTACTGTGCTTTCCGTCTTGGTTACGCGCACTGCTTCCCGTCAGGCTATAGTTTAAAATACCTGCCGTGATCCCTGAATCCCAAAGCTCCGGAGGAATAAAACCTCGCGCTTTGTCTTTCATAAACAGCTGTGGAACGGTGATATATAACCGTTGCAAACCCACATCAAATCTCGCCGTTGAATCCTTCACGGTGGATGATAATGGTTCACAAGTATCTTTGGGTTTCGTCTGTAATTCTGGCAGCGATAATGTATTGATCCCCATCTTGGCCAATTCATTAGGCGTTAAACAAGGAGATAGCTGTTTATCATTTTTATCCAGAACAAAGTTCACATCCCGGGTGAGTAAATAACCATCATTAAGATAGACATCAACACGATAAGTCCCTTCAGGAACTTCTTGCCCTTGTTCAAACGCAGATAAATCTGCGACTGCTGAAGGATCATCCGCTAAGAAACGAGGGTTAAAATATAACTCTGCCGTCGCCCATGTTGGATAAAGGCATGCGCCTATCAAGAATGCCAGCGGAACCAAAGGAAAATGGCGTTCGAATCTGCATCCCAAAAATGATCCTTTTTTTGAAATTAATAGCCCTTTTTCAGATGTCAGATGTGACATGCTCCCTCCGCTCAACAATGTTGCTCAGCAAATTTCCAATTCGGAATGATGTTTAATTATTTTCGAGAAATAAAAACGTATGTTTTTACTGCATTTTTCCTGTCATTTTCGGCGTTAGTGCGCCGTAATCATTAATGGTTTGGTAGCTAATAGCACCATTGCCATTGGAAGGAACATTCACTGACGCATCACCAAATGGAGGAACAAGCACATTATCCAATTTTGCTGCGCCGATTTTTAAATCTGTGACAGTGGCAAAATAAGGCGTTGGGTTGACCACAATCAGTGAGCTGCCTTGGCGCTTAAAGCGTAATTCTTCAGCCACTTTATCCGGTGCAATAGAAAGACCTGTAGGACGGTAATACAATTTAATGCGGCTAATAATCGCTAACTGCAACGTGTTCTCGTTCATGTTCGCTTTGTCCATTGCTGGAATCGCTTTCACATTCAGCCAAAACAGTGTTTCTCTGTCTTTCGGTAATTGGTTATTGGTTGCATCAATAATGCGCAGTGTATTTTCTTTAACGCCTTTCATCGTGAACAGGGGCGGAGTAATCGCAAATTGGCTATCTTTTTGGCCATTGGCATTTTCAACCCACGATTGGATCAGAAAAACGCCCTTTTCATCATTATTGGTCACGGCAAGTTGAACCTGCTTTTGATCCGCAGGATAAATCACTCGCGTTGCACCTAATGCAACACCCGCATAAACCTGAGTGGACACGGTCGAACAGAGTAAAAGTAATAAGGCGGTAATGAACTTATATGTTTTTCTGGTTTTCATGTTTACATCTGTCCTTTTTTACTAAAAAAATTAAATAAATATGTCACTGTCTTTTTCGGTATTTTTATTCATAAGTCAGTGAGAATAGTGCTTGTGCATTCGCTTTTCCGCCCATGATGTTCTCGCTCGTCGAGCGATACTTAGCAACAAAATGCAACGTCATATCCCCATCACGCAGATTAGCTATTTTACGTGGAGCACTATTCACCGGAATTAAGGTATTTTTTGAATCAAAAATGGCTACTCCTACACCTTTCGCGGTGCTAGGCCCATCGCCGATGGAAAAAATATCTGGGTTCCTTTCATTAGCCACACCGTTGAAGGTTATGGATATATACTCACTGACCGCATCGCTACACTCTCGTAGGTGAAGATCAAACGCAGTCGGTGCTGAATCTTGGCCTGGAGCCTTAAATGCATTGGTGCGCACTTGCCCCATATTCACTACCAAATTACGATCTGAAGTTTCAACAGTGCAGCCTTCTGCAATTAACTCCCCTTGAAAGCGCATCCCGCCACCAGGAAGTTGAACTTTCCATTTATTTCCAGCTTGCAAAAATGGAGAAAACAGAAGGAGTGAAACTGCCAGCAGCTCTCTCATAAACTTCCACCTTTTGGTTCGTGAATAAAAGCCATCCTTGGCCTATCAAATGGGATATCCCTAATCCTTTTTAATGATTACTCGTATTGAACTGCGAAGGTTGCATCTGCGTTAGCAACACCAGCAGTTGTTGCACCCAGTGCGAAGTAACGAGCTTGGAATGGCAGAACGTTTGCACCGTCATTCAGAGTGATAGGGTTACTGAATGTTGCGCCATCCAGACCCAGAGGTGCGCTCTGACCATCTAAAATTTGGATACCAACGTTAGTTGCTGCACCTGAAGCTGAAGAAGCAACAGATAAAACAGTTGGGTTAGCTGCATTCGCTGCAACACCGGTAAAGGCAACTTTTGCAGAAGTAGCAACTGTTGTATCACAGTCGTTTAATTGGATATTAAAACCAACAGAACCACTGGTATCGCCCAATTTAGCTAATTTAGCTGTACGAACTTGACCTAAACGAACAGTTTGCTCCACAGAACCAGCATCAACAGCACACGCTGCATTCACTAGCTCACCTTTAAAGTGTACTTGACCGCCGTTTACGGTTGTTGTTGCAGCCATTGCAGCGACTGAACCTAAAGATAAAGCTGAAATAACAACAAGTGCTAGTGATTTAACTTTCATAATATTTCCTTATGTATATTTATTAAGTACATCTTGATAGAAAAAAACAAATACAGACTTCATGACACTATAATTAAAACGACCGAATTTAATTAAATTGCCTAAAACAATTTAATTAAATTTGAATAATTTTAAAAAAAAGGGTCTATCACTCTATTTTAGAGTGTTTGTATACACTAGAATCAAACAGATACTTCATTTTTTCGAAGAAAACATCAATATCTCTGCTACTCATTTCAAGGGCATTAAATAGTATGATAAGTTTGTCGAATGATATATTATTCACGCCATTTTCATACCGAGAGATTTGCTGCTGGCTTACATTAATACGCTTCGCCAATTCACTTCCTGTTAATCCTGTGCGCCTACGGTAGTCTTTTAACATCCTGCCAATATTATTTGATAATGGTTCATAATCTCGCATTTCAAACCTCTCAGATCATATTTCGCTGATTATTTATTTATATTATCGATATAGGAAAATACTCTTCAGCTGTTATTAAGTTATAGAATTAAAACTGTAGTTAAAAATTGTTTTTTTCGATCTAAAAAGAGCCATTTGATATACGCAGGCTATCAATCATAAATATTAATTCATTTAAATCAATAAATAATCAAATATAAGTAAAAAATTAAAATATACAAATCAACACGTTATAAGAACCCCAAAATACCAAAATAAATAATTGAAGATATTTCTTTAAATGAAATAAGACACGCATAACACGATATACATGTGAAATAGACACAATAATTTACAATAAGGAGCAAGATATAAAAACAAAACCGTTAATTAATGAAAAACAATAACCAGTACATTACAATTAATTCGCAAAGATAAAGATAAAAATAAATCGAAAAATGATAGTCGACATTGGAATATTAATGGATTTATAAAAAAATAATAAAACAGCACAAAAGCGTAATACCCACAAAAAATCCCAATTAAGAGTTAAAAACAACTTTCAAGAAAAACAAAAACTGAATTCATTATAGCCGCATATAAGAATAATCCTAGCAACAGTTAAATAAATATGTAAATAATTATTACACCCACAATTTCACCTTTATTTCGTGTTTTAAATCATATTTTTTAAATAAAATTTAATAATTTAATAACCTTGAATATTAAATAACCAGGTGTATTTGGTAAATATCAAGAAAACCTATTCATTAACTATCAATTCTTTATTTAATGATTTATTCAACTCGAATCGCCAAACTAAACGCTCAAGATAGACATTAAAGATAGTTTAGAAATAGTAATGCAATTGATTAGTATAAATACTAAGTAATATTGAATAGATTATTTATAGAGCTCATAGGAAAGCTGGTTCACCAATGTTGTATGAGTTGAGTCGATAGCATTAGAGAGTGATTAGATAAGAAAGGCAGTAAAGATACTCGGAATAACAGAAGGGAAATCGGTATTATTTAGACAACGTCGTTGATATGCCTTTAGAGGATCAATTAAACCACCCACTATAGGGGTGGTTAGAATTTAGAACAATTAGGATAAGGCACTTACCTTCTCTAAAATTACTGGAATATTTTTATACGCCGGAATACCACATTGAGGATCAAAGTTATCGAGTGCTATCAAGTTATTTGCTTCAGGAAAATAAGTGGCAACACAACGATCAGCCATATCATAGATAACCACTTTTAGATTATCTAAACGACGTTTAGTCCTCTTTTGCTGTTTATCCAAGGCAATAACATTGACCCTATCACCCGCAGATAATTTTTGTTTTTTTGCCTGAGCTTCACTGATAAAGATGACGTCTCTCTGACCAAAAACGCCACGATAGCGGTCATTCATTCCATAAATTGTCGTATTGTACTGGTCATGACTACGTATAGTTGCCAACACTAATTCGCTATGTGTCGCAGACTCCGGATCCTCAATAACACCTTCCGTTGTTATAAAGTTTGCCTTACCTGATTGCGTTAACCACCTACGTTGAGCCGCTGCATTTGTTAAATGAAAACCGCCAGGAATTCGGATTCTTTTATTGTAATCTTCAAAACCTGGTAACACGGCTTCCATTGCATCACGAATTTTATCGTAATCATCAATGAAATCATCCCACTCGACTTTTGAGTTAGGGATTGTTGCTTTGGCAAGACCAGCAACAATGGCACATTCTGATTTTAAATATGGGCTAGCCGGTTTTAGTTTGCCATGTGAAGCATGTACCATTGACATAGAATCCTCAACTGTAATGCTTTGTGGACCTGACTTTTGAATATCAACTTCTGTACGACCTAATACCGGAAATAAAAATGTATGCTTTGCCGTCAACAAATGTGACCGATTAAGTTTGGTTCCAATATGAACAGCCATATCAAGTTTTTTCATTCCACTGTAGCATGCATCTTTATCCGGCATAGCAACAGCAAGGTTTCCCCCCATACAGATCAATGCATTTACTTTTCCTTCAGAGATTGCTTGCATGCTAGCCACGGCTGCGTGACCAAAAGCGATAGGAGGTTTAAAACCAAAGCGTTGCTCAATTTTATCGATAAAAGATTGGCTTGGTTTTTCGGTTATTCCGACGGTACGGTCGCCTTGCACATTAGAATGCCCCCTTAATGGACAAATTCCCGCACCATCCCGACCAATATTACCTTTCAATAATAAAAGATTGATGAGTTGCTGAATATTTTGAGTGCCATGCTGATGCTGCGTAATTCCCATGCCATAACAAATAATGGTGCTTTTTGCTTCAATATAAAGTTGAGCAATTTGCTCTATTTCATCGCGAGTCATGCCACTCACAGATAAAATATCATCCCAAGAAGTAGACAACACATCTTGCTTAAGTTTATCGAAACCAACGGTATGGGTACTTATAAATTCATTGTCTAATATAGGCGCTTGACCTTTTGCTACCGCCGCATCGTGATACTCAATAATAGTGCGAATGACACCTTTAATTAATGCAGTATCTCCACCGATCCTAACTTTATAGTAATATCCCGCGAGAGGTGTGGACTCTAGCGTCAACATTTCAATTGGATCTTGCGGATAAGTAAATCGTTCTAATCCTCTTTCTTTCAAAGGATTAATTGCGATAATTTTGGCGCCTCGTTTTGATACCTCACGAAGTGAACTGAGCATACGAGGATGATTAGTCCCTGGATTGTGCCCAATACAAATCACTAAATCAGCCTTGTCAAAATCTTCAAGTAATACCGTCCCTTTACCCACACCTATTGAAGCTGCGAGACCAACACTTGTCGGCTCATGGCACATATTTGAGCAATCCGGAAAATTGTTAGTTCCATATTCTCTGGCAAAAAGCTGATATAAAAACGCCGCTTCATTTGACGTTCGACCTGAAGTATAAAACTCAACAGAATTAGGATCTGAGTAACTTGATAACCGCTGACCTATTTGAGCAAAAGCATCGTTCCATTCAATTTTTTCATAGCAATCTGTTTGCGCATTATATTTCATTGGATGAGTTAGACGACCTTCATTTTCCAAGTCGTAATCATCCCACGTTAACAGTTCACTCACTGTGTGTTTCGCAAAAAACTCAAGTGTCGTTCTCTTTGCCGTGGCTTCCCATGCCATCGCTTTTGCACCATTCTCACAAACATCAAATGATGCACTATGTTTAGGGTCTGGCCACGCACAACCAGGACAGTCAAAACCTTGAGGCTTATTCATTTCAAACATAGTAATAACATCGGGTACAACATCCATCTGCTCGCGTATAGCTTCAGCGACAGCTTTAACTGCCCCCCAACCTGCCGCAGGTCCAGTGTAATTTTCGATTTTTTCTTTCATTTTCATTACTCTTTTAAATTTAAATGTAACAAGAAATAAACGTTATTTTATTACAGTGTAATTATGATTAATGTGGAGTGACGAATACCGACTTATCTTTTTTTGAATATAATTAAAAAATGAAATGTTATTTCATGGATAACATATCAAATAGGATTAGTAATAATAAGGAATTATCATCCATTAATACTTTTTAATTTACTTGCTATAGATGAAAACCCTAAAAAATAATTAAAATGATTAAATATCAATTAATTAAAAAAAATATTGCACTCACATTCTTACTTTATTTAAAAAACAGGACACGTTAACAATAAAATACAATCTAATTAATGAAATGTTAAATAACAAAATGAACAGTTAGAAATTATATGGTTGAGTTTAAGCAGAAACCGCCGTATTCGTCATCGAACAAAGATATCGATAGCCAATTTTAGGTAACACGGGCGAATTACCCTATAGTTGAATAGGTAGACGTCGGTTGAACGAATAAGGGTTAAAATCAGTTGATTCACTGAATTTTAGGCATAAAAAAAGACATCTTTTGATGTCCCTGATGGACCACCAAATAAAGCCATGACACTTCTTAATCCATTCATTGCAACTGCCTGCGCTTTAGTTGCTGCTGTAGCTCTATTCCTAGCCACCGTTGCCGCCTCGTCAGCGGCTGTTGCAGTAACTTTTGCCTGCTTCTCTAGAACCTCAGCTTGAGCTAATTCTATCGTTGCTTTTTTATGTGCTTCCTTTGCTGACTTTACTTTATCTTCTGCATTCCAGACTTCTTGAGCTATAGCATTAGATTGCTTTTCTATTTGATTTTGTGTTCTTTGTGCCGCGCTCCTTGCCTTGACCACCTCTGCTAATGTTTTTTCATTACCAATAATTTCATGGGCTAGCTCCGCTTGCTTGAGCTGGTATGTTTGTTCTTTATGTAATGCTTCTAGTGACTCTATTTGTGCTGTTTTTCTGTCTGCTAATGCCTCCGCTACTTGCAACTCTGACTCGGCTAGTTTTATCGCCTCTTCCGCTGCCTTTCTTTTCTCTTGTGTTGATAAAACCAATTGAGACGCCTCAGCCTGATATGCTTGAGCTTGTTTTTGCATCGCCTCTGCATTCTTTACCTCTTCTGCTGTAGCGTTTATTGCTGCCTGCGTATGCTTTATTAATGTCTCAGTAGCATTCCCTATGTTACCAACATACCCAGCACCAATTGACCCAGATACTGTACTTAAGACACCTGTAAATTTGTTGTGTGTTTGAGTTGCCTTATCTGTCGCCGATGAATTAGCTCCTATTTTCCCAGATAATTGTGACAGCTCCCTAGATAGTTTGTTTACTTCAGGCATCTTCAAAGCAACACCAACCTGCGCTGCCGTTTTATCCAGCTTGTTAAGTGAATCAGTGGCTTTAGTTGTGCTTTTCTCTACGTTATCCATTACTTTGTTAACTTGCTTCTCGCCGACAAGCAATTCTTTAATGTCCATGCTTACATCGTAGTGGATACCACCTGCTGATTGGCTTTCTGACATAATTATTTTCCTCTATAAAAAAGAAAGCCCCGTCAAATTGACAGGGCCTATGCATAAAATTGGTTTGTATGATCTGTTAATTCTTCACGCAATCGGAAAATGCTTGTGTGGTAGCTTTTACATTCCCTGTGCCATCAATCGCAATGGCGGCACCACCATCTGGAGTAAATGTTTCGAGAACCCCATCATTTTGATAAATAAAGCTGACTTTATTGTCACTTTTAATTTCTTTCATTTCGTGGCTGACATAATCACCATTTTTCATACCATGAATAGTCATTATAGGCGCTTTAAATGTTAATTTTGCTTTAGTTGCATCCACAGGAAATACATAATCACTTTCACTATCTATAGATTTATCATTTAGTGAATTAGATACTTTACAAGAATACGTTCCATCAAATTTATTCTGCTCTCCTTCACACCCAGCCAGAGCTAACAATGCGGCAACTAGTAATATTCTTTTCATTGTATACCTACTAATAAAATTCAACTTTACTGGCATTCCCTTGATAAAAAGCCAGCACATCGCCATTAGGCTCAAATATATTTACTGATGAGAAGTATAAATTTCCAATCTGATTACTAGTCGATTTGATGATCTCTGAATCACCGACATCAATAACTAATATTTTCCCAGCGTCTTTGTTTGCCTTATCTTTACTTCTAGCAATAGACAATACGGCAAATTTACCGAATTCCGATATGTCTGCACTCATCATTAAAGCAGTGCAATTCATTCTATACAGAACCTTGCCGTGTTTATCTGCAACCACAATTGCGACTATAGAGTTATCGTCTTTGTTATGCAGCGAAAACAGAAAGATACCATTTGTCGCTATAGCATAAACCTTATAGCAATGACCTTTCGGTGCATCCATTATGAGCTGGACAACTTCATCTAATACCAGTGTAATTCTGTTATCCCACAGAGTATTTTCTTTGTCGTTTTTTGAGGTGCAAACAAACCACTTTTTATTGCATGATGGATATCCAGTTAGAAACTCGCCATTCAGCATGAATGTTGATGTGCCATCATCACTACTATATAGATGCTCAACTTTCATCTCACCATCCCATCAATTAGTTTCAGTAATGTTAGCTTAGCGGGAGTGCAAATTGAAGCAAACACCGAACTTACATTTCATAGCAAAAGTAAGTACAATGCTTTGCTTAACCAAAATATGATTAATATATAAACCTACACAACATCTATATCGCATTATGAAAGCGGCTATTGGTATGAACAGGCTATTTAACAAAAGAATCCATCTTCCCTCTTCCCTTCTAATTGCATCAGGTCGCCAGCGTGCATGTTATCAACCCCCTGATTATTTTGACCTATGTATCAAGGTACATCATAGTGATCGTGATGATAAAGAAACCTTACGAGAAGTCCGTTATTACAAGTTATTGGCTAGAAAAAATAAAACCGTAACCACTGTATCTCAATATTATGGAACACAAGAAACAGACCGTGGTCTAGGCTATATATTTCAATTGATAAAAGATAAAAATGGGAATACATCTCAAACTTTAGATTATTACCTGAGCAATAAAAGCGTGTTTCTGAAACATAAAAGTAACATGAAAATTGCGTATAGTGAGTTCAAAAAGAAAGTTTTCAGTGAATCCATCGTATCGATGACTCTAAAAACTTACAATATTGTTTATCAGTTAGGACACTCACCGCATGGAAGATTTTTTATTATCGATAACCTAGGCTCAGCGAATCTAATCCCTCTTGACTATTTTTCTTCGACGTTAGCCAAATCGACACTAAAGCGCCGATTTTTGGATTTTGAAAAAAGACTATACAAAGACTACAAAATAAAACTTTAGGCAATAAAAAACCCACCGGAGTGGGTTAGTTGCTTTTATTAATCTTCTCTTCAAATAATTGCTTTATTTTTAATGGTATAAAAAATGAACATAAAAAAGCCACAATACTAAAAAAGCAAATCAACACCTCTAATGAGATTAGCAGCCAAGTGACATTACTTGTGGCAGCATTACTTGCAGTATTTTGTTGCTGGGGTATTACTAGATAGTATGTAAAAATCAAACACAAAACTATCAAATAAAGAAAAAATAAAAATAAATACCGCTGAAACCTAATGTTAAATTTTCTCTTACCTCTGTATGAATCTTCTTCGTTTGCCCCATTCATTGTTGACGCAGCTACTTCACCAGATGTAGATATTACTAGTAGTAAAAAACCAGTTAATATAGAGAAAATATTAGCTATGAAGTTAAGTAAGTCTTTGTTGTACCTTATTTTTTTCATAAAATAAAAACGTCAATACGCCAGCAAGCAATGGTATCGCAAGAAACGCTGTTATGTATTTGATATCTCTGCCTCTCAATATCATATATACGCCTCTACGATTGTTAAGTTGCTATAGAATACTATAGTGTATACTCGATGAAATCCTCTAGAATTTCTTTCGCATTTGTGTCTTTTATTGTTTTTGTCCCGTACGGAGCAGTGAAATAATCTCTTTTAGTCTTAATCTCGGAACTCTTGATCATGCTCCCCTTTCTTGTGACAATAAAGAAGTCCTCTGATAATTCGTCTATATACTTTTCAATGTTATCAGTTGCTTCGTTTATTAGCCCCAAGTTCTCCTTATACCCTAAAGTCAATGTCCCATAAAAAGGTTCGTCATCTTCCTCTTTGGAAAAAATACTTAATTTAGACTTTACCTTTATATCATCGATATCTTTGGCGGTTGTCTGAACTGCGATTCCAATATTTCTTATTTTCTCCGCTCTTATTTTTTGTATCGTACTTTTATCAATCTTATCCCTAACGTTAAGCTCCAAGCCTAAAGCTTTAAAAATTGCATTCATACTAGATGAATGATGTGAGCTTACGATCTGGCTTATAGCGTATATGTCGCTATCATCAATAATCACAAAAATATGTCTTTTGTCATAATTCTCAATGCGCATCAAATCATCACTTTCCTCACTACTCTTCCCCTTATTGACAGAAGGGGTAACTGAAACAGAAGCATCTGGATCATAAAATGTAAAGTAAGCAAAAAACGATTTACTTTCATCCATATACTCAAGTTTTCTTATTCTTATCTTCGTACTTTTATCTATTTCAAAATCTGCATTCTCTTTGAACCTTTCGTTTTTTTTCAGAGCCTCATATACGGCATTGATAGCTGGAGAAATAACGAGTGGTCGTGGGTGATTGAATTTAAAAGGTGGAGTGATGGATAAATCAAGGCAGCAGTTTGAAGAGTGGCGCAGTAAGAATAAATCATCAACGATAAATCTATTCGATGTATGGCAAGCATCACGTGAGAGTTTAATTAATAACTTGGAGCCAGTTGCTTGGATGTACCCTGTATTTCATGATGATAAAATGCAATTCACAACTGATGCGGTTACATCTGAAAATATAGATATTCATTTTCAATCTCATGGCTCACCATTTAAAATAATGCCACTCTATCGCTTAGATAAATAATGTATAATTTGGGCAGGAGGAGGATATGAGCAAACGTAAATTAAAAATAACCATACTAATCAAGCTAGTGCCTTTATGGTTACTATCATGGATTCCATTCCCCGGTGGCGGAGGGGTTCTTAATAATGCCATAGATAGAGCATACCTGCGTGCTCTTAACGATTATCGCAATCTAAAAATCGATGAGAATAATGCTGTAATGAAAGAAAATGGCGTTAAGCTCAAAAACCTCAATAAAAAACTCTAAGTAATTAATCATGAAACTATATGTACTGTTACTTCTGTATCAGGGATTTGTCACGCCTGTAACCGATACATTATACACACAGCAAGAATGCGAGAGCCGCGCTATGCAGATAATGATGGTGCGGGGTGTTGAGATGGTTTGTGGAGAAATATGGAATGAAAGATAAATATAGTGTGAAGTTACAAGGCTACGAAGAAGAAAGTTTTGAGGTTGAGCCAACAATAAAAGATAAGTTTAAATTAAAATCTCCATCATGGGATATACCGATAACAAAACAGGACTTAGTTAATATTAAACTCATGATAGAGGAAATATTAGAAAATGAATAAATACACCGAACTATCTGACTTCGAGATTAATAAAAAGGTTGCTGAAAAGTTAGGACTGGCGTACGAAGTCACAAGGTACGGCGTGGTTACAAGGATGAGCAATAAAGAGCAGTGGCGTGAATTCAATCCATGCAACAACCCAGCCGATGCAATGCCGATTATTATTGAGAATAAGATATGTACCGCATTTGATGTGTTTGCAGAAGAACACGACGGCGGTAATTGGGTGGCTTCACCTGCGTATGGTTTTGCAAGTGAAAGAACTAGAAGCAATAGTCTATATCGCGCTGCTATGGAATTATTTCTATTAATGAAGGATGCGGAGAATGAAAAAGTATGACCTACAATTTAATAATATATCGAAAATAGCATAGGTGGCCTATGACATTTACTCAATTTGCAGGGCTAATAGCTCTATGTGTACTTATTTTTTTAATTGAAACAGGACAGGCTTAATTATGGATATTATCGACTCAGCAAATGAACTAGAACAATTACACATTCAAGCAGCATTATCAAATCGCCAGCCAGTAACTAAATCAATAAACGGAATGTGTATCTGGTGCGAAGAAATGCCAGCAGCACCAAATAGCGCATATTGCAGTAAAGATTGCGGAGATGATGATGAGCAATATAAGCGGAAAAATGGATGATGTGACGCTTGAGAACGGACGTCGAAAGATTGCAAGGGAATGCAGAGACAAATTAAAGCAACTCAAAAAACTCAGCGATAAACAAAGCACCGCAATACTCAAAGATTACCTTCCGAAGTTTCAATTAACACTCACCAAAGAACATAAAAAGTTTCCACCAATCATGTGGCTAACTTGGTACGTCAATAGCATAGATAAGGAGATTAACGGTGACAGGAATAACCATATCTAGAAAAGAAGCAGCAGAAATAATTGGTATAACTGAAAATACGCTATCACAGTGGTGCAAGCAAGGAATGATCGCATTCACAAAGAAAAATCCACTAAAGAAAAATTCCCCTTACTTATTCACTAGAGCAGCATGTATTGCAGCGGCCAACAAATCAATTCACACTATACCAGTGAACACTGGTGAGACAGGAGAAAGGAAACCATGTCAATATTCCAAAGAGGAAAAATCTGGTACGGGGACTACACGACGCCAAGCGGCAAGCGTATCAAGGAGTCTCTTGGCACAGCGAACAAGAAGCAAGCACAGGAGTTACACGACAAACGAAAGTCTGAACTGTGGCGCATAGAAAAGCTCGGTGACTTCCCTGATGTCACATTTGAGGAGGCGATTGTTCGTTGGATAGAGGAAAAAGCTGATAAAAAATCACTGGATGATGATAAAGGTCGGCTTTCCTTTTGGTTAGATCACTTCGAAGGTGTGAAGCTGAAAGATATTACAGAAGCAAAAATTTATGCAGCTGTAAGCAAGATGAGAAATAGGAAGGTTAGAGAACGATGGGAAAAGCAAGCTGAAGCCGCTAAGCGTAAGGGAAAGGAAATTCCTGCTTATTCAGAAGCCCAAGTAACCACAGCCACAAAAGCAAAGCATTTGGCAATTATGAAGTCGTTACTACGAACTGCTGAGCGAGAATGGAAGTGGCTGGAAAAATCACCAGTTATTAAAGTGCAAACAGTGAGAGAAAAGCGGGTTCGGTGGCTAGAACATCACGAAGCACAAAGGCTGATCCGTGAATGCCCTGAACCACTGAAATCCGTAGTTATATTTGCATTGGCTACTGGACTGCGACGCTCCAACATAATCAATTTAGAGTGGAATCAGATTGATATGCAAAGAAAAGTAGCGTGGATAAATCCAGAAGAAAGCAAATCAGGCCAAGCTATTGGTGTGGCATTGAATGATACCTCTTGTCAGGTTCTAAAGGAACAAATTGGAAATCACCATAAATGGGTATTTGTTCATACCGAATCCAAAAAGAGGCCAGACGGAACATTAACGCCAAGCGTTAGAAAAATGCGTGTTGATTCTAACACAGCATGGAGAGCCGCACTCAAAAGAGCAGGAATAGAAAACTTCCGCTTTCATGATCTGCGGCATACATGGGCTAGTTGGTTAATTCAGTCTGGCGTCCCGCTTTCAGTTTCACAAGAAATGGGCGGCTGGGAGTCGGTTGACATGGTGAGAAGATACGCTCACTTAGCGCCCAATCATTTAACCGAACACGCGAAGCAAATAGACACTATTTTCGGTACTTGTGTCCCAAATACGTCCCAGTTAGCAAAAGTGGAGAATTTTAAATGATGGTAAGTGATTGAAAATTAATGGTACGCCCTACAGGATTCGAACCTGTGACCTACGGCTTAGAAGGGCGTTACAGCTTGATTTCATTGAGTTTTACGTGATTTCATAAGATTTCATCTAATTGATTTTTAAGGCTTTATATAGCTTGCATGATTTCACCTAGTTTCATATCATTTCGTCATTACTTGACCCGTTACTTGACCCGTAACCGACCTACATAATGGATATTAAATATGGCTAGTGTGCTTCTCACTGACAGCAAAATACGAGGATTGAAGCCTAAGAAATCTGCGTACTACACTTGGCAAGCATCAGCGACAAGAGGAACAGGTCGCTTAGGAGTTAAAACCTATCCATCAGGAAGAAAGGTTTTCGTTTACCGTTACTTCAAAGATGGAAAAGAAAAATTCATATCTCTTGGTGACTACCCAAATTTATCATTAGCTGATGCTGCTGTAAAATCTGTTGCAGCTGCCGCAGAGTCATCATCGCCTGAAAAAATCAAATATGAACACGCAACTGTAAAGCAACTCTTTGACGACTACATTGAAGATCAGAAGCGACAAGGTAAGCGTTCATACGATAAAACCCAAAATAGGCTAAATCAAGTTTTAGAAAGCAAGCATATAAATCCAGCTATGGCTGCTAAAGATGTTACGCCCGATCACATTAAAAGAATACTATCTGAATTTATCAGTCGTGGTGCTTTAGCTGGCTCAAACAAAGTTAGGGCTAACTTGCATGCTGTGTTTAATTTCGGCCTATTCGCTGATAATGACCCTGCTAAAATTAACGAACGGGTTATTTACGGTTTAGATAGAAACCCTGTAGCTGTCGTCCCTAGACAAAAAGGTGCAGACAAAGCGTTGGATAGATTCCTGTCATGGGATGAATTAAAGCACTTGCTGGAGTTATTTAATAAGCCAAGCAACGAATGCCCTATTAATCCCGACTATGCTAGGTTATTTTTATTCTGTGTTTACGCTGCCGGACAAAGACCGTGGGAAATAATAGCTAACACTCGTGATAATTGGGATAAAAAGAATAATACATTGACTGTACCACCCCACATTTCAAAAACTGAGGACTATCACGTAATACCATTAACCAAGCCTGCTATAGATATTTTAAATATTCAGGAATTGTTATACCCAACGTCTAGTTTCCTATTCCCTGCTGATACCCAAGAAGGCCATTTATTAACATCGGAGTACGCAAAACAATTAAATAAGTTTTGCAAACGTAATGAGTTTGCAAAATTTACACCAAGGGATATAAGACGGACATTTAAAACATTGGCAGGGGAAATGGGGATAAGCTCAGAAATGAGGGATATGGTGCAAAACCATAAAAGACCAGGAGTGTCTAAAAAACACTATGATAGATACGATTACTTAAGAGAAAAGCGTGAAATTCTCGACGCTTGGCACGAAAAATTGACATCCCTTTAGAAGATAAGCCGCTTTTTACAGCGGCTTTGTTGATAGGATTTACGGCTTTTGTGGCCAGTTGATGTCTGGGGCTAGTGAAGTGTCGATATCAGCAACATTAATGCTATAAATTTCCCACTGATTGAGTAATTCTTTTTCATCATCTGTTGCCATACCCAGACGCACCTTGCGCTCAAGCATGAGTATTTGTTGCTCTGCCTCTTCTAAGCGCTGCGCTTTTTCATGCTCAGCCTGAGCAACTAATGCAGATTTTTGTGCTTGTGTGTCAGTCACCCACTTTTTACCATCCCACTTATCGAACTCAGTTTTCGGCTCTAGAAGTGTAAGTGTGAAGGGTAAATCACCGATAAAATCAATTTCAACTGACTGGCGACTTTCTGTTTTATACGCTGTTTTACCGCGATGATCAGCAACATGTAACCACGATTTTTCATCAATACTGCGAACAATCGCGATATCCGATTTTGTCGGAATTTCTGGTTTATCTAAGTATGCATCGGCAACAACAGAACCACCAAATGGAACGTTATCTAGCGAAGCCTTTCGATATTCTCTAGTGTTTGAGTCGCAAAGATATACTTGAGCCCACCCCGCTTTAATCGCAAGCCCGTTCTCATCAAATTCTGCTTTATTGATTTCAATTGAATATTTCATTATTTCATTCTCGTAATTAAAATTTTAGCCACGTTTTTCATGCGAAATTCATTTGCTGTAGGTACTTGATTGCCCGCATTAAATGAAACGGTTCCGAGGGTGTTATTACTTCCTTGAGACATTGTTTGACCTGCGTTTCCTTTAGTAAACACCCCCGTCGCAACCCCTGCACTATCTGTACGAGCAGTAAACTCCCCCGTAAGATTCATCATTGCATCTTCTTGATATGTTCCTACTGTACGTCCCGGGTCTTTTCCCCTGCCGTTATCAGCAATTCGGATTGCATACCCTCTGTCATCTGGTAGTTTCAACGATGGAAAACGCTTAGCAGCAACAGGATATGCCGATGCTGAAAAAGAACGCCCCTCATTTGGCCAGAAGAATTCTGCGAGAGGGTCATTTTCATCCCAAACACCATTCCACAACACGCTGCCTCCAATAGGTACGCCTATTAACTCTTCTGCATTACTCGCTGTACGTAGATAACCATTTCTATCAACTTTCGTATTAGCAGTGCCGTAAAGTTCGTTTGTTTTTCGAGTGCCATTTGTCAGTAATACTGATGTCGCTCGAACATTAGCCGTGTCTACATCGATAGAAATAAGTGCGGATGTGTCACCCGTTCTCATAAGAAGGCTTGGCGAGTAACGATAAGTGAGTGTATTCGTTGTATCGTTTCGGAAAATTTGCGATAGTGTTGAATCTTTGAGTAATGCGGTCTCTAATGCGCTTTGACTGTAGTTATAGAGTAACCCTCTGCCCGCAAAGCCATAATCACCCAACTGCATGAATTCACCAGACTTTTCAGGTAATAGATGAGTTGCCGTTGTTCCACCGACAACTCTAGAGTTAATTCTCACTAATCCATCATTAGTTACATCCATCTGTATTGATTGATTATTTTTAGCATTAACTACTTGAATAACATCACCAGTGCTCATGATGTTACCTGTCGCAGTAATGCCGCCTTCAACTTTTCCGCCTGCTTTATCAAACTTTTTACTAAGCCCATCACTCAAAGCTTGGCTTGTTACATAATCTCCTTTAGGTTGATATCTTCCGTCGGATTCAATTTTGGAATAGCTGTATCCAATTGATGCTAATTTTCCAACCTCAGTAGTAAACAAATTCAGGCTAGGCACTTTGTCGTTATCGTTGCCTTTAACGCCTGAAATGTTCGCTTTGTCCATTTTCTTGTTGAGTTCTAGATTCATTGCTGAAGTAGTAACATAACCCACACCCGAAATGGTTTGTTTAATCGCTGCAACTAAGCGATTTTTAATGCCCGCAATGTCACCGTTATCAAGCAAATCTTTATTATCTGAATCAACAATAAACTGCGCTAATGCGCTAGACATAACTGACGACTGACGCCAGACCGTATTAAGCTCTTTCGATTTAGCAACGCCGCTAACAAAGCCATTGAAACGCGCTGCGAGTCGTTCGTACTCCAGATTTGAGAGCACGTTTGCCCCTTCGGCTATACCGAAAGGTAAGAATTCATTCTTAGCCATAAGACCTCTTAAAGTGGAACTGCAAAGCCGCCTGTATCGAAACCGGCTATGTAATTATTGGAGATGTCGAAACCGAACATGGGAGATTTAGGAACAGAATTGATATAATAATGATTAACTTGTACACCTTCAGGTTTAACACCCAAATAGCCTTGTTTAATAATCGCCTTAGTAACGTTATCAACATAGGAACCCGTAATAAAAACATCCATACTCATATCGAGGTTATCGATAAAAAATAATTTGGTGTCTTTATCTGGAAGGAGGGAATCATAGATATCCATCAACGATTCAGTTGTACCATCCCAGTGATTGGCTTTTATTTTTACCCTAATGATGGTTCGATAAGTTTCATCATCCAGCTCGGTGAATCCACTGTCGGAATCGAACTCTCGCTTCCAAAAGCCCTCATCAAGACCAATTCCGACACTATCAAATGCAAAATACACACCGGCTATCGGCGTCTGTATATAGCGAGGTATGCCAACCCATTCACCCACAATATCAAGCTGTGCACCGATAGCGTCATCCAGCGAAAAATAGTCATTTAATCGCAGTGAAAAGTCTGTGGTTTCAGCGAGTGATTTGGTGATTAAGTTAATATGAGAACGAAATTTGTGAGCGGTTTGGTGTTGAGAGGTGATCAGCTTGAGATAATCTCTCATGTCGCCACTATCTCCACTTTGTCAGTATTGCATGTAGCAAACTGATGATATTTTAATGTAATGTTATTTTCTGATACCCCACCAGCAGACAGCCCTATTTCGAGTTTTGAAATATAGAAAGTGCCCCCTTCGGGATCTGACTGCAGGTTAGCTGGTGAAAATAGCTTAGTACGATAAATATCCGTACCGATTTCTAGTTTATTTAAATAATCAGAAACCGCTTTTTTGATTTTATCGCCAACTAATGTTGTATACCCCTCAAAAGCCTCCAGTGTAATTTTAACAAATATAGGCACACTTTCAGGCCGACTAAAGCGGATAGGCAGTGTGACGCCATAATGATTGGTTACAATGGTTTCTATATTTCCAAATGTACCGGTTCCGGGCGTTTTCTTTAATGCGATAACCTCAGCGATTGTTTTTGCATCGCCGCCGTCAACTATCAATGCAATTGAGTGAGAGGGAATCCCCCGGCTGTCAGTTAGGCTTGTGTCATTTTCAAAGGCAGTCAATCTAGCAACACCGGCTATTTGACTCACAGAACCAATCACACCATCGAGTACGGTTCGTGAAGGTAGCGCGACTGACTTACTACGACGAATGCGTAAATCGCCATCTTTTTCTACTTTTCGACCAGGAGTTGCAGTGGACATATTGGTGACTGATTGCCAGCCCCGAGTTGGAGTACCAATTTGATTAACTTCACCCGGCAAAGCAATAATAGCCCCTCCCTTTTGACAAACGGCAGTCACAGTAACATCACCGTGCGTGCCGATCACAACTGATTCAGGAAGTGACCAAGCATTGCCTGATATGTCTTTTACTGTCCCGTTAGAAATCACGGTACCAACTTGCCCCGTAATTAACACATCGACAGTCGAGTTCGACTGAGAATTGCGCGATAAGCCGTTAATAGCCACATTGTTTGATAAAGCTTGCCCTGTAGACGTTGACGGACTAAATGAGTTATACGCCATAACCGCCGCCTTATTCGCATCCTGAATCGCCAGTGCATAGATTGCTAACATCTGGCCATCTTTACTATCAGGCTCAAGATAAACATCATTGCCGTATATTTGCCTGAATAACTCTTGAAGCCGCTGAAGTATGGTTGGGTAATCAGGTGAGGTGATCCCTTTTTCTGTTATCACCGGTGCAAGACCAACCGTTTCGATATTTAACATTAGCCCTCACTTTTAATGCTCGTTGTGCCATACAGGGTTTCTATCATTGCTGTGATAGTTACCTTTCGTGTTGATGTATTAAGATCCACACCAAAATCGAGGATTTTCACCACTCCCTGCGTACCCTGAATGATTTCTTTTATCGAGAGCGCATAACCTTGAGCAACATGCTTTCCTAGCCCTTTTTGAGCATGAGGTGTACCAATACGATCATCAAGAAACCATTCCTCTAACCAAAGTCTCAAGCGACTTTTTACCGCTTGAGCCACCGTTTCTGGAGTATCGACAAGAAATTGGTTTGAGCCGAAGGTATAATCACCATCGTCTTCTTTGCGATATTGCATTACTTAGGCTCTCCTGTGTTGCCACCACCAGTTTGAACACCACCGTGCTTGTGTTTCGTTAAGCTTATTCCGCCAGCAGTAACATCATTTATCACCTTAACAGGCCCATTCATTTTGGCTTCGCCGCCACCTTTACCCATGCCTTGTGATAAGTTGCCATTAATTGTGACATTTCCGTTTAACACAATTTCAGGGGAGTTGATTTCGGTACCCACTTTCGCTGTCGCGGTTAATTTGGCTGGGGTAATAACGGTCACGTCTTTACTAACAGTGTTAATAGCAACATACGCACTACCGTCATCACTTCGTAGCTGAACTTCAGAGGTGCTAATTCCACTAATTTTTTGCGCTTGTGACTGTGGGCCAACTAATGCGAACCCATCTGATAAATTATGCTTTCTAGGGTCTACCGCTTCCTGTACTCCGCCACTTTGCCACCAATAATCAATACAGCGGTCAGCAAAGATAACTAGACACTCATCACCAGCTTTAATTGGAAAGGTTAATGTTGCCCCTCCACCTCGCGGGAAAATAACCGGCACATCCACTAACAACGGAAGCGGGACTGTTTTATCAATGCCATCTTCATTAATTCGCCACTTAATAGCCGGCTGAGCTTCAATCGTCACTGCTTCAGGATTAAATGACTGCACAATGCAAGGCAGAGCAACAAATAACCCCGACATCACGCTTTCTTTCATCAATAAAAAAGGCGCTTCTGGGCGCCCTATTCGTTCATCATTGGTGATCATTCTTCTACCGCCATTGCTTGTATTGCCGATGGGCTTAATTTGGTTTCAACGGAACGAGCAATACAAATTAACTCCTGATACCAAGTATCACCTCGTGTATCACCGTAATAGCTCACATTGATGACTTTGTACTCACCATCGATATCAAGTGGTGAGGGTTGGTCTACCGAGCCACTGTGACTGCCATACAGCCCAATTTCTTTATTCGACAAGCCGGCTAAATTAATGCCTGAATTATCCAGTTGAATTAACGTTCCGGGCTTGATGTTTGGGTTTATCATGCAAGTGGCATTGATACCGCCGCCTATCGTTTGCTCGGGCGTTCCAACAAGACCAGTCTCATAATTCAAGATGATTTCATTGATGTAATTAGACTTTGGTACAACTTCAAGGCTGTTGCTGGAATAACGCCAATCCGCATCATTCTGTACCGCAAAGCGGGTCATTTCATCGCGGTGCATACCGAACAAAACTTTGCCCCGTGGCGCCACTGTGTCAGTGAATTCACCTCGCATACCCGCCAGCACACCGTATTTTTCAACACTTTTCATCAGTGCCTTATCAACCGTATCCTGCGTGTAGCCACTAGCAATTGTGGTGGAAACTATCGCGTTGTTATATGCCTGATCGCTTTCCGCTGATTGAATAACAACATACGTGTCAGTGGTATTTTCACGCCCGGAGTAGGTATATTGGATCTGGCCAGAAAATATTTGGCTGCTGTTATCTTTATAACCTGCGACTATCACTATTTGCTTAAACTCGTACTGACGTAGTTTGTTTTCTGTTTCTTTATTTAAATTAAAAACTTTAACAATCGCCGTTGTCGGATAAGCAAAATCAGGACGAGTGATATTAAATGTTACCCTCAACTCCGATAAATCGATGCCCTTACCGTCGCTGTCAGCAACGATAATCTGACACTCACGGATCCAGTTTTTAGACATACAAACTCCGATTTTTAGCATAAAAAAAGCCGCACGAGGCGGCTATAATCTACGGCTATGTCTTAGTTATTTTTCTTTATATGATGAAATAATTGCACAGTCAGCATCTTTTAAGCTATGTATCGAACCCCCACCAAATGCACATATTTCCTGTAACTGCCGTACAGCTAAGATTGCATACTCATATCCATTTTCTCTTAACAAGTCATCAGGTTTTTTTCGGTTTCCTTTGTTTAAATCATTCGACGTTGATGAGTCCATAAGAGATGCGCCTAACGCTTGCGTTTTTATAGCTCGTTTTACGTAAAAGTGGTCTAATTCAGGGTTCGCTTTAAAAAAGTCATCGAAAGATAATTTAGATGCCACTTTAGAGGAGCCCCCTTCTATTTCAATATTTTCAACTGAACACATTACAGGGGTTTTATGATGTGCGGTTTCAGCATGAAACAAGTAACATATTACAGTCGCTGACTTTCCCTTATTTTGTTCAAACTTATCCCACAACGAGTCATTGTTAATAACTAGTTGCATAATGGCAACACCAAATTCACTAGGGTAATTGATATCAGGATCTAAACCATTGTCATGGACAGAAATCATATCAGCCAATCTAATAGCAGGAAATCCGCTAGATTCACGTTGAATAATCCCTTTAAAACTAACTTTTTCTCCGTATTTATAACTATCTCTTGCTTCAATTTCTTTTGTGGTGCCTTTTGAGGCTGCGATATTTCTATATAATTCTGTTGAACGTTTATACCAATTTGTTTGGCATTCTACTGTTTCGCAGTTTTTTTCTCTTAGCTTGCGGTTTTGCTTAACTATTTTTTTAAATTCATCATTATTACCAGTAACTAATTTAGCCTGCAGGTAATCAACAAACAGCTCATCGTCCGCTTGTGATAACGACGGTGTATTGCAAACAAGTTTTTCTACGACTGTATGTGCTTTAGAGCAATCAAAGCTTGCAGCATTTGCCATGCCTGTAGAAATAAGTAGCCCAAAAATAACCTTTCTAAACATTCTTTATGTCCTTAACTAACTAGTTTGGACAAAGTATAGCCTATTTCCTTTTCCTATTTCATTGAACTCCAACTCTAATGCAGGATCTTCACAAGAAAAAACTAAAGAACCATCAAAGCCCAAGTACCGATATTGTGCAAAAATATCTACGCCATGAACCAAAGGGATACCCGACAGGATCTCATCTTTAGATTGGGTCATAACATCTAACGTCCACCCACAATATTCTCCAAATGCCACACGTAAATGGTATGTTTTGTTACCAAGTTGAATATCAAATTCTTGGTTTTTATTTGATAGCGGTATCTCTAAAATATCCATCATATTTACCTAACGAATAACATTTAACATTGTTTCTAATGCGCTCTGATTTACTGGCTTAGGAGTTACCGTACCTCTGTCAACAGTCCCACCAGTCACTTCAGGCATTTTCTGGTTTTCCAGAGGGGCTACATTTTTGCCCTTGGTTTCAACAATGATCACCTGCCTTAGCGTCAGAGTGACCAAAAGGACATTTTCACTGGTATTGTCCGTGGTAACTTCTATCGCACGGATCAGCATATTTTTGTAATCACGCTTACCGGTGATCACATCGAAGGGCTGTTTAGTTGCTCGTAGGTCTAACAACTGCTGATAAATTTCTCGGGGGCTACTTCCCAACTTTAGCCCCGTTGAAACATCAAACATGGTGGATGTATCAAAACCATCAATCAGCGAACCACCACCAGCAAAGCCAATTTCCATCACAACTTCAGAGGGCCTATCGAAAGTATGATCACTGACCGTGAACCCTTCACCTCCCGGAACTTGAACAGGATGTTCCGTAATTTCAGAGCTATCAGAGTGCTTTTCTGATATCACCACGCTGGGGACTATCATGCCGATTTTTCGAGTGCCTTGAGAAAATAGCGT
Organism: Providencia sp. wls1943; assembly: GCF_009706275.1. Taxonomy (NCBI): domain Bacteria; kingdom Pseudomonadati; phylum Pseudomonadota; class Gammaproteobacteria; order Enterobacterales; family Morganellaceae; genus Providencia; species Providencia sp. wls1943. The sequence continues at coordinate 84,722 of NZ_WLTU01000016.1, forward strand.
ACCTAAAATATCCATTAACCCACCTTGTTTTCGAGATTTCTTGAAAGTATTTGATACTTACGCCCAACACTTTCAGCGGTTAGTGATGCGGCTTCGTGGGGAGATGAAACGCCCGTCACGTTGATGTTATTCACTGCATTAAGCACTATTTGCTTAGATGAACTGGAGTCATTTCGAATGAGGTACTCTGGCACAAACTGCCCTGATTTTCCCATGCTACCCAGATTTGATGCGGCTCGGTTCATGTTTTCCGCGTTGAGATTTATCGGTGCAGATGGTTTGATTGTTGGGTCAGGCGCCCCTGTGATAGCTGCTGTGACCAGTTCTTTTGAGTATGGAAACTGATTTGAGTTTTCGACAAGTGACATAGCTCTCATCAAAGCATGCATCACATCGGGATCGTTTAAATCAAGTTTCTGATTACGCTTAACGTTAAGTTCTTCACTCACTCGTTTAATGTACGCTTCGGTATCATTGCCTTTATGGGATTTAGGCGCCCAAAACTTAATGATATCTTCAACCGTTTGAAGCTTTTGATATCCCGCTGCTTGAGATGTCCCATTGAAGTACATCATGAGCTGCCTTGCGTTCGCTCGAATACCGTCATACGCCGATTCAAAGGAAGCAAAAATACTGCCCTCTTTTTTCGATGCGCCACGCTGTTTAGCATAAACCAAGTTAAGCGGATTATTGTTACGAATGCCTTTCGGTGCTTTAGTTCCCGCAAAGGACAAACCACCTGAACTAGAAATTCTTTTCCCTAACTCACTATTTTTAACAGCATCCCATGTATTGCTTAAACCACCATTTTTGAAGTCCAGCATGTCACCAATGACACCAGAGCCGGGGATAATTCCCGTCTTCATCAAGGCTTTTATTTTATCTTCCGTGCTAGCGTCTGGATCTTTCAGAGTAATGACGGCTTTGGCAACGTTGCCCAACTTATCCCCAGCGGTATCAATAAGTTCATCAAGGTTCTTGAATCCCTCGTCAATCTTATCTGTCAGCTTATCAAAAGCCAGTAAGGCGCCGCCAACGAGTAATCCGGGCAAGCCAAACATCCTGATAAATCCCGCACCAACCTTGGTTAATGTAGCCAGAATGCTAAGCATCCATTTACCACCAAGGAATAAAGCAAATCCCCAGAATACAGTTTCCCAGCCACCAATCATCTCTACAAAACCAGAGGCCCATTCCCATATCTTTTTCAGTGATTCCGTCACCGAGTCGATAGTGCCTTCCCACTCCGACCAATCAATGGCCGACTTACCGCCCTCTTTCCATGTTTGGTAGTCATCCCACAGCAAAAACAGTGCTGTCAGTGCGGCTATCATTAGCCCTATTGGTGAGGTCAGAAATCCCTTATTCAGCGCCCACCAAGCCGCCAGTACAAGACCAAAGGTTTTAATTAGTCCTTTACTGGATTCATCGAGTGTATGCCACCAGCTAATTAAATCTCGGATCCCTTTTACTGCCCGATAGACAAGATGATTAAGTATTTCTGAGAGCGTCAAAATTGCTTTAACAACTTTCAAGATGATTTTTTCAATCGTCGGAAAGTTTCTAATCAATAGTTCAGTGAAACGCTCTAAGCTGGGAGTCAATACACGCGCAAGTTCGCCACCGATTTTATCTTTCCCGATCCCCATAGCAGCGCTTAGTTTTGAGAATTGCGTCATAAACGCGTTCCCTTGCTTCGCTGCAAGATCAGGGTTATAACCGATGGCTTTCATCATCATGGTGTATTCAGAGGAATACCCATGTAAACCACGGCGCATAGCCAATAAGGTGTTTTCGTCAATCCCCAGCGCTTGCCCGAACGCGGTCGCGCGATACATTGGCATTTTCGATAACCGATCACCCACTAATGCAACCAGTGAAGCGGTATCACGGAGGTTTCCATTTGCATCACGAGTTTGCACGCCGATGTTTTTTAGAAAACCCTCACCTCCTGGTGTATTACGTAAAAATGACCCTAATCGCTCAACGGATTGATTAAACCCATTGATATCACCACCAGCCTGTTTAACCGCATAACCCAATGATTTAATGCTATTAGCTGTCGCCCCTGTTCGCTGTGCTTGCCAATATAAGTCATCAAGTCCTTTCGATATCTGTGTCGTAAAGCCAATAATGACAGCGGCTAATCCCTCTACCGCCGCACCGGCTTTAAATGCCGTTGAAGTAACCTCACCCAATACCGAAGAGAATTTTTTCGCCCCTGATTCATCGACGTCAAAGCCGAGCGAAACAAGAAAATCACGCATTGTTTCAACGTTATTGCTCATTACGATACCTTTCTATTTGCGCTTCGTTCTCGGCTTCAATATCCAGAAAGTCATTCATCAGGGCGATATCCGCAAGGGAAATCGTGCCATCTAATAACGACTCATATTTACACATGCCCTTACCCACCGGACGCATCAGAAAATAGCGGCCGTTAGGTAAGGTTTCGAGTTGAAGGGGGTTAGTTAGATTGACTCGTCGGTCACGGCTGGGGTAGGAAAAAAACTGCTAAGCGACTCCTGAATCACATAGCCAACAATTTTAAACAGGTCAATGCCGTTGATATCGTCATACATCAGCTGGCCATTGGAATAAATCACGGACCATGCATCCCCTGATTTACGACTGACAACCGAGAGACAGATATCATTAATTTCAGTGCGTTCTTTTTTACCCAACGCACGAACCGCCTCAGAAATAGCCGGTAGCACATCCGTTAAGTTATCTTGACTGAAGCTTTTACCTTTGTCTTTTAACAGTGGCGCCAATGCACCAAATGCAGGAACCAACGCAAAAGCGAGATCTTGCTGCTGAAACGCATTTAACTTACCAGAGCGATAGTCATTACCGTTAATTGTGAACTCCATTAAAATACTCCTAGCTGTGTATCAATTTTACCGCAATCAAATACCCAAGAAACGGTATTACCCACTTTCGCATTCTGCCAATCCGGGATGCGCTTGAACGCAACTGAGCGGCAAACTGCCACATCATTGCTGGCTTTATTGCGAATGGTGATTACGTTCTTCCCCCAAGTGGAAGACGAAAACTGCTGCAGGTTGTACATCATGTTTAACTTGGCATTCGTCGGGCTCGTTTTAAGTAACACGACCGTTACGGTACCGCCTTTTCCTGCGTGCAATGAGTGCATAACTTCACCGTCCGCGCCAATGGTCATAGTATTTTTATCTTCTGCCATTGAAACAGTGATCCCTTCTTCGGACGTTGCCGCGCCGTAGCCGAGTTCAAATAAACCACCCACCCCCACGATGGAGGCGGATACATCCATAAAAGAATATGTAGACATGAGTCACCTATCGATTCACGTTGATAATAATGTCGCTGTAATGAATAGCACCGGCAAGCTTGATAGCACATTGCAATACAGGGGCTTTACGTGCTTCTCGGTCAGATTGAGCTTGTGTTGCAACCGGTGGCGCATAGATATAGCTTCCTTTAGTTAGCATCGCGCCTGTCGTTAATGCACCAAACTCATCACCATTCCATACACCAGGAGCAACTAACCCATTCGTTGCAGCTTGGTCGAGTGATTGCTCAACATTGGTGATAAGCGAAGTTACACCTTCATCCGTTTGCGGGATTTTGGTTGTGCGAGTGTAGAGCAAGTTAAACAAGTTGGTTTGCACATAGTTTTGCAACCAATCAAGCCCGTGACGCTCATCGATAAAATCACCGTTGGCCATAACCCCTTCTTGGATAATGGCGGTGTCATTGTTGTAATTTACGAATACATTACCGCTTTTTGCGTTAATGGATTTTGCTTGCGAAACAGTGAGTGTTTCAGCCGTCACGGTCGGCTCTTGTTTGAATTTCAACGTGATTGTGGTGTTATTACCGTTGAAATTAACCGTAAACATACGACCAAATAAGGAGGCAACCGCATAAGGTTTACTGGACGTATATTGCCAGAACGTGCGCGCATACTTAGCTGCTTTGAGTTTTGAACCAATATCGGTATCCACATCTGCATCAAGAACCGTCGTTTTCATGACCGTGTGGCCGTAAACTCGCGACAGTGATTCGGCTTCGATATAATCCGCAACCGCCAGCACATCATCATCACTCAGGCTTTCATCAGCGATAACTAAGCCATACCACGCACCGGAAATATCCGCCATTGTCACCACGGCTTCTAATACTGTTTCAGGCTTCTGAGGTGAAACAATTAACGCGCCTGCGCTTTCATCGCACTTCATCAAGCCACCAAGATAAGTTCCGGCTGAACCCGTCGTAAAATAACCAATCTCCCCCGTTTTGGTGAGCGTGATAGTGAATCGCTCACCTGTCCAGACAACCTCTGCATCGGTCAGTTTTTCAGAGACTCGTGCGGCAACCCCGTTAAGGTTGGTTTCCTTGGTTAAGTCTACGCCGATAACGGTCGTTTCTTTACCGGCTACAGTGATATTAAACGAGCCATCCTCAATGGTATTGAAGTTTGCCATCGCTTGTTCTGTTTTCGTCAGTATCGCACCACGTAATACCGCCAGCGTGGCTGTTTTGTTCCATTTACCAATAAACAGGTCAACAGGACGAGGAGACTGTGAATAATACAGTTGAGCGGCTTTATACTCGGGTGAATCTACACCGAAATCTGCCACAACCGCATCAAGTGTGCTGTATTGACGAATGCGCTCATGCGCATCAATGACGTTACTGGCTCCGAGAATAAGCAGGGAGCCAAAATTACGAGACTGTGCAGCACGCGCAGCCATATTCACCGTCACATTGACGATGTTAGAAACAGGTAATCCCTGCATAGATTATTCTCCAAAGAATTTAACGGGGGCGTCTACGATTGTTTTAATGCCATACTCACGGATCACTTTGCGGCGTAATGTCACCGTAATGTCGTAACGTCTTACCCATTGATTGTTGATAAGCTCAGGGGCGGGTCGGATCCGACCGCAATCGATATAAGAAAGGTTAACTCGAGACAATTCAGCATTATTCTGACTAACAAACAAACCATCACGAAATTGAGTGGCTATGCGTTGCCCTTGCGGGCCATAAAAGCAGCATAAGATTTGTATGCTTTCATGTGACCATTGCTCATGATGGTGTTCGGAAAGCTGGACAGCGGCGGGACTGTGTTCATTATCAAAATCCATAATCCCAAATGCGCACCAGTTTGTACCTGCAGCGGGTATTTTGGGTTGCGTTTCTGTCCATCGAGGCAGCACCATTTTTGCGGGAAGTTCTGAGACTGCTCTTATCCATCGACTGATTTGCCGTTCCAGTTCTTCATCATAATCGGGGGTTGCCCCTGTTGGTGTTAGATACCCAGATGAAGTGCTGTCATTACTCAATAGGCAGCCCTCCGTCAAATTCCATCAATTCACAATGGGCCTGAACAAATCCAGCCCCGTAAGCTGTATAGGGGTCAACAAACGTGACGCGATACTTTCGTCCTTGATACGTGACGATATCGGCGTCAACACCTTGATAACCTTGAGTTAGACGAAACTGAGTGACAATTAAGATTGCACCACCAATGGCTTGCCCTGCTTCCATCCGTTTTGCTTCGAGAGAACGGTCAACGGTCACAACACCTGCAAAGGGTAGGTTTTGCGTGCTGTTTTTGGTGAATCCATCATCATCAGTTGCTTGAATACTTCGATGGCAAACCAGTGACATATCGACAAAATCAGGATCTAACAAAATTTCGCTAACATCGAGTAAAGGCATTATTCCCCCTTATTTCTGACAACGTAGGTGATGGATTTAAGTAAGCTACTGGTGTCATAGAGTGGCTTTTCACCGTCCATCCCTTTAGCTCTACGTTTCTGTAGCGTCGCTTCTGAAAGTGGCTCAAGCCGATCACCATCACTGATAACCTTCTTAGCCGCATTGGAGGCAACCATACCGGCTCGTTCCAATTCCCGCTGAGCGGCTTCAAAATTGCCTGATATGGCGTAATCTGCAGCAGCGACTAAGTGGCTAGAGGTGATATCTCGCGTATCTTCAATTCCCATATCGAGAAACGGGCGAGGCGGCAATGTCACCGTTTCACCACCGATACTGATTGTTGCCCCTGTTGACTGTAGATAGCCCAGTTCAGCATTATTGAGGTATTCACCATCATCACGTTGTGCCTTGTTAGCGGGAATACCCACCAACACATCCATGTTTGATAGCTTTTTAATCGTCTTCAAAATGGCATCAGCATTATCCCGAGTTATCTTTACGCCACTCATAACAATTGCCTTCCACCAGCGCCAAACATCGACCACCACCAATAAAACTCACGACCGTAACCCGTGTTATTCCAAAACCCCGCATCAGGATTAACCGTGCCGGACGTGTCATAACCCACAGAAACTTTATCAATCGACTTGGAGGAGACAACACCGCCGCCTGAACTATTCACCCCGCCCCCCATAGCAGAGACTGCCAGTGAGCGTCCTTTTAGCTCCATATAGTGAGCCGTGAACAGTTCGGATAGATAAACAAACTGATCACCGTGCTTATCTTGGTCAAGCAAGGTATCAGCAAGTCCTAAGTAAAAACTGATTGAGGTATCGGGATATTTGGCGGTATCGGTGAATTCAGGGAAGTCAGCGCGGAACTTATCAACTGTCGGCAGAAGACTGTTTCTTGCCATCAGCAGCCCCCTGTTTTTTATCTGATTTAGTTTCTGCTGAGGATGCCGCTTTCAGGGCTGTGATTTCATCAGACTGACTTGCAATGAGGTCGTCTTTTTCTTTCAGTGTGGCTTTCAGGGCTGTGATTTCTTCTTCAAGAGATTGAATCTTAACGCCCATGTTTTTGCTTTCTTCTTCTTTTTGCAACTCAGACTCATCAAGAAGTTTCGCATATGCTGAAAACGCCCAATGCTCTGTCACTTGCTTAGAAAATTCAGCGCTATCATGAATGCCTTCGAGCAAATCAAAATGAGAGCCGTCAGGAAAACTTAATTTAGCACCTTTAGCAACGATATATTTCATCGTGTAACTCCAATAAAAGGGCGGGTTTCCCCGCCAACATTAAGCGGCAGGAATATCCAAATAAGAGATGGTATTTGAATAAGGCGTTTCCACTTGACCTAACTTACCGTAGTAAACAGTCAACTGTTGCATGCCGCGATACTCAAGTGGCGTATTCAGCAATGGAACCATCGGGAAGCGAACATACTTCTCATCTTGGGTATACGCGACGATACGGTGAGCGCCACCAGCACCACGCTTAGAGGCAAATTTCATCGAAACGATTTCTAATGGTTCACCGTTCTCTTGGAATGCAATGGTGTTAATTTTCACGTATTCCAAGACAGAGATATTACCTGCTGAAGAGACTTTTTTACTGGCCAGTAAACCGAAAAGCTCAGGCGCTAAACCAATTTTACCCGGGCAGACTGCATAACCAGAGCGCACCCACGCATCCGTCAGGACGAGGTTAATATCCTGCACAATAACATCGGGGTCTGTGGTCGCTGTCCACGCCGCCGCAGCGGCAACAGGTGACACGCTTGGTAAATTGAGTAAGCCTGGTACTCCTATCTCAGAATCACCGATATACACTTGCTCATCAGTATCCATTTGCCATTTCAGCTTCATGCCTTCATATTTTTGGGTATCAATAGGACGCCCTAATTTTTGAGCGGAAGCCAATTCTAAAACTGTCCAGCCCACTTCCTGTGCCCACGGCGTCAAGTTGTTACGAGTTGGATCAATGCTTAGTTCAATACCGGCGATCGCGGTACCTTTTTTACCCATCCAGTTTTTACCGTTAGGGTTTGGGCCACCGACACTAGCGAAATCGGTATTTGTAAATGAAGATACTTCATCTGCAATCGAGATATCGCTGCGCAATGGCATATCTCGCGTCCATTTTACTGACGTTAACGGTAAGTTTAACGTCTGATCCATCCGCTCTAATTCGCCAACTAAAAATACACCGGCTGAGTCGATGGTTGCTCTATCAACTGTAAACATTCAATACCCCTTAGATGTTGTAAGCAATTTCAATGCGGCCATCAGCTTCACCCGGCCCCATAATTTCAGCATTCGGTAGCTGAGGTGTGTTTTCTGCTGTTGCGTCAGCCTTTAAAACAAACGAACCAATCGGACTTGCTTCACTGCCACCCGCAACACGAACAAACACCGGATCGCCTTTTTTCGCATTCAGTGCATTTCCGCCTGTCGCTTTAACGCAGATATAACCTCGCTTGAGATTGTCTGCTACTTGGTTAGCCGTAATACCTAAATGGGCTAAGTCCGTTAATGACGTGATTGGGTAAGGGCGAACTAAAATGCCTTTCACCTTATCTGCAGTGTCACCCTCTTGGAGTGGCACGAACTTGTCTGAATCGTATTTACCCACCAGCCCATAACTTAAGAATGGCTTTTTATTGTCCAACGTAACGGCTTCTACTGTCGATTCGCGAGGACGAGTAATACCCCCGACAATGCCGATTGGCATGCGGGTTAAATATGCATTTCCTGCCATGTGATTACCTTTATTTGTTTTTCTTCCAGAAATCAGCGTTAAGTTTGTTAATTTCCGCTGGTGTCATGTGTTTTGTACGCGCTGCACCATCAGTGGTAGAAATACCCTGATTGATAGGGGCAATATGATTTTTGGCTTTATTCAGGGCTGCTGCCGCAGTAAATACCGCATCAACCGTTGCTTTAGGCGCTTTGTTAAAATCGGTAATACCAAACGCTCGGAGGCTGTCACCTGTGCGCATAGCATGGTCAAGCACTTGACGCTTGAGTCCTTTGTCACCCGTTGGCTTAAAGCCCGGACAAATGATTTCAGCATCCGCAATGAGGCTTCGACGGTAAGCAGCATCACCTGTTACCTTCTTGTCCTCTTCTTCGTCGTCATCCCCTGTTTTGGTGTCATCGTCAGGATCGGTATCGGTCGTTTTGCCTTCTAGCTTATCTAAACGCGATAAGATAGCTTTTGCCCACTCGGGGATTTCATTATCACCGGTCTGATTTTCAGGCTTATCTTTGTCCTCATCGGTTGTGGTACGCTCACCAACGGGTAATGCGGTAGCCTGCGAGGGGACATTAATATTAATAGTATGTCCGGGGACTGAACTCAGCCCATCAGACGGCATATCAGGTGCTTCGTCGATGAGTTGCTGTAACGCTGCCTCATCTTTCGTTTTAATTGCAGTAGCAAGACTCTTAAGCCATTGAATCACAGGCTTCTCCTTCTTTTTGGTTGGGGCTGAATCCCCGATAGAACAACGAGCACCCGCCCGGCCTTTTTCAAGTCCAACAGCCAAGTGATTGCCCGTGATTTGATATTGTTTCCCTTTGCCCGGTGATAGCTGCTTGTATTGCGCATCATAGCCACAACTGACCTCAATCAGCCCCGCATTGATAGCGTCAATCGCTTCTTGCCGTTTAACCAACACATCCGCAATGAGTAGGTCTGATTTATCACCTACCCCTCTACGAACATTTTGAATATGACCATGCGCTAATTCGGCAAAATTAGAGGGATTAACAAAAACGATGTTGCCGTCTTTATCTTCTGGATGTCTTAGTGTGACCGCGACACCTTCAAATGAAGCCATTGTTTCTTCTGAAAACACTTCGTCTTCAGTTCGATACACCGTCACCATTCCACTAGCATCAGGCTCTAATCCGATTTCTTCGGGTAAGTAGACCTGTGAGCCAGTACGCGCAATGGGAACGTTTTTACACAGCAATGAGCCATCAGGCTGGAGATATCGCGTTTCCCCCAGCTTAGTGACAAAAAAATATTTCATGCTTTACCTGCCAAATTGCAGACAATAAAAAAGCCGCGCTAGGCGACTTGTTAGGTTCTGGCGTTCGGTACATGTACCTCTGACCAGCATTTACAGTTAGGTAGACATCCCGCATGCCCGGTCATGCCATCTAGCGTAGGTGGGTTATGCCAATAAACGAATTTATCACGCATTTTCTTGTGTGACGGACGGGTGCCTGCGCCCTCGATACGCCACCAATATCCCTCTGAGCCAATAGACAACGCTCTTGCTTGAGTGAGTGCGCCTGTAGCTCGCCCTATTTCAGTTCTCGCGATGAGCTTCGCTCTACTGGATGCTACGCTGCCCGTTTCCATGATCATCTGATACAGCGCATCAGGACGCTCACCGTTGATAACCGCTTGAATTGCTCGTGACTGAATATCTTGAACACGTTCAGCGGCTTCAATCGGGATTGATTTCATTAACTGAATTTGTCGATAGACAATATCTTGAGCCACTTGACCGACTGACGTATTACCAACCACATCACGCAACCCCTCCGATATTTGCTCTGATACAGATCGCCACTGCCCCCACTCTTCACGCTCAACTTGTGAGAACATTTTATGGGCCACCAGCGTAGACCATTCATTCAGCATGTGGGAATAATCAATTAAATGGTTGGTGATAATGTTTGAGCTATGCTCAGAACCATCGTAAGAGCCAGTGACGATTTGGTTTATCTGGCTGACTATCGCCTGTAGGCTTTGTTGATATTGGATCTCCGAACGACGGCGCAGTGCCGGTTTCAAATTCATCCGTCTCCCACTGGGCTTTCGCATCTTCAATATCCTTGTCTGTGATTGAACCACCAATACCTATCACATCAGAAATGTTCCGCAGGTCATTCATGGCGACATGAATAGGGATAATCTGTCGGTCTACCAATGAACCCAATGCCGTAGCGATATTGTTTGCCATTGTCGCTCGGTCTGCATCTGACATATCCCAAAGCTTATTAAACTCAAAGGTCAGGTCTTCCGGTAATTGTTCGCCAAATAATGAACGCCAAGAAATATCCATCAACCAACGAATATGCCGCCTTAAGTGTCGCTCTTGTAGTGAGTTGATACGGCTGTAATAGTTTTCTAAGTCACCATCACCCGTACTGAACCCAGAGGGAGATTGACCAAACAAACGTACAAGGGGAATGCCTGTAGCGCCTGATACTTGTTCAGCGAAGCGCAATATGACATCAGCGATACCTGAAAAAGAATAACTATGAGTGGCGAATTCATCGTCTGAATCCATCAACGTCATGCCCTCAATCGTTTGAAATTCGCGGATCATATCTAAATGCCGCATTAACCCTTTTTCTAAGTCACCACCGGTTGCCAGTATCTGTCTTAATCCCTTGATGCTGTAAGTTCTAAGGTGTGCTTTATGAATAAGCTGAGTTGTTCCCGCACTGGCGGTATCAAAACCTTGTATTCGCTCAAAAATACGCTCTACAACCGACATCCCCCAGCCATTCTCAGTGAGTGCCTGCTGATAGGGTAACTTGTCGCCTTCCATACGTATTGCGCGGGAATAGTGAATCTTCCAGCCTTGCGCTTCGTTATTACCTGCTATGACTCTGTAAAATTTCGGCTTTCCAAAATGTGGACCATATTCTGTCACTAAATCATCATAGGTTGGGTCTAACTGCCAGCGGTCAAGGCACATAACGCCCTTAAACTGCCCTTTATCCACCGTTTCTAAATTCAGTTCCGTCGATATGTCTTGTCCATCAATGAGGACAACAAGAATTGCGCCACCATAAAGGCGAGACCATTTTAACGTATCGTTTAGTCCATCCCAGATAGCTGCGTTATCCCAGAAATTCTCAATCTTACCCTTTTGCGTTGGCTTGAGCCTTGAGCTAATACTGACGCCTTTTCGGGTCATATCATCTGCAATCGCATCAACACCCGCGCCAACTAAGAATGATGAACGATAAGCAAATTCGAGCATGGTTCGGTTACGGGTAATGTAACCGGGAACATAAGTACCGCCCGTTTGAATGTTCTGTGTTTCAGGCCCGATTTTAGCTTGGAAGTTATTGTACCCGTCAGCTGTTTTAACGGGCTTTTTTGCGCCGTTTCGGCGTTGCTTACGAGACATTTAAACCTCATGATAATTTATTAAAAAGGAGGGCTATTTAACATAATGGTGCTTATGTGCATCGCGACTTTTGAACTCAATTAAAATGTCACCTATAACGGGCAAAAATAGATGCTTTCTCACTCTAAATCGCCCGTTATATTGTTATTGACTTGTTAATAAAAACCAGAAATCAATTTCGATGCCATTTCAATTTGAAAGCGCTATTTCTAGCAATTAAGTCTGTTTACCCAAGGAAGCCCAAACACCCAGATCACCTTCGCTTGTAATGTAACCATCAAGGGAATAACGAACCGCATCCCAGCAGTGGTTATGCTTATCTTGCACTACAGGTAAAATCTCACCCGTCATTCTGTCTACTTTATAAGAATACAGCCGGGCTTCTTCTAACATGTGCTTGCATCGAGGATGAATAATGATTTCCTCAAAGCCTTTAAGATATGCGATACCATCTTCAACACTACCGGGCCATTTAGTTGCGCCATCAATAACAAAGCCTTGGCGAGATAAATAACTTATTGTCTCTGGTCGGCTGTTATCTGCATGAATAGGCCACTTCCTTGACTGAGGTATACCAGGATATTTCTTTTCGTCGCTCTCTTTCCACTGTGTAAGCTGTTCCGCAGTTGCCCCATCTTTACCAGCGTAGAACTTCCATAGTTCATCAAGTTCAACACCTACTCCGTATGCCTCATATTCGATATAAAGCTTACGCCCTATAATGAAGCAACGAATTAATGTGCTGGGGTCATTGGCAAAACCGAAGTCACCACCAAAAAAGAGGCGATCTGCCTGTTGCCACAAATCATCAGGGAACATTTCTTCTCGATACTTACCAGAGAAGATAACAGCCTCACTGATTGCTCGAGGTAACCCCAACCAAATGTGCTCATAAGCTTCATAATCAACGCGCTTGCAATACTCCATTTCATGACGAAGAACATCAGGGAAAAAAGCATTATCGCTGTAATTAACACGAAAAATAATAACGCCACCGTCGGGCGGGTCAGCTTCGTGTCGCTTCATTAACTGATAGGTTGGATCTGTTTCTTCGCGTGGGTTAAACGACACCCACACCTCAGATTTATTAGCTCGAACAGTAGGGCCTAAAATATCCCAACTATCTTGTGATACTGTTTGCGCTTCTTCTACCCAACAAACACGAATGCCATGCATCGACTTAATGCTGTTGATATTGTTGCGTAACCCTTTAAATGTAAATCGAGTTCCGTTCAGCCCTTCTATTTCATTATTCTTCACTTTGTAGAAGTGAGATAAACCAAGGCTGTAGATTTCAGACTCTAACAATGCCAATACAGAATCATTAATAGAGTTTTGGAACTCACGAGCGCAAAGTATCGTCATTGACTCATTAGCACCCAACAATACAAGCGCTCGGGCAATCTCTACGGATTTACCACCACCGCGCCCGCCATAAGTCCAGCGCCAACGAACTGAACCTACCGGCTTATCGTATAGAACCGAGGGAACCCAATCGCTACTAAACGAATAAAGAACGCCATCAATTATTGTTGGGTGCTCTGCTTTCCCTCTCGTAGTTTCTCCATATGCGCATCCCAAACTTCAGGGGGGCATGTCGCTGGAGTAACGATGCAAACCTTTCCATAACTTAACCCGGCTAAATCAACGTTCACCTCTGTTTTATTGGTGCTCATTTCAATACCGGTTAGCTGTGCGGCGTTTTTTATGTTTGGCGCTACTTGACCAAACTTTTTATCCTGCAGAGCATCCTGCGCTGCTTTGTATGAGAGGTCGGCCAAGTCTTTAGCATTGAATGTGACAAGTAACGCGGCTTCTTGGCGCAACTCTCTAATGCGCCTGCGAACATCAGGACGCTTTAATAATATTGGGGCTTGAGTGTCTGCTCGCGTTGGTGAGTATCCTGCGCAAATTGCAGCATCTTTCTGCGTCATCCCTTGCGCGATATTTTGTGCAAAGCTTTCGTGCTGAGGCTTTAATATCCCCGCGGTTTCCGGCGCTTCATTCTGCGAATTATCTAGATGTTCATTTTGCGTAGCATTAGTGCTAGGTGTTCTTTGCTCAGTTTTGCGAATTCTTTTATTCGCAGTTTCATTCGCACTTTTTTTTTGCGAATTCGCACTACCGTTCGCAATCTTAATGTAGCGCTTAGCAGTTGAGTATTTTAACCCTTGTTCTTCGCACCACTCTTTCGGGGATATTCCTGATTCGGCATGAGCGGCGAGGAACTGTTGTTGTAGCGTCCCCCAATCCGGTTTAGCCATCGTGTTTATCTCCTGTATAAATCTCTATCAACGCCACTCTATGAATGACGTTTGTAGAAAGCTATTCAATGAATGCTAATACGTTAGTTCAGACTCAACTGAAATCATGTCTGCTGCATACTTTAGTGCTAATTCACGAGCTTCTCTTGCTGTCTTATCATTTAATGGCTTACCCAGCATCTCGCTATTCACTCTTTCAATAATAGACTCAATGTCCTTATCGCTAGGTGTGCGGAAAAGCAATCTAATGTGCCGCAGATTTTCTTTTCTTTCGTCCACTACGGCTATCCCTTTAATGGCAATATCCGCTCCAAACTCACACTTCAAGGCAAAAGAAAGATTGTGCTTAAACTCTTTTGAATCAACTTGCTTCTTAGTAAAACCAAATTCTTTACCATATGTACGACGTTCAAGGCGGGTTTCGCCATCGCCTATTGGTTTATAAAAAACCACCATGACATCAACTGGGTTATCCATACTCACATCCTCATAGTTAATAAGAAAGCTCACTCATAAAAATAAGCTTTTTGATTGACTACCATAAAGTAAAGCGGTCTCTCCCGCAGTCACGTCATTTCTTCTACCCACAGCAAACGTTACTGTGATATGCCCGACAAATAACCAAAACGGTGGTATTCATTGTTTTTGATTCTCGGTATGCGCTCACTACATAAGGAAGATAGGTCATAGCTAACATATGAGACAGCGACAATGCGACGCGTTCCTCATCATGGGAATTAGATTAATTATCCTGTGGTTTTTTCTTAGCTTGCTCTATGGCGTCAAGTTGCGTATTCGCTTTATCGATGGTTCTCAATAAAGGATCTATCCACTCGATAGCCTGACAATATGTTAATTTTCTGGCGGTAATGGCACCAACACCTGCTGCGTCAATACGCTCGGGATTTCCATACAAGGCGCTGGCTCGTAAACGGTATGTGTAGTTGAGCAGCCCATCAGTAACAAACTGAGGCACAACAAGATCACAAGTAGGCTCTTTCTTGAGAATGGTTCGGTATTCAATGACTTTCTCCTGCGATTTCGCTTCAGATAGAAGCCCATTGCGGTATGCTGTACTGATTAGCTGATTGATGCGGTTGAACTCAAATGATTGACTGGCAATTATCTTGCTTTGATTTGTATTGTCCTTTTGTAGTCTCTCATTCTCTTTTTCAAGTAGTTTGTTGTTATCGTGAACAGTAACAACCCACCAGCCCATTCCTACAACCATAATGAATAACCAGAATGATTTATCGAATTTCATAATTCACCTGCTTACCCTTGTAGTGATCGATAGCTTTTTGACAACGCTTTTCTAAACTGGCTTTATCAATACCGCATGTGTTGTCAGTGAGTCTGTAGGCACCAGATACAATCATTGATATCGCAAGCAGCATAAAGAAAATTACAGCCACTATAGGTTTCCATGACATATAGCAGCCTCCGCATCTCGACGGTTTACAAGTCCACGCCATACCTTACCACCAGCATAAACCCACTTTTTAAGCTCTTCACATGCACCATATTGATCACCTGCATTTAGCTTTTTAAGCATTGTCGACTTAGCAAATGCGCCGGTACCAACATTGAATGCAAATGAATACAGTGCGGCTTTTGTGTAATCGTCAGTTGGCACCTGAACCAATTTATCTACCTGCTGCTTTGTTCGCTGAAAGTCTGACTCAAGCAATTCATTACATTCATCTTTGGAGTAAATTTTATTAGGGATGATGTCCTTTCCTGTGTGGCCATAACAAACCGTCAGTACACCGCCTACGTCTTCATAAGGCTCATATCTAACACCTTCAAAATGCGCAATCACTGTTAAAGCGATAGCCGTAGCCCCTGCGCTGACAAGCACAGTTAGTTTTTGTTTGAGTGACATTAGATATCCTTTGGTGCTTTCGCCATAAGTTCAGCGGCTTTTCGTGCTGTAGCTGAAGGGTTTTGTGGGTCTGTCTTATTGACCAGATCTTCAAATAAACGAGTTCGCTTTCGTTGTTCCCGCCTATTCATGAAGAAAGTCGCCAAGCCTAGGATGATGCTGAATGCCATCCCAATAATAAAACCCCATTCATAAAGCGATAAGCTTGCAAAGAATGCTGTAAGCCCAGCACTACCGTAGGCTGCGTTGCTATATTTATCCATACGCATGATTTCACCCCCTACGGAGTGCCCGAGTTAATTAAAAATTAGAAACTGGAGGTTTTATTTATCTCCATTTTGGTCTGCTCAAATCTGTCGGTTTCTAGTTCAACTCCTATAACTCGACGATTGAGTTTTAATGCTGCTTTTATTGTTGCGCCAGAACCCATGAAGAAATCAGCCACCACATCACCCTCGCGGCTACTGCTATTGATAATATGTTCCATCATCGCAGCAGGCTTTTCACATGGATGTTTACCGGGGTAATACTGTACTGGTGGATATGTCCATACATCAGTGTAAGGAACATCAACAGTCACAGTAAATGGGCGCCTTAGTAGCTGGTATTGCTGGGATAACTCATGATATTCACGATTTAGTAGCTTTTGTTCACTGACTAAATCAGCGTGCTGGCGGCTTAGTGGGTTGTCGCTGAACTGTTTTACCGCTACTTGGTTAAATAGCTCTTGTAGCTTCAAGTAGTCCGACTCATTCGGTAATTGCCATTGACTATAGCCAAACCAGTGAGAGGCCATCTGCTTTCCAGTGGCCCGATGTATTTCCTTAGCCGTTATGCCTAATGAGTCTCTTGCTTGTTTAAAATACTCAATCAACGGACGCAATGTGTTTTCTTTCAACTCTCTGCGTCGCTGAAGATAACCACTGCTTTTCCCCTTGTAAGGGCTTTGATAGTGTTCAGCAAACAAGATCCGCTCTGTCGCAGGAAAATAACTTCTCAGGCTTTCTTTGTTTTGTCGTCTCCACGGACCCGATGGTTTAGCCCAGATAATATGGTTAAGTACATCGAACCGCTCACGCACTAATAATTCCGTATCAGCCGCCAGCTTTGAACCACAAAACATATATAAGCTACCGTTTGGCTTCAGAACGCGCCAAAATTCCGCAAGCATTTCATCAAGCCAAGATAAATATACAGTGACGCTTTCCCACTGATTATCCCAATTACATGACTTAACCTGAAAATAAGGCGGGTCAGTTGCAATTAGGTCAATACAATTATCGGGAAGTGTCTTTATGTAGCTGAGAGAGTCGGCATTGACTAAATTTATACTGTTTAAATTCACAGTGTTTTTCATAGATCAGGAGAACCTTTTTTGATAAGCTCTCGTTGCTTTGTGCACACAAGCAATGGGCTTTGGTTTGTCCGTGATCCGTTCAGAACGGGCGAATGGCTGGTAAGGTGATACCAACACCCACCAGCCGCCCATTTTCACAGTTGGATATTTTGAAATGTGTTTTCTTTGATGTTTTCTTCTACTAATCCAGCCATTGCTAACTGCGTTAATATCAGTTGGCACCGTGGCTGTGCTAGTCCAGTCACTTGGGAAACCTCACCCGCCGTTACCGCCTCCGAATATGGAGTGGCTTCAAAAACAATTCTCGCTTCTTGTGTTATATCACTCTGTTTTAACATGATATTTTAAAACCCATGGTTAGTTATTGTGCATAACTACACATGTAACTCTGACTAAACGTAACAGCAAGTCTTATGTTTATTTCGGGCATAAAAAAACCCCGCATTGCGAGGTCTTGAGTTTTCTTAATGTGACTAGGTATAGAATGTCCATTATTAGAAGATAATAAGCCAATTTTATGCAAAAATCAAATCCATCTACTTATTTAGTGACTTTGCTAAATGCCTGTTCTGCTGCGCTTTCTTCAATGAAACATTTACCAGCCAGCTTTTCATAAAATGGCTTCCAGTTGCGTGACCATGACGATTGGGTTAAATCGGGTACTAGGTGCTTTATTGCATTGTAGGCTACTGAAGATGGCACACGGTTGAAACCTTTACCCGCGCAACGAGGGCAATCCTTAAAAATCGGCACCCCTTGCAACTCGGTTTGTATTTCATCTAATACTTTACCTCGTCCCTTACAGCGGCATCGATGCGCTATTTGCCCCTTTCCATTACAAGGCATGCATAATTCTTCCACCTTTTCGTTTTCAATCCATGGCTCAATAACCACTGTTCCATCTAATCTTGTTATACCAGGATGTTTAATGACGTCCTTATGACTATAAATGAGTCCTTTTCCGTTACATGCTGAACATGAGAAAACGGATCCTGCTGAACGGGCATAATCTTCAAATGCCATCTTGGCCAGAACAATTAAACAGTAACCCAGTTTCTTACCCGCAGCTTTGCGAACTAGTTTAGGTGCTACTTTAAGTGCATATTGAGTTAGCGCCTCTACCGTAGAAAACTTATCTTCTTCGCTGACATCATTTTTAGCCAGAAAAGCCGTCATACCAAACTTAGCTTGTGATTCAGTCATCCCCATAGCTGCCATGATATCCGTTCCCGTTATTCGGTCAGGGGAAGTGCAACCTGCTACATTGCCGAATGTAGGTGACTTAGGGTGAAAGTTTTTAAGTGCATTTTCGAGTTTCATTAAGCCGCCTCTCTCTGTTTCCGAATAAAAACACGTTCTCTTGCGTCACAGCCTTGTGTGAGCATGTCGTTAAAATCGTTTAAGTCTGGCCATCTCACGCTTACTTTTTCGATATCGTTATTTGCCACTAGGTTTTTTTTAGCGCATTCATAAGCTGCCGCCTCACCCGTTGCGCTCCAGTCATTGTCAGCAAAAATAATCAGGTGCTTAACACCTTTTGGAGCGACAAACTTCGCCATATGTCCAGCATTCATTGTTGACCAAGTATTGACGCCATAGATTTGCTTACAGGAAAGTGCAGTTTCGAGCCCTTCAGCGATCCCCAACGTTGAAGCTACGGGGAACATACGGATAGCGACGGAACTTGCATACTCTAAGTAGTTATCCTCCTGTAGCGCATCCATTCGTTTGACCAGAGATAGCCGCGCTTTTTTATCGCCTTCTAAATACGTCCTATGCAGGTAACAAAGCTGCCCTTTTGAGTCTGTTGCAAGCGACCAGATAGCTTGAAAGCTGTTAGGGTTATGTTTTACGGGTTGCTTGTCACAAAATTTAACCTGTTCACTCGGCAGCTCATAGATACCGCGATTGTGTAGATATTTCGCTGCTGAGGTATCTTTCAGTGATTTTAGGTTTGAATAGCACTTGATGATCCGATCTCTAAACCCTGCAATTGAGGTATCTTTAGTTTGTGGTTTAGGTGCTATATTTTCTCGATGATTGCCAAGAAGCATGTCCACTTCATCAGCGAGAACTTTAAAGCTCTTACCTTGCGTTTTTTCCAATAGCTGAAAGCCAGTACCCGAATCACAAGTGCAAATCCATGTACCCAGCCCATTTTTATCATCAATGCGAAACTTGCCTTTTCTCTCACATAATGGACACTTGCCTTTAAAGTGTTTGCGCCCAGTTATAGGGGGTAGCCCGTAGTGCGCAAAGATTTTTGCCCATTGTCCTTTTGCGGCTTCAATTGTATTCAAAGTAATGCTCCTTGCTGTGGTGTGTTATTTTTTAACTGACCTTTAATACGAGCGAACTGCTCTTTTGCTTTTTGCTGACCTTTTACGAAACGGATCCGCTTATGTTTAATAAAATTGCTAACCTCTGGTGTAATCTCTTGAGGAGTGCTGTGTAGCCCATAGGGGAATACACCGAACTTTTCTTTAAATGTGTGACCTACCCACCCGTCACTAATCGGCTTACCTTCAACCGCTCTGACATTTTGGTAATATTTAAGTTGGGAATAGAAACTTTGCTTTTCTTGCTGGGTATAAACTTTTTCAGTCTTACCTAATTTTTTGATGTTGCGTGTCGTATCGACTTCTACGTCTTCCCCAGCGAGTGGCTTAAATCCACATTTAGGGCAAACGTAAACACCTGCAGGTTTCATGTAGTGGCATGAGGTACATTCTTTCGGTTTCTTCTCGCGTTTTTCTTGCTCACGAAAACTATTAACCTCTTTCATGCCATCATTTTTGCTTGGTAGTTCGTCATATTCGATATCATCAGGAAAGCCTAAGCGGTGGACTGAACCGGAATGATCAAAGATGAGGCATTTATCTTTGCCTGGTGCTTTGCGTAATCCGCGACCAAGGCACTGAACCCAGCGAATTTCCGATTTAGTAGGTCGGGCGTAAATGATGCAACGAACATCACTATCAAAACCCGCTACAAGCGTTCCGACATTAACAATGATCTTGGTTGCACCCTGTTCGAAACGATGAATAATGACTCGGCGCTCATCATGTGGCGTATCAGCTGTAATGACTTCTGCATTTACCCCCGAGCGATTAAAAGCAACAGTGACATAATTTGCATGGCTGACAGTGACGCAAAAACAGATGGTTGGTAGGTTTTCACCATTAGCCAGCCAGTTATCAACCACGTCGCCAACCAAATCCGCACCTGACATAATTTCAGCAATTTCAGCCTCTTTATAATCACTACCGAATTCCTCACTACGAACTGATTTCACTTTTGATAAATCCGGCTTTGTTGGTGCGTAAAATTCGTATTTACTTAGATCCCCACGCTGAATAAGCTCCTTCATCGTCGTAGGTTTAATCAGCCTTTCATAATATTCCCCAAGAAATGGGGAAAAAGGTGTTCCAGACAGCCCTATTACTTTGAGGTCAGTATCACGAATGACTTCGAGTATTTTCTTACGGCGTAAATGGGCCTCGTCGATGATGAGTAAATCAATGTTGTCAGGAAACTCACGACGAATAACCGTATCTGCTGAGGCAATTTGGATTAATTTTGTTGGGTCATAATTGGGATGATTAGCCCAAACAAATCCGATTTCTTCCATTGGTATGCCATACTCTTGAAAACGCTCCGCTGTTTGGGCGATCAGGTTTGTATATGGCGCACAGAACATGACTCGCATATTGCGCTTGATGTAACCGTTTGTGATAAATGCCGCTAGTCCTGTTTTACCACTCCCTGTTGGGCTATAAATCATAAACGTGCGGTTTTGCTTCCAGTGCTGACGCAACATAGCTAAACCGCGTTCCTGTGCAAAATTAGGTGTAATGTTTAACATCCGTTCCTCACTTGAATAATTTACCCTGCCAAGGACGAAGCCTTTGGAAGATTTATCATTTAGCCATCTAAACGGCTGGTGGGATTTATAACCCCTATAGTGATCTATATTTAAGATCTAACTCCTTCCTTGGCAGTGCCTTCCCTAACACCCCTTTCAAAGATCACCCCCCTTACCCCCCTAGAAAGTTTTCCCCTCTTCCCCAGAAAACAGTCTAGACGGCTAAACGTCTTAACTTCTGAATACTCCCTTGATGAAATTACTGACCAACCAACAACGGCGCTGAGGTATAACCTTGCATTGCCTTCGAATAACGTCTCACGTACTGCCTTAGCCTTGAGTTCGCTTCATGTCTCGCTTTGTTAACCTTGCGATATGAAACAGGCTCTAATTCCCAATGCTCCTGATACACTTCTGAATAAGCCACCAGCGCCCTATTTCTGGCGCTTGGTGACAGCTGCAATAACATTTCCTGAATCCAATTAGCGTCATCAGGAAAGTAATGCTTAGGCATCGGTATGTTGTGTATCTGGTGCATAAAAATCACTGTTAGGCTTGTTAGGGAAAGGCTTAACCTCTTCTGCGCCGACGACTTCGCCATCAACTCTAATGACGAAAATTTTTCGATTAGTTTTTATGGCCTTATTAATCGCGCTTTGCTGAATACCAAACAAATCAGCAACTTTTTTTTGCCCCAGCGTTGAAACTAATACTGACAATTCAATTTTTTCCATGAACGTCCCTCCTCAGAGGATTATCACCGCTAATAATAAAATAATCAACACCTGCGGTGATTGTTTTTATCTCCAGAGGTGATATTATTGCCACATGAAAAAGAAACCGTTGACTGATGAACAGAAAGCAGATGCCATTCGCCTAAAATCTATTTTTGAATCTAAGAAAAAAGATCTGGGGCTTTCGCAAGAAATTCTTGGTGAAATGCTTGGAATGGGACAAAGCGGAGTCGCTCAATTGTTAAATGGTGTAAATGCCATTAATCATGAGCATGCAGCTAAGTTTGCTAAAATATTGGACGTCCCCGTTGAGGACATAAGCCCATTTCTAGCTAAAGAAATTCGGGAGGTTTATCAATCCGTCTTATCAAACTCAGAACAGATTATTAATACTTACGAATACCCTTTGCTTTCAAAGGTACAAGCGGGTTCATTCACTGAAAATGAACATTCCTACACCAAAAAAGATGCTGTTGCATGGATTCCTACAGCTAGAAAAGCAAGCGACAGCGCATTCTGGTTAGAGGTTGAAGGCCACTCAATGACAGCGCCACAAGGTGGGCGCCCGAGCTTCCCTGAAGGGATGCTGATACTTGTTGATCCTGAAGAGCCTGTTGACGCGGGGGACTTCTGTATCGCTAGAATGAATGGTGATGAGTTCACATTTAAACGATTAATTCGAGATGCGGGGCGACCATATCTTGAACCACTGAACCCTAGATATGAACTAATACCTTGTGGAGTTGACTGCCATATTATTGGCAAAGTAGTTAAGTCTCAGTGGCCTGACGACACGTTTTAACTCCCCAACACATCAAATCCCCAAGCCCGAGCGATAAATACGCCGGGCTTTTTTATTTTTTATCCCTTTCAAAATCAAACATATAACCTTTGGTGATAAAATAATATCACTTGCGGTGTTGACTTATTTATCACTAGTGGTAATACTAAAAGCACGTCATAATTTTAAGGTTTAAAAAATGCCGACTATACATTATCCACCAAATTTAACTTTAGTTAAACCTGATATCCGTACAGGTCTGTTTAAGTTCTGCTTCTTTGCTGTAAAGCGTAGTGACCTAACCGACAAAGGCTGTCGCAAAGAAGTTTATGCGACTGATTTGAAATCAGCAAAATTACAACTTGTTCGTGATTATGTTTTATCACTGGCATCACAAACACCCGTAGGAGCGTGACATGTCACACGAAATTGAATTAAGTGTCGCCGCAAAAAAAAGCGCCCAATTGAATGCGGTACTCCATCAGTTAAACGGCATGCCTATTTGCAACACAATTGTCGATAGTTTAATTGAATTAGCTTATGAACTATCAAACCCTGTGGCAGGTTGGTTAATTGAAGAAAATGCACAACGGGATAATGGAAATGGATAAATTAATAACGACTGATACCAGTCAGCTTATAGACACAATGCATCGTGTTAAAGCTTTTCTGGTTGCAGCACAATTTCTAAATAGGGATTCAAGCGAACGTCACATTGCCAATGAATTAATCTGTCAAGCTGAGGATGAAATAGAAAGGTGTTTAGGGGGGGGGCGATGCTTAATATTGATAAGTTTAACGCTGTCCAAGATGAAATTAATTTGCTTATTGAAGATGTACGGAAAGCAAAATTTCAAACTAGGCGAGAGCGACGATTAACTGAAATAAGCACCTTACTTAATTACATTAAACTAAATTTTTTATCCAACAATAAAACTATTGATGTGGAAAACATACATTACTGGCTTCACGGTGTTCAAGTTATAGTCTCTCTCGAAGTCTGTGATATTGAAACAGGAAAGTAAGAAATGACAAGTAACATTGAATTAAGAAACTCTGCAAATACAAAACTAACTTATGCCAGAGCAATTATAAATACTATTTTAAACTCAGCCATCTTAGACAATGAAGATATCGAAAACACTTTAGAAGCAGCTTTAAAATTAATTGAACAAGCAAATGACAATGTAGCTCAGATAAATACTGAGGTTCCAAATGCATAATTTAATGTTACCCCCCCCTGTTGAGAGCAAGCACTCTGATTTACATAAAACAGCTTCACTTGCTCAAAGATATACAAGAGAGCTAACAGTAGAAATAAAGCCATTATTGAATAGATTATCTACATCATTTCCAAAAGAGGCTGGTCGACTTATTGGTTTATTGAGCGAAATTGATTTAATGACTAGCGTTACACTATCAAGAGTAGAAAAATTAATAAAAACGGACTAAGCATGAATACTGCAACTTATAACGCAATAACCATTAGTAAAATTAATAATATGCCCCCCCCTAAATACATTGATGAGTTTTGGCAACATCACGGTAAGTGGGAATGTAAAATATATAAGCTAGCAGATGGTGATTATCAATTAGTAAGTTCATTTTTCGAATATGAAAAGGCATCAGATGAAGCTAAAGAAATAATGAATCAATTACCAAAGATGAAAGAGCGAATTATCGCATTTTTAAATTTAAGGAAATAAAAATGACAAACAAAGCAAAGCCAGTAGAAATAACAACAGGCCACGACATTCAGGTCATTACTCGTGAAGTTTATCTTGTTCAACCTTGCAATAAAAGCTACTTCACTGAGGATGCCGCTATCAATAAATATGCTCACATCCTTGCTAGTGATGAATTCAGTAAGCAAGGCAAGCCAACTAACGAGCCAGATATTAAAACACAGTTGCCTGATGGAACTCCTGCCTTTAAGCGAGGCGCTATGCTGCCAGAGTATATCGATAGACAAGCAGAAATATACCGAGATTTAAAACAGAAGCTCAAAAAAGAAAAGCATCTTTTACAGCTAGAAAAGGAATGGCAGAAAGCAAACACCAAGTTCGAAGAAGCGAAAGAAGATGCGGTGATAAAATACGGAAGATTTCAAGAAGCATTAACAAATAAATAATTAAACAAGCAAATTAAATTTAAATCAGCGCCAATGCTGAGGGGATCCCCTTATCTAAATTCGAGATTGAGAAAATGGAAAAATTAACTTTATTAGATAAAAGAAGAAAACATTTTATTGATGCAATCTTTGATTACCTAAAGAGAAAAAATAAATCTACAACATTCGAGCGAACTGTAGATGGTATTAAATACCGTATTGATTTAGATACTGAGGTATTAAAACAGTCATTAATCAAACTGTATGAAAATAACATCTGCCGTAAAGAAGCAGGAGCAACAGACCAGCAAATAATTGAAGTCTACAATAGCTTTTATAATAAACACGGAAAGTTAACTGATGAAGGTAAAGAATTCATTAGTGATATTACTTTGCTAATCGCTGAACATTTACATCAAAAGGAAGTGAATAAATGAAATTAACTTATTTAAACATCGCCAATCAAGCAGCAGAATCCGAACGTGAAGGTGATTATTTAAAGGCGGCTCAATTATGGGAACAGGCTAAACATTTAACTAAAAGCGACGCTGTTCGCCAATGGGCTGAATATCGAGCTGAACATAATGCACTGCGCCACTCTTTATCAGCTCGTGAAACAGAACTAGCAGAACGAGCCAGAAAGGCACGGGAGAAATATAAGCTAAAAAAAGAAGCTGAATTGCTGGAAGAGAATATTAATAAAACTTCAGAGGTGGACTGTGAGTAAAAATATAGGAACGTTATATCTGAAAAATAACAATATGACTTCAGATGAAATTATAGATTTTCTTAAAGAAACAAATGCACCTAGATTTCTACTGAATAAAGAGAGACTAGAAACCAATTCGCCTCCACTAACAGACGATGAAAAACTAGAGTATGCAAAATATTCAATTAATAACTACAGGAAAATTATTGCAGGGGAATATTTACTATCTTGCTTTGAAAGATTCGGACCTGGTGTCACCAGTACATACGCTTTTCGTCACGAAAATAACATTATTGCCCTTGATGAGGAGGTTATCAAAACTCTACTTACTCACCAAATTGAAAAAGTGATTTTAGAAAAACGACCTAATGAAGGCTATTTAGCCTTATGGCAGTTTTACGTCAGTAATGATCAACATGAAAAAAGCACCGGTGAGAAATGGATGCAGAACTTTATTGATGACGTATTCATTAAAGGATACCAGCTTTTAGATTCGCCTGTTTCAAGCGATTTAATTCACTAGGGGAAGCACATGAACAACTTAATCACTATTAATAAAACTCAAATGCCTGTTGCTGAATATAAAGGTCAGCGTGTTGTTACTTTTTCAATGATTGATCTGGTACATGCTCGACCAGATGGAACGGCACGTGCCGCGTTTAATCGTAATCGTGAGCACTTTATCGAAGGCATCGATTTCTGTGAAGTAGGTTCGGACGTAATACGTACGGACCTCCCTGAAGGGATATTTTCTAAATTTGCACCTAGCGGCATCGTGTTGTTTGAGTCTGGGTATCTCATGCTAACCAAACCATTCAATGATGATGTTGCATGGCAGGTACAACGCGAACTGGTTAATAGTTATTTCCGCCAGCCACAAACCGCTATTAGTGAATTAGAAATGATTGCCCGGATCGCCAGCCATAATGCCCAGCAGCAACGCCAAATTAATCGTATTGATGAGAAAGTTGAACAGATGCATGAGACTGTCGAGCAAATTAAACAAGGCACTATTCCTGCAGGCTGGATTGGTTATTCACTGGCAAAAACAAAATCAGGTCTGACTATTGATAAGTGTAAGACGCTTGCCAAGCAATACAGTATTCGCAAAGACCAGATAACCATTCTTACGCCAGAAGGGATGCCTAGACCTATGGCTATCATCCATGAGGCTGATTTCATGGCAGCAATGAAAAACATGATGAACGAAGCAGAAAATCGCGGTACTCGCTGGTATCACCCGAAAATGGGATTGTTTCAGGCAATTGGTTGGGAGGAAAAATAATGAAAGCAAAATTACCACATATTGATGCTGACTTAATCCGAGCGGCTTTAACTTTGATATCCGTAAATGATGACCCGCGCATGGTAACAAAGGTTGTTCACATTAATAACCAGTACATAGAAGCAACTAACGGGCATGCATTAATCAGAATGAAACACAACGCAGAGTTCGACCAGGATGTTGCTGTTCAGTTTGTATATTCAGTACCTGAAGAGGCTGAATTTCTTGATATTAATAGCCATGATGATGGAAGCCACACTGTTACTTATTACCGTCAGGATCGGGATGAAGAGTTTAGGCCATTTGAGAAATCAGAATTAGTTCTCATGCAAGAGCGTTACCCTGATTTAACTCCATTACTAACCAAATCATTCAAAGAGGAGAAAACGCCTCTTTTAGCATCCCACTATTTAGCCCTGCCTTATTTAATGTTTGGCAGAGGTAGTATTGATATTTTGCCTAGTGAAGACGACCGCTCCGTTCTGTTTGCCATGGATGCCTTAACATCGGAAATATATGGTGAACCCATTTTAATCGCTATGGCCATGGAAAAGGATATCCACAAATTATCTCAATCTTTACGTGACCAGGTTATGGGGATTGACGAATGAAAATTGAATATATCGCTAGCAAAACAGGCAACACAGCCAAAGTAGTGATCCTGTCTTTCATTACCGAACGCAGAAAAGTGAATCACTTAATTGATATGGCCCTACTTCGGGCGCCAGTTCACGAATCAACGATAGGTTTCTTTTTCCGAGTGACGACGATTTACGGTAAGGCGAATCACGTTCTACGGGCTTATAAATGTATTTGCAAGGAGGCTAACAAGTGATTGAACAAGATAACACCGAACACGAGATTAATGAATACAACTCTCCGATCCTCAAAGCCGTACACCATGTTGATGACGGCTGCGATTGGACTACCAGAATTATTCATGGAATTCGACAGCGCTGTTATATCAGGATGGGTATATGCCCTCCTCTACCACCAGCACCACAAATCGTTGCACCAAAGTTAATCCCGATCACCAAAAAGAAAAAACGCGCAAGGAAGGTGAAAGATGACAACGCTTGATTTTAACCTCGTCAATATCATTACAAACGCAGGTGGTGATCCGGGTGATGTAACGGATGCTGTTTGGGATGCCGGCTATCAACGAATGAATTTTACCATAGAGGAAATCATTCAAATGACAACTGAGCAGATTGGTTTCTGTGTCTGCTGCTCTATTCCACAAAATGTATGGCCAACAACCGTCGAGGATCTTAGCAAAGGAAATTTAAACACCATTATCGATGATGCTATGTCTTTGGGTGTACCCGCTGAAGTTGCGGCAATGGTGTTAAAGAATGGATATGTGAAAGGAGGTGATAAGTGACTTCCACAACGACAAGATACATTAAATGGAAAGAGATGATCCAATTAACTGGAAAGAGTAAACCTACAATATGGAGAATGTACGCTAAACGAAATGAGTTTCCTAAGCCAGAAAGAACGAAAGGTGGTACGTTTTTAGGTTGGCCAGAGCACGTTTATGAAGAGTGGGTCAGGAGCGAAAAGCTGTAATACTAACTTGACCCGTTACTTGACCCGCACCTCTTGCGGGTTTCTTTTTAAAATCACATAACTCATTGATTTTAAATGGTACGCCCTACAGGATTCGAACCTGTGACCTACGGCTTAGAAGGCCGTTGCTCTATCCAACTGAGCTAAGGGCGCATTGTGTGCGCAGACAGCCTATCTGGCTGATGGCGTTGAATTATACGGTTGCTGAGCGCCGAGTCAATGGCTTTTCACTACTTAAATAACGATATGGTTACTTTATCTATCAGATAGACCTGACATTGCTAGCAAGTTCTGACAAAATAGAGGCATCCCCCGTGTCTCATATATGGATTAAGTTACAGATGTTAGCAAAAATTATTGATGGGAAAACGATTGCGCAAGCAATTAGACAGGAAGTTGCTCAAAAAGTACAAACTCGTATTGCCAATGGTAAACGAGCTCCAGGGCTTGCCGTTATTCTCGTAGGCGCTAATCCCGCTTCTCAAATTTATGTTGGCAGTAAGCGACGTGCTTGCGAAGAAGTTGGCTTTATTTCTCGCTCCTATGATTTACCAGACACGACCACTGAAGCTGAATTGCTCAAGCTGATTGATGACCTTAACCAAGATAATGAAATTGATGGCATCTTAGTTCAGTTACCATTACCTGCTGGCATCGATAACGTCAAAGTGATCGAACGCATTCATCCCGATAAAGACGTCGATGGTTTCCACCCTTATAACGTCGGGCGCTTATGTCAACGTGCCCCTCGCCTGCGTCCTTGTACGCCAAGAGGGATTGTTACCTTACTTGAGCGTTATGACATTAATACCTACGGTTTAAATGCCGTTATCATTGGCGCATCAAATATTGTTGGTCGTCCGATGAGCCTTGAATTATTATTAGCGGGCTGCACCACCACCGTCACCCATCGCTTTACCAAAGATCTCGAACAGCATGTCCGTAATGCGGATCTACTGGTCGTGGCTGTGGGTAAACCTAACTTTATTCCAGGCGAATGGATCAAACCGGGCGCTATCGTTATCGATGTGGGTATTAACCGCTTAGAAAATGGCAAAGTGACTGGAGATGTTGACTTCGATGAAGCGTCAAAACGCGCTGCATGGATCACACCCGTACCGGGCGGTGTTGGGCCAATGACCGTGGCTACACTGATTCAAAACACGCTACAAGCGTGCGAAGAGTACCACGATATTTAATGTAATTTGGAGTCACAATGGATATTTTTCATCTTGATGGTCATCCCCATATTGAGCTATGCGACCTGCTAAAAATTGAAGGTTGGGCGGAAAGTGGCGCGATGGCAAAATCAATGATTGCTGATGGCTTAGTGCAAGTTGATGGCGTTGTTGAAACACGTAAACGCTGCAAAATTGTCGCAGGCAAAGTCGTTTCTATGGGAAGCGAACAAATCAAGGTGCAAGAGTAGTTCTCACAGCACCCTTGATAGAGGTGAGCTGAGCTCTGTTCAGCTTACCTTTTGTTACCCAATCAAAAAGCCCACTTACTGCTTGTTTTTGTTGGGGATAATGGTGCATTTGTGAATTCTTGTAATTGCCGATATTGTGCTTCATTCTGGACCATATTCGGGCTTCCTGTTTCCCGTAACGCTAATACGATATTTTCCATCGATAGTTTATTTTCTGCCTTTCTCCACTGCATGCATGCCGCTAATACCCCTGTTCGGCCAACGCCAGCTTTGCAATGAATAACGGGAAGCGGTTTATTTTCTCCTTCTATTTCTACTCCTTGATTTTTATAGAGTTCAAATAAGCGACCTTCATTGATGACTCTAATGAGCTGGTTTAATTTAACTAACTCCTCCGTTGTCACCGTTCCCCCATCATCCCAATTAGTCACGTGGATCACAGGGATTGAATGCTTTTTATAGCCATTAAAAATATCCATTTTATATTGGCTAAACTCCAATGATTTTTCTCCTACATTGATTTGTTTAGGGACTACTTTATAGTCTTTTTTTTCTCGCCTAGTGGTAACTTCAATGGCGCCATATTTTTGATTACTCATAAAGTAAGGTGGCAGCTTATCTTTTTGAAAAATAGAGCCGTGGATCTCATTTTTTGATGCTAAGACGACTAATATCGGAGTCTTGTTTGCCATAAGCATAGATAGATGATTTTCAATGGCTTGAGCATTATCTTGGGGGTATTGGCAGCGAATGGCTAAATTTTCACTCCCCACTTGTAGCCGATTAGCAGCAAGGCTCACAATGGATTTATTGGCACTCCGTATTGATATCTGCGTGTGTTTCGCACTACCAATATTGGGATATCGCTGCCCTCTATTCTCCGTGTCGTATTCAATGTTTTTTTCATCAATAAGTGCATTCGTTTTCTCTAACAGCTTATCAAATTCAGAGCGCTGAACAGTGGCTAAAATATCTAATTTTAACTTTAGTCTATTTCTTTTGACGGATTTTGTTTCAGACAAATGAGGGCTAAGTTCGGAGATATTTTGGATGGATTTAATGCGTTCAGGGAAATGGCTTGTGTGTGATGATGCTGGAAATTCTGTCGATTGCGATACAGTTAGTCGATTAGCGTTTATTGGAAGCATATTTAGCCTTATCTCTATTTTCATCGTGAGTGAATTCACCGTTTCGATGACCCAATATTAAAATCCATTGTTAACATTTCACTTAACAGTATCGATAACCGCCCCACCTCACGCTTGCAAATTTAGCCGCAGCATCCATAAAAAAACCCACCAAAAACAGATCATTTTTAGTGGGTTTTGTTCTTATTTGTTAACCTACATCTATCTAAATATTACCACTAAAAAGTTGTATTTTTAGGGTGTATATTTCACTTAAAATTTTCTATTTACCTAAATTATTCGAATTGTAGCAAGGCGCCACCGTACAAAATATACCAAAGAATAGTATTCTAAATAGTTCGTGTTGTGGCTAGGCGGCTAACAAGGATATCTCGGGGAGCATACATGAGTATGTGACCCGTAGCCGAGTGACGCCAACACCGCCACAGCACGAAATATGACGAACTACTTGCGACGCCACGTAGTGCCCGCAGACGAATCCTCTAACACAATTCCCATTGACGTTAAAGCATCGCGCGCCTGATCCGCCAGCGCCCAATCCTTACTTTGACGCGCATCGTTACGCTGTTTAATCAGCGCTTCGATTTTTGCGACTTCCGCATCATCTTCGCCTTGTGCACCACCTTGCAAGAAAGTTTCAGGATCCTGCTCTAACAGCCCCAGCACTTTTGCCAGCTCACGTAATTGAGCTGCCATGCCGTTTGCTGCATCCATATTTTCAGTTTTCAGTCGGTTTAATTCACGCGCCATATCAAACAATGCCGAATAAGCTTCTGGTGTATTGAAGTCGTCATTCATCGCTTCACAGAAACGGCTCTTATACACTTCACCGCCTGCCGGAGCAGCCGATTTATCCGTACCACGCAGTGCGGTATACAGACGCTCTAACGCGGTGCGGGCTTGCTTTAAGTTCTCTTCGGTATAGTTCAATTGGCTACGATAGTGACCCGAAAGCAGGAAATAACGTACAGTTTCTGCATCGTAGTACTCTAATACATCACGGATGGTAAAGAAGTTATTAAGAGATTTAGACATTTTCTCTCTATCAACCATCACCATACCGGAGTGCATCCAGTAATTAACGTACGGACCATCATGGGCACAAGTAGATTGTGCAATTTCATTTTCATGGTGCGGGAACATTAAATCTGAACCGCCGCCATGAATATCAAAATGGTTGCCTAATGTTTTGCTGTTCATTGCCGAACATTCAATATGCCAACCTGGACGACCTAATCCCCAAGGCGATTCCCAGCTTGGTTCACCCTCTTTGGACATTTTCCATAACACGAAGTCCATTGGATTACGTTTTACATCAGCCACTTCAACACGGGCACCCGCTTGAAGCTGGTCTAAATCTTGGCGAGATAATAAGCCGTAATTTGGATCAGTTTTGACCTCAAACATGACATCGCCATTATCTGCAACATAAGCATGACCGCGCTCAATCAAGCTTTCAGTTAGCTCAATGATTTCATGAATATGGCGAGTAGCACGCGGTTCGCTGTCTGGACGTAGGATATTTAATGCATCAAAATCTTTGTGCATTTCCGCTAACATGCGCGTCGTTAACTCTTCCACGCTTTCATTATTTTCAGCGGCACGTTTAATGATTTTGTCATCAATATCCGTCACGTTGCGCACATAATTCAGGTCATAGCCTAAATAGCGTAAATAGCGGCTAATTGCATCGAAAGCCACAAAGGTACGACCGTGACCAATATGACACAAATCGTAAATGGTGATGCCACACACGTACATCCCAATCTTTCCAGCATGGATGGGTTTAAATTCTTCTTTTTGACGACTCAGTGTATTGAAAATCTGTAGCATCTTTTTATTTCCATTTTATTAGTACGTGTATATCTATCATACATCAGATTATCGCGATGTTGAGGATAAAATATCCAGATTCAACCTTACGAAAATAGCACGGTATTGAATCGCGATCACCCGAAGAAAGCAAGGTTAGCGCCTGACTTTATCGCCTTATTTATTAGGTCACTGTTATGGGATAACCTATTTTGCAAACACACTGTCGCTTCAAGTCAGGTTTTATCTGTGATATAAACTTGCTGATCTCAACGCTTTCGCAAGTTAGCGCATAAAAAACAATTATTCAGGATAGCTATTATGGTTACATTTCATACCAATCACGGTGACATCGTTATCAAAACTTTCGCAGACAAAGCACCCGTTACTGTCGAAAACTTTTTAACCTACTGCCGCGAAGGTTTCTACAATAATACCATTTTCCACCGTGTTATTAACGGCTTCATGATCCAAGGCGGTGGTTTTGAGCCGGGCATGAACCAAAAAGACACTAAAGCGCCTATCAAGAACGAAGCTAATAACGGACTGAAAAACAGCCGCGGTACATTAGCAATGGCTCGTACTAACGATCCACACTCAGCAACAGCACAATTCTTCATCAACGTCGCTGACAATGACTTCTTAAACTTCCGTTCAGAGCGCCCAGATGGCTGGGGTTACTGCGTATTTGCTGAAGTGGTTGAAGGCATGGATGTTGTTGACAAAATCAAAGGCGTTTCAACAGGTCGCAGTGGTTTCCACCAAGACGTACCTCGCGAAGACGTAGTGATTGAAAAAGTGACTGTCAGTGAGTAATCCCTGAATTTATGTCCACTTATATCATTGCAGACTTGCATTTAAGTGAAGATGAACCGGCGATCACCGCCGGTTTTCTTGCATTTATTGAACAGCAAGCCATCCACGCCGATAGCCTGTATATCCTCGGTGATTTTTTCAATTATTGGATTGGCGACGATGATAATACCCCCTTGCATCAGCAAATCGCTCAAGCCTTAAAACAGCTGAGTGAACGTGGAATTCCTTGTTATTTCATTCATGGCAATCGCGATTTTTTATTGGGTCAACGTTATGCAAAGCAGTGTGGCATGACTATTTTGCCCCAAGAAACTTTACTTGAACTTTATGATAAGCGTATTTTAATTATGCACGGCGATACGTTATGCACCGACGATGCCGCTTATCAAAACTACCGTAAAAAAGTCCATACTCCTTGGATCCAACGGGTATTTTTACTTCTACCGCTCTTTATTCGCCGCCGTATTGCGCAAAAGATGCGTCGCAATAGCCAATATGCCAGCAGTATGAAATCCGAAGCCATTATGGACGTCAATTCTGACGCAGTGATTGATGCCTTAAACCGCCACCAAGCACAATGGATGATCCACGGACATACGCATCGCCCTGCTATCCACGAGATTAATATCGGTGGTCAACTTCATTTTCGTGGAGTTTTAGGCGCATGGCACAGCGAAGGTTCCGCCTTTGTGATCAACGAAAACGGCATTGAGCTTATTTTCTTTCCTTTTTAACATAGTTCCTTTTTAACACAGTTCCTTTTTAGCATTTCTATCTTGATAAAGACACCTAGGTAAATTGTTGGTCGTCAGTACGACCGTTTGCTTACTTTATAATCACGCAAACGTTTTCCTTGTCCAATTACCGT
Source organism: Providencia sp. wls1943 (assembly GCF_009706275.1). Lineage (NCBI taxonomy): Bacteria > Pseudomonadati > Pseudomonadota > Gammaproteobacteria > Enterobacterales > Morganellaceae > Providencia > Providencia sp. wls1943. Next base: position 119,232 of record NZ_WLTU01000016.1, read on the forward strand.
GATATGATCGGGGCAATTCACATTCCCACCCTCAGGGTGATATTTTTCAATACAGGGATCACACCAAATGACTGCCCAAGTTCCTGCTCAATCTGCGGCAAAAATCGCCATTGTTATGGGTTCTAAAAGTGATTGGACAACCATGCAGCATGCTGCTGACGTGCTGACCGAACTGCAACTGCCTTTCCATGTTGAGATTGTTTCTGCACACCGCACGCCAGACAAACTGTTTTCTTTTGCTGAAAATGCCAAACAGAATGGCTTTGATGTGATCATCGCAGGTGCCGGTGGTGCAGCTCATTTACCAGGAATGTTAGCCGCCAAAACGCTGGTTCCCGTCCTTGGTGTCCCTGTACAGAGTGCGGCATTAAGTGGTGTCGATAGCCTGTATTCTATCGTTCAAATGCCAAAAGGCATTCCCGTTGGCACACTTGCTATTGGGAAAGCAGGCTCAGCTAACGCCGCTCTGCTAGCCGCACAAATTTTAGCCACTCATGATAGCGAGCTATTCAATCGCTTATCCGCATGGCGTGAAGCACAAACCAACGACGTATTAAATAACCCAGATCCGAGGGAAGCGTAATGAAACCGGTTTGTGTCCTTGGTAACGGTCAATTAGGTCGCATGTTGCGCCAAGCAGGCGAACCGCTAGGCATTTCTGTCTTTCCGGTTGGGTTAGATGCCGAGCCTGAAGCCGTTCCTTATCAGCAAAGTGTGATCACGGCTGAAATTGAGCGCTGGCCTGAAACCCCATTAACCAAAGAGTTAGCACGTCATAATGCATTTATTAACCGTGATATTTTTCCTCGGTTAGCTGACCGCTTCCCACAAAAAAGCCTGTTCGACTCGTTAAATTTATCGACAGCGCCTTGGGCACTATTAGAATCACTAGACCAATGGCCAGAACTATTCGCCACTCTGGGTGATTTTTTGATCGTGAAACGCAGAACAGGTGGCTACGATGGCCGCGGCCAATGGCGTGTTCGCCCCGGTGACGAACAAAACCTCCCAGCAGAAATTTACGGTGAATGTATCGTAGAGCAAGGGATCCCATTTGATGCTGAAGTCTCCGTGATTGGTGCTCGTAGTCAATCCGGCGAATCCGTATTCTACCCAATCACCCATAATCTTCACCAAGAAGGGATTTTACGCACCAGCGTCGCTTTCCCTGATGCAAACCCTGCCCAGCAACGACAAGCACAGGCGATGCTCAGTGCCGTGATGGATGAGTTAGGGTATGTCGGTGTGATGGCAATGGAATGTTTTGTGGTTGGCGATAAACTGCTGATCAACGAAATCGCCCCACGCGTTCATAATAGTGGACATTGGACTCAAAACGGCGCATCTATTAGCCAATTCGAGCTTCACTTACGCGCAATTTTAAATTTACCGATGCCGACGCCAGAAGTTTTCAGCCCTGCTGTGATGGTCAATTTAATTGGCACTGATGTTAACCAAGAATGGTTAAATCTGCCTTTAGTCCATTTACATTGGTATGAGAAAGAAGTGCGCCCTGTACGTAAAGTGGGTCACTTAAATCTGACTCATAGCGATGTCCATCAGCTCGAAAATACCCTCGATAATTTGATCCCAATGCTGCCAAATGAGTATAAAAGTGGCATTGAGTGGGCAAAAACAAAATTAGGCTGGTACTCTCGCCAAAAATAGGGAAAATAGCGCTATTCGTGCCCGAAAGTGATATTTCGGGCATTGTGCTATTTTTGCCCTACTTTTATAGTGATTACTTGTGAGTGATGACTAACTCACTAGGGCGCCACTGGAGTGCATATGCCAGAAACACAAGCCTCACCGTTTAGTCCGTTATACCAATGGTCGATTCTTATTCTCCTCGGACTGGTTTATTTCCTTGCTACTGCCACCACCTTCACCTCATTAGGCGTAGTATTACCGAGTATGATCGGCGAATTAAAGTGGAGTTGGACTGAGGCAGGCTTTGGTTTTACTTTACTCGGGTTAACCTGCGGTTTAGCGAGCTTTCTACCCTCATTGCTAATACGTAAAGTCGGTGTTCGTCTCACGCTGCTTTTAGGTATGCTGGTGTTCTGCTCTGGCTTCTATAGCCTCTATTCCACCGAAGCTATCAGCACCTATTTCTTAGGAACCGCCTTGATTGGCATCGGGTTTACACTATTAGCGACCGTTCCGGGCACCTATGTACTTTCTCGCCTATTTGAAAAACAATCTCTGGCATTTGGATTGTATTTCACAATTGGTGGATTAGGCGGCGTTGCCGGTCCTTGGATTTACTTCTACGCATCGAATCAATTAGGCTCTTGGCGGATGCACTGGGTATTGTGTGCAGTTTATCTGAGTATTGTCACCATCATCACTATCTTGGCATTGCGTGAAGGGAAAAAAGAACAAGACCACGCCAAGAAAATAATGCAAAAACAAGTCAGTCATGCGAATAAGCCTATTTATCGTACCGCTGAAGTTTGGACCGTTCGCCGCGCATTACGCACTTGGCAATTCTATTTAATTGCCGCAACTTATACCTCTTTCTTATGGTGCGGGATCACCGTGAATAGTTTTGCCGTTGCACATATTGAAGAACGCGGATTTGGCATGACCATCGCAGTTTCCTTGCTAAGTACCATGGCGTTTGTAAATGCATTTTCGCGCTTCTTAGGGGGCGCAGCAGGTGAATGGCTGGAGCCGAAACGTTTATTGATTGGTAGCCTAATTATCATGGTGCTTGGCGTAGTGGCACTGAGTATCTCCACATCATGGTTCTGGCTGATTTTATTCGTGATTTGTGTGGGTGTCGGCTACGGCATGACCTTCTTAGCCTCCAGTGTTTTACTGTCTAATTATTTTGGTCGCGGGCCTTATTTAGAGTTGTTCTCCGTCGTCAATTTAATCTCAACAATTGCCTGTTTAGCACCATTTATCGCAGGGGCAATTAAGGATATTACAGGCAGCTTTACTCCTGCATTTTTGACCATTGCCGCTCCGGTTATCGTGATCCTATTTTTTACTTTAATGATGAAGCCACCTGCTTTAGAAGTAAAAAAGATTAATCCCTAAAAAGAAAAACGCTCGGGGATAACCCGAGCAAATATCAAACCAAGGGAAAAACAAGGATCCATTTACACGTTCTACTTCATACCGATATAACCGATGACGAATTACTTCAATAACTCGGGTACTTTCAGCAAAATAAATTCATTATCATCCGCTTGATTGGGTTCACGGCTGGAAGAGAACGGGTAGTTATTATCGTTACCGACGATAATATGTTCATTATCCACGACATCCACGTTTTCAATCGTAAAGAATGGGAAGGTAAATACCCCATCATTTAGCGGTTTTCTGGCTAGATTATTAGGATCTTGGATGCTCATCAGGTCAATATAGGCTTGCTTATCCACTGCACCGCCTACATTTTTATCCGAAAACTCAATACGATAAACACGTTTAAATTTGGCTAAATTGCTAAAGCAATTTTCTTTGTTTGTTGCACCTTCCGCACATGCTTTATCTGCAGTACCTTCGCCATTATCACGTTCGATAATCAAACCGTGAGTGTCATCAATCAAGTTAAAATCACCAATCGCATTTTGATTATCTTCAAAAACATATAACCAACTGCGCCCCGTCCAATCCTGTTTTTTCACATCAAATTCAAGAATACGCGCAGCTCTCTTGCCGTTCACATTCTCATAATCTTGCTTATCTTCTTGCCACAAAGTGCCTTCCAGCATTGGATAAAGTTTGGTGCCATCCGGCGATGATGCCATTCCCTCAAAACCTTTTGAGCGATTGACTTGGAAGGCGACTTTATCCGCAGGTTTACCTGGTGTTGTCAGTGTGTAGTGATCAGGAGAAATGACTTTCTTGCCTTCAACTTGCGTTTCAAATAGCGCCAATACTTTGCCATCTAAATCCATTTTGATGAGATAAGGTCCAAATTCATCTCCCACCCACAAGGCTCCATCTGCAAATTGAAAACTTTCCGGATCAAAGTCACTGCCCGTTAAATAACGCTGCTCACTGCTTTCGTTAATAATATGAAAAGGAATGATTTTATTGGGGTCGTGGAAAAAAATTGTTTTCAACGGGTTGGCTTTTCCCGTTTTAAAATCAATATCATATTGAGTTAAATAGAGCATAGAATCAGGGGAATTCATTTTATTCCCAAAACCGTTATCTGTGAGCACCCAATAGGTACCATCATCCATACGCTTAATACCCGAATGACCTTGTAACGGTTGCCCCTTGATTGGAACAAACTTGCCCGTTGGACGCCCATCGGATTTTCCCTCGACTTTACTCAGAGTATCAACGCGAGTTCCTGTGGTGTATTTGCCACTGTGTTGCATATCCGAAGGTGCATTTTCCGGCGTTGGCACTGTCGCATCCACCGATAAAACAGCATGCCCAGCAAGTGTGGCGGGCACCTGCTTTTGAACTAATGATTGTTGAGCGATCCCTACGGTGCTAAATGAGATTAAACCAAGAATTAAAGAAAGAGATGTCAGCTTGAATTTTTTTCGATTAAGGCGAGCCATTGTTATTTTCCTATTTTTCATGCCATCAATAATTGATAGCCAAATAATAACCATGGCGAATGAAGGTTTTGTGAAGGATTAGAGACAGTTAGTTTAATGGGCATCCATCATGAGATGCCCATTAAACAACGGAGCCGTATTATCAACTATTAGACAAACGGCGATGTTGGCTACCCGTACCCAATAATCGCAGCCCTAACCAGCCACCGCATACGGATAATAAGAACCCTGCGCAGAGAGGCAGCAATACCCACAAGCGCCATTCTGGCTGCCACGGGAAATCAAATACCTTAGTTTGCAATAACCATAGTGCGACTTCAGCCCCAAATGCCGCAGCTAGCCCTGCCATTCCACCGAGTAAGGCAAATTCACTCCATAAAGTACGGCGCATCAATTTTTTGCTTGCACCGAGGGTGCGATACACCACCAGCTCCCGCTCTCGTTGGCTCATACCCACTTGAATCTGTGCGAGTAACAATAATAAGCCACAGAAAATCACCAAGACCACCATCACTTCTAAAGCTTGGCTTACCTGCTGTAAAATTTGCTGAATTTGCGTGATGATAGCACCAGTATCCAGCACATTAATCGTCGGATACTGATGGCTCAACTGAGTTAACAGTTGCCCATCACCATCATAATGGAAGCTACTCAACCACGTTTCTGGCATTGGTGATAACGTTTCTTCCGCAAAAATAAAGTAGAAATTAGGACGCAAACTTTCCCAATCCACTTTACGAACACTGCTCACTTTTGCCGTGAAAATCTGCGAACCTGCATTGAATGTTAGCTTATCGCCGATTTTTAACCCTAACTCTTTAACGACAGTTTGCTCAATGGAAACTTCTCCCGCTTTCGGCGGCCAACTCCCTTGCTCTAACTCGTTTGCAGGCGGCAATGTTGATTGCCACGTTAAACTAAGCTCTCGCCTAACCGTGTTATTATTGGGATCGCGAGCATCCGCCCACTCAATCGCAGACTGATCATTTATTTCCGATAAACGCGCTAACACAACCGGATTAAACTCTGTTGGCGTGACTTGATACTGCTTCAAAAGCTGCGTCACAGGATCAAGCTGAGATTGAGTCATATTGATCAGAAAATAGTTCGGGCTATCCGCAGGGAGCTGCTGCTGCCAGCGTTCTAAAAGATCCCCTCGAACCAAAATCAACAACGCCAATAGCATAAATGACAGTGAAAATGCGCTCATCTGCGTAATAGTTTGCAATGGTTGGCGTAACAAGCGACTGACTGATAAACGCAAGCTTAGCTGGCGAAATTGCATTTTTCTCAGCAACCACAACCCTAGCCAACCAATCAATGCCAGAAGCACCGCTACGACGACAATCCCCAGTAAGATTGACCATAACAGTGGGTTTACCCCCGCAAACAGGAATAACCCGCCGACCACAATCAACGTAACCACAGGCAGATAATAATACAGTGGCCAAATTGGTGATTTGGCATCTTCCCGTAACACTCGAGAAGGTTGAGTACCCATCAATTGATAGTAAGGACGGCTCCCCACAATAATCGCGATGATAAACAGCGTGGCCACCGCCCAGATCCACGGCCAAAGACTGGCGCTCGGCAAGGCTTTAGGTAACATTGCCGACAATATCTGCATTAAAATGCCTTCAAAAGCCAGTCCCAGCAAAGACCCTAATAATGCCGCAGCCACTAAAATCACTAACCACTGGCCGATAATCCACTTACGTAGCGCACTGCGGCCTGCCCCCAGTGTTTTCAAAACCGCAATAAGCTGATGACGGCTTCGACAATAATGGGTCATCGACACCACCACCGCCGCGATCGCCAATAACAGCGTTAGCAACACCGATAACAGTAAAAACTGCTGAGCGCGCTTAAAGGTTTTTCCCACCGCACCGCTATCATCATCCAAAGCATACCAGCGCTGATCGCTACGTAACTGAGCATCATATTTCTCTTTGAATGCATCAATCGCTTGGCGAGAACCCGCAAACATATCGCGATACGTTAAGCGGCTTCCGACTTGAATCGCCCCAGTTAATGGCGCATCCTCAATCGAGATCAACACCCTCGGTGCAATTTGAAAGGGGTTAAAACCACTATCCGGCTCCTGAATTAACGTTCCTGAAATCGTGAACGTCCCATCGCCGATATCAATCTGTTCGCCAACCTTTAAGTTCAGTAATTCCAATAATCTCTGGGCGACGAGAATATGCCCTTTGGTGGGCTTTAATCCCGCAGGCTCGGTCACTAAGTCACCGTATAAGGGATAACTCGCATCTGCTGCTTTCACTAACACTAACTGCGGGCGCCCCTCTTCATCAGCAGTAGAATACGCCATGGTCGAAAATGCAATCTGCTGGCTCAAAGTCATCCCAGCTTGCTTTGCAGCATCAAGCCAAGCTGGATCGCTCGGATGAGATGAACGCAGTACCAAATCCCCCGCCAGCAACTCTTGGCTCTGGTAGCTCATGCTATTTTCGATGCGGTCACTGATACGCCCTAACGCCAGCACGCAGGCTACCGCCAAGGTTAACGCGAGCCACACAATCAACAGAGACGGCGTTTTCCATTCACGCCAAAACCAGCGCCAAATCATGACTCTTCCCTCAGCTGCCCATCAACTAACCGTAATCGACGTTGGCAACGGGCGGCTAACTCATTGTCATGAGTGACCAAAATTAGCGTAGTACCGTGCTCTTTATTCATCGCAAATAACAAATCGGCGATTTTATCCCCCGTATGACGATCCAGATTTCCTGTGGGTTCGTCAGCAAATAAGATTTGAGGTTGGCCATTAAATGCCCGAGCCAATGCCACACGCTGCTGCTCACCGCCTGAAAGCTGCGCAGGCATATGCTTTAAGCGATTTCCTAACCCTAAATCCGTCAGTAAATTCACCGCCTGTTGATGACTTTTGGTTTCGGATTCGCCACGTAGTAATGAAGGTAATTGAACGTTTTCAAGCGCATTCAAGGTTGGAATAAGCATAAAGGATTGGAAAACAAAACCGACACTTTGCGCCCGTAATCGCGCCCGCGCTTCTTCGTCCATGGTCGTTAAGTCTTGGTCAAGCAACTTCACGGTGCCGCTAGTGCCATCATCCAACCCAGCAATAATGCCTAGTAAGGTGGATTTTCCTGATCCTGACTCACCAATTAAGGCAATTGTCTGACCAGACTCGACAATTAGCTCGACTCCTTGCAATATAGTCAGTTCATGTTCACCTTGACCAACACGTTTAATGAGATGATGAACTTCAAGAATATTTTGCGCCGACATATATTGGTTTTTCTCCTGTTAGTTACCGCCAGTGGACAAACACTCGCGGCAACGAAACTATTGATCCTCGGTGATAGTCTTAGTGCAGGCTATCGAATACCCGCCGAGCAAGCTTGGGCAACATTACTTGCCGAACGTTGGCAAAAAAAATCGCCACCAATTTTAGTTATTAATGGCAGTATCAGTGGTAATACCGCCTCTCAAGGGTTAGAGCGTCTCCCCACACTGCTTACCCAGCACAAACCAGACTGGGTACTGATTGAGCTGGGAGCTAATGATGGTTTGCAAGGACTATCTGTTGAACAGTTAGGTATAACATTACAACAGATTATTGACCAAATAGAGCAAAATGGTGCTAAACCGCTCTTAATGCAAATTCGCATCCCGCCAAACTACGGTAAACGCTACACATCCAGCTTTGAAAAAGTGTACCCAACGCTGGCTGAAAAAAATCACCTTCCGCTGATCCCATTTTTTATGGAGAGCGTGATCACCAAACCGGAATGGATCCAACCTGATGGTATCCATCCAACTGAGCAAGCTCAGCCTACGATTGCAGATTTTATGGAAAAACAGCTATCACCCTATTTATTAGCCAAATAATGTTATTAACCAAATAAAGTTATTCGCCAAATAAATTTGTTAGGTAAATAAATTATAATAAACCAATATGATAGCGAACATTTAGCCCAGAGTAGGTAAAGTTATGCAAAAAACGGTATTAGTAACAGGGGCGTCAAGTGGCATAGGGTTGTGCGCTGCGCAGACTTTAAAACAGCGTGGTTATCGCGTGATAGCCACCTGTCGAAAACAGGCTGATATTGAACGATTACAATCACTTGGCTTCGAAACCGTGGCGTTAGATTTAGACGACCCTGCAAGTGTTGAAGCCGCTGCTCAGCAGGTTCTGACTCTCTGTAATGGGAAACTTTTCGGATTATTCAATAATGCCGGATTCGGAGTCTATGGCCCATTGAACACCGTGAGCCGCCAGCAATTGGAATCCCAATTCTCCAGTAATTTTTTCGGAGTTCACCAATTGACCTTCCTGCTACTTCCCGCCATGCTGCCGCACCATGAAGGTCGCATTGTGCAAACTAGCTCTGTAATGGGCATTATTTCGACGCCGGGTCGTGGAGCCTATGCCGCCAGCAAATATGCGCTGGAAGCTTGGTCAGATGCCTTGCGCTTAGAATTACAAGGTTCTGGTATTCACGTCAGCTTAATTGAGCCTGGCCCAATCCACAGTGCCTTTACCCAAAATGTGGCGCAAACGCAGCAAGATAAGCCAGTTAAGAATCCGGGAATTGCCGCAAAATTTACGTTATATCCTGAAGATGTGGTCAAAAAATTGATTTTGGCATTAGAGAGTCCGCGTCCACGTGTACGCTACTCCGTCACATTATTAACGGTTTTTGTGCGTATACTAAAACGTGTATTACCCGATAAGCTGATGGACAAAGTCCTCGCGGGTCAGGGCAAGAAAGATTGAAAAAATAGAACTAAGCCCCCATTTCATTGACATGATTAATAACGAATTTTAAAGAGACTGTTTATGTTAACTAACGCACAAATTATTGATATTAACGAGACCAACCTACACCAGACCATCGAACAATCCATGAACATGCCTGTCATGTTCTACTTTTGGTCACCACGCAGCCCGCAAAGCTTGGAATTCACCAGCATGTTAGAGCGTATTGCTCAAGACTACGCGGGGCTATTTATCCTCGCAAAAGTTAACTGCGATGAAGAACAAATGATTGCCAGCCAGTTTGGCTTAAAAGGCGTTCCGACGGTTTATGTGCTGCAAAATGGTCGCCCAGTTGATGGCTTCGAAGGCCCACAGCCTGAAGAGGCGGTGCTGCAAATACTCTCTCGCGTATTACCAAGCCCTGAAGAGTTAAAAGCAGCGCAAGCTGCTGAATTAGTGGCGGAAGGCAAACTTCAAGAAGCCCTGCCATTACTGAAAGAAGCCAACCAACTTGCGCCTAAAAATAGCGATATCACGTTCTTATTAGCAGAAGTACAAATTGGTCTACATTTAATTGATGATGCCGAAGCCTTGTTAGCAACCGTGCCAATGCAAGATAAAGACAGCCGTTATCAAGGGTTAGTAGCTCAAATCGAATTAACTAAGCAAGCTGCGGATACCCCAGAAATTCAGCAGCTGATTAAAGAATTCAATCAAGATCAAGAAAATACCACGTTAGCCGTTCAACTGGCGTTAAAGCTTCACGAAGTCAATCGTAATGAAGAGGCATTAGACATGCTGCTCACCTTCTTACGCAAAGACTTAAATGCAGGGGATGGCGCAATCAAGAAAACCATGATGGATATCATGTCAGCAATGGGAACAGGTGATGCACTTGCGAGCAAGTTCCGTCGCCAAGTTTATTCATTACTTTACTAGTTAAGGATTACCTATGGATTTGTTCGCGTCTGGTGCGTTACCAGTTGTTATTCTTGTCATTATTGCCGTTGTTATCGTTACCACCTGCGTAAAAACGGTACCACAAGGGTTCCAGTGGACAGTTGAGCGCTTTGGGCGTTATACCCGCACGTTACAGCCGGGGTTACACCTTTTAGTGCCATTTATGGATAAAATTGGTCGCCGTATCAATATGATGGAACAAGTCCTTGATATTCCATCCCAAGAAGTGATCTCCCGTGATAACGCCAACGTGACCATTGATGCGGTCTGCTTTATTCAAGTCATTGATCCCGTGCGTGCTGCGTATGAAGTCAGTAATTTAGAGTTATCCGTTCTGAACCTCATCATGACCAACATCCGTACGGTTCTTGGGGCGATGGAGCTGGATGAAATGCTCTCCCAGCGTGATTCTATCAATGGCCGCTTACTGCACGTGGTGGATGAAGCCACCAACCCATGGGGTGTAAAAATCACCCGTATTGAGATTCGTGATGTCAAACCGCCAAAAGAACTGGTCAGTGCGATGAACGCCCAAATGAAAGCGGAACGAACCAAACGTGCCGATATTCTAGAAGCTGAAGGTATTCGTCAAGCGGCAATCTTGAAAGCGGAAGGTGAGAAACAGTCACAAATTCTGAAAGCGGAAGGAGAACGTCAATCCGCTTTCTTACAAGCAGAAGCGCGTGAGCGTGCGGCTGAAGCGGAAGCCAAAGCGACTCAAATGGTTTCTGAAGCGATAGCAGCCGGTGATATGCAGGCTATCAACTACTTTGTGGCACAAAAATACACTGACGCCCTTACCAGCATTGGCTCCGCGGAAAATAGTAAAGTGATCATGATGCCATTAGAAGCCAGCAACTTAATGGGCGCGATTGGTGGGATCACTGAACTCATTGGCGAAAGCAAAAAAATGGGCGCAAACAAAAAGCAGGCTAAAGAATGATAGAATTTATCAGCACTCAACCCGTCTGGTTTTGGCTATGTCTTGGGGGATTACTGCTGATTGCTGAACTTCTTGGTACAGGTGGCTACCTACTTTGGTCCGGCATTGCCGCCGTCACCGTTGGGGTGCTCACCTTTGCATTGCCATTCCTCAGTTGGGAATGGCAAGGTATCTTATTCGCGGTATTTACCGTCGTTTCTGCGATTTTATGGCGAAAATGGCTCAGCCACCGCAAAGCTAGCCGTGCCGATGATGTCAACCAAATCAGCCACCAGCTGGTTGGTGTCAGGGCACGCTTGCTAACTGATACCGAAGAGGGGTTTAGCCGTGTGCGTCTCGCAGATGGCAGTTGGCGCATATACAGCGACGTCCCATTAAAAGCGGAAGCTGAAGTGGAAGTAACCGCCGTAGACGGAAATACCCTAAAAGTTAAGCCTTACCATGGTGACAACAGCCACGCGCCAGATGATCAATAATCGGGCAGTCTGCCCCTTCATCACCGGGGCAGACATCCACTAATTCTTGTAACGTATCCCGAATAGCCGATAGCTTTAAAATCGTCTGCTGAATTTCATCAATTTTCGCTATCGTCGCACTTTTCACATCCGCACTGTGGCGGCTTGGATTACGAAACAATCCCAGTAATTCCCCGCACTCGTCTAGCGTAAACCCCACATCTTTGGCTTGCTTTAAAAGCATCAGCTCATCGAGATGTCTGGCTTGATAATAGCGATAACTATTATCCCCGCGTTCCGGTGGTGTGATCAGCCCTTTATCTTCATAAAAACGAATTGCTTTAGCAGTCAGACCGGTTTTTTTGGCAATTTCACTAATATTCATAATTCCCCTTGACCTTCCCCTTGTGGGAAGGTTTAACCTTAACTACATAGCGGATTATAGACTGATTTTGTGTACAAATTATAGCCCCCTCATTATGGGATGGCCCGGAGAATCAAAAATGAAAATAATTCTATCCTTACAAGGTTTGAGCTGCATGCATTGCGTCGACTCCGTGACAAAAGCACTGCAAGCACGCCCTGATGTTGAATCAGTCAACGTTACGATTGATTACGCCGTGATTGAAAGCAGCGCTAGCGCCGAATCCCTCATTCAAACCATTGTGGATGCAGGTTATGAAGCCACTGAAGCTACTGTGCCAAATGTAGAATTGCAACTCTCTGGCTTAAACTGCATGAAATGCGCAGGGAAAACCCAGCAAGCATTAGAAGCCATTGAAGGCGTTGCTGCCGCAGTAGTAGACACTCAACTGGCGAAAGTTTATGGCACTGCCTCCGCAGCGGATTTAATCGCGGCGGTTGAAGGCGCTGGATTCCACGCAGAACTTGCCCAAGAAGGTGCTAGCTCCCCAAAAACTGAGCCGCTGAAGACATCAATTGAACAGCCGGAAACGGATTCAGCGGCAGTTTGTGATATTCCGGCACAAGAGTCTGACCTCGGCGAACAACCTGATATTGCCGTGACCGATGACAGTATTCAATTATTACTCGATGGCATGACCTGCGCCAGCTGCGTCAGTAAAGTGCAAAAAGCACTTAATAGTGTACCTGGCGTGGAAAACGCGCGAGTGAACTTAGCGGAACGCAGTGCGTTAGTCACCGGAACTGCGAAGCCCGATGACCTCGTTGAAGCGGTCGTAAAAGCAGGTTATGGCGCGGAAATCATCCAAGATGAAGCGAAGCGCCGTGAACGCCAGCAAGAAGTGGCGCAAGCCAATATGCGTCGCTTCCGTTGGCAATCTGCACTAGCTCTTGCTTTAGGTGTGCCCGTGATGATTTGGGGAATGATCGGCGACAACATGATGTTAAGCGCTGATAACCACAACATTTGGCTCACTATCGGGGTCTTAACGCTGCTGGTGATGATTTTTGCAGGTGGGCATTTTTATCGCAGTGCATGGCAAAGCTTAAAAAATGGCAGCGCCACCATGGATACCTTGGTTGCCTTAGGTACTGGAGCGGCTTGGCTCTACTCCATCGTCGTCAATATTTGGCCTGAACTGTTCCCTGAGCAAGCTCGTCATCTTTATTACGAAGCTAGCGCCATGATCATTGGTCTGATTAACTTAGGTCATGCCCTTGAGCAGCGCGCACGCCAGCGTTCCTCCAAAGCCTTAGAGCGGCTGTTAGATTTAACACCACCAACGGCCCGCGTTGTCACCGAACAAGGGGAGGTCGATATGCCCCTCGCTCAAGTGAAACAAGGCATGGTTTTACGCTTAACCACTGGGGATCGTGTCCCTGTCGATGGCGAAATCATTGAAGGCGAAGTGTGGCTGGATGAAGCGATGCTAACGGGTGAACCTATCCCGCAGCAAAAAAGCCGTGGCGATGCCGTGCACGCAGGAACTGTTGTGCAAGATGGTACCGTGTTATTCCGCGCTGCCGCTGTGGGTAGCCAAACCACGTTAGCGCGTATTATTCACTTAGTCCGCCAAGCGCAAAGCAGTAAACCGCAAATCGGGCAATTAGCGGACCGTATTTCGGCAGTGTTTGTCCCAGTTGTGGTAGCGATTGCAGTGATTTCAGGGGCAATTTGGTATTTCGTGGGCCCAGCTCCGCAAATTACCTACGCGCTGGTTATCACGACCACGGTACTCATTATTGCCTGCCCGTGTGCTTTAGGTCTTGCAACGCCAATGTCAATTATATCCGGTGTCGGTCGCGCTGCGGAGTTTGGGGTATTGGTGCGTGATGCCGATGCCTTACAGCAAGCGAGCGAACTAGATACTATCGTCTTTGACAAAACGGGCACCTTAACGGAAGGCATGCCGCAAGTTACCGACATCCACCTATTTAACGGCTTTAGCGAGTCACAAGCTCTGCAATTTGCGGCGTCCCTCGAAAGTGGTTCTAACCACCCACTAGCTCGAGCAATTGTTAGCCGAGCAAAAGGTCTGGATATTGTTGCCAATCAGCAATTTAGGACTTTGGCTGGATTAGGTGTCACCGCAGTTGTTGAGGGTAAAACCGTTTTACTCGGCAATCAAAAACTGCTGGCTGAAAACCAGATTGATACCCGTGAAATCGATGAAACACTCCATCAACAAGCATCTCTTGGGGTTACGCCGGTGCTATTGGCGGTTGATGGTCAGATTGCAGCACTGCTGTCTATTCGCGATCCATTGCGTGAGGACAGTGTTAGCGCCCTCGCCCGTCTGCACAAACAAGGCTTTCGCTTAGTAATGTTAACCGGAGATAATCCAGTCACAGCCAAAGCAATCGCCAAAGAGGCAGGCATTGACGAAGTGATTGCGGGTGTGATGCCAGACGGAAAATCTGCGGCGATTGAAGCTTTGCAAGCCAAAGGCCATAAAGTGGCAATGGTGGGTGATGGTATCAACGATGCTCCCGCTCTCGCTCGTGCTGATGTCGGGATTGCCATGGGTGGCGGCAGTGATATTGCGATTGAAACTGCGTCAATTACCTTGATGCGCCAGAGCCTACATGGTGTTGCCGATGCAGTGTCTATCTCCAAAGGAACTCTGCGTAACATGAAACAGAACTTGTTTGGGGCCTTCGTGTATAACTCGCTAGGTATTCCGATTGCTGCCGGTATTTTATACCCAATTACTGGTACGTTATTGAACCCTGTTGTGGCAGGAGCAGCCATGGCGCTCTCTTCCATTACCGTCGTCAGCAACGCCAACCGTTTATTACGTTTCAAACCTGAAAAATAGCCGCATCAAGCCACCTTTATTCTTTAAAGGTGGCTTTTCCAACATTTTGACTCAACGCAATAAATCGCCCGAATACCTCAGTGACTTCATCATTCCTGTTCTATAATTAAGTGATTTTAATTATTTTCACTGTTTGAGGGTTCCATGTTAAATATTAATCGCGAAAAACTCACCAACTTAGCCAATGGTGATGTGAAAAAGCAACGTAATATTTTGGCGGTTCTCGCCGTGTTATTACTGCTAGGTGGTATCGCCTGTTTAGCTAATCCGGTTGCCTCTGGTATTGCCGTCAGTGCTATTGTGGGCGTGTTATTAATCTTAAGTGGCGTCGGTGCCATTGTGAGCATCCTGAGCACCACTATCTATACAGGTTGGTCTCGTCTCTTTGGATTTGTCATCGGGATTATTTACTGCATCGTCGGTTATGCTTTTATCAAAGAGCCTTTACAGGGCTTAATCGCCATGGCAATGGTGATTGCAGCGCTGTTTATTATTGGCGGGGTAATGCGCCTATATGCCGGTATCCAGCAAATTAAATCTGCGGGTGGTTGGATGCAGATTATTATCGGGGTTCTGGACTTCTTTATTGCTTACTTATTAATTGGCAATGGTCCGATTACCTCAATTGCGCTGTTAACCGCATTAATCGGTATCGAATTAATTTTCAGTGCGTTTGGTTTATTCTCTCTATTAAGCCTTTTAAAGCGCAAAGACTAATTTGCATAATGGCTCACGTAATATAATAAATAGCGCCTAATGATGAGGCGCTATTTTTTTATCTGCAATTCGTCTGCTTAGTAATAGACATTATTTTAGTAATAGACATTATTTTAGTAATAGACAATATCGTGCGGTGTAATTCGCAAATTCCCACAAGATTGTTTACTCTGTTTGTCTCAGTCGTTAAATCAGGATAAATATCAAATGGGAAAACTACTCGAAAACTTAAAGAGTTGGCTACATCGGGGAGTGGCACCGAATTATCCTTACCCTGCTGTTGATGTTCGCTTACCTAATAATATAAAGCTGCACATTGTTGGCAGTATTCATATGGGAACTGAAAATATGTTTCCCTTATCCGCAACCTTGCTCGATAAAATCAACCACGCAGATGGGCTGATTGTTGAGGCGGATATCACTCAAGCAAACTCCCCTTTTCCAACGTCTACAGCCTTGATAGCACCAATTTCACAGCGATTAACGGACGCCGAATTTTCCCTGTTTTTGCAGTACTGCCAAGAGATACGCCAACCCCCAACTCAATTTGACCACCTTCCCTCTTGGCAAGTCGCCCTGACCATGCAAGCCACCCAAGCGCAGTTATTGGGTTTACGAGGTCACTACGGGATTGACTACCAACTGATCCATAACTCGTTAGCCCAAAATAAGCCCATCATCGAGCTAGAAGGTGTAGACTCCCAAGTGCAATTACTGCTCGATTTACCCGATGATGGTTTGCCATTATTGCAAGATACCTTAATCCATTGGCGTGCCAATGCCCGCTCCTTGCAAACCATGATCAGCTGGTGGCTGGATTTTCAACCGGAAAATTGCGTTACATTACCCAATACCTTTAGCGAAGGGGTTTATAATGTGCTGATGACCCAGCGTAATCAGGAATGGGCGAGCAAGCTGAAAACCTTGCCTACGGGCAATTATGTTGTCGCCGTGGGGGCGCTGCATTTATTTGGTGAACAGAGCTTAATTGATTATTTACGAAACGATAATTGATAAAACCCAGTCATGAAAAAAGAAAAGGAATAATTATGACTCCGGCAGTTAAATTACTGGAAAAACAAAAGATTAAATTCACGCTACACCCCTATGATCACGATCCTAATGAGAGTAATTTTGGTGATGAAGCCGTCCAAAAATTAGGCTTAAATGCCAAGCAAGTCTTCAAAACCTTATTAGTCGCGCTTAATGGCGATCAAAAAACCTTAGCCGTGGCTGTCACTCCAGTCTCTGGGCAGCTCGATCTCAAATCTGTCGCCAAGGTATTTAAAGTCAAAAAAGTCGAAATGGCCGACCCGCAAATTGCCCAAAAAACTACGGGGTATTTGCTGGGTGGGATCAGCCCATTAGGTCAGAAAAAACGCCTTCCGACCGTAATTGATAGCCAAGCCCAAGAATTTACAACTATGTTTATTTCCGGCGGCAAGCGTGGTTTGGATTTAGAACTCGCCCCAAGCGATCTGGCAAGTGTACTAAATGCCAGCTTTGCGGATATTAAGAAGGCTTAATTTCTCACTTCAGTGTATTAGTGAATACTCGCTAAACACTTTATTGTCAAAAAACTTATTGGCAGAAACTATTCATTTTCTGCCAATTTCATCTACGTATTTATCTATATTGAAAGTAACCTAGAAAGTGCAGGTACCAATAACTTGTCATCATAAGTAAAGTGAACTTGATACCATTGTGAACTACTTGGCGATACTAATGTTTCAATAACTTGCTTACCCTGCTTGATAAAAACTATATTTTTTATTGTGCTAAAAAGTGAATAGCATAAAAAAAGAACAATAAGAGCTAACAGAATAATAGATGTAATTTTAATACCCAATATTGCTGAGCCATGACTAGATATGTATTGATAAATAAGCAATACAATAAAAAATAGCTGAATCATACCTTTAGCCATAAAACGCCATAAAAAAAAGTTAACTGCATCTTTTTCAATAGCAAAGCTTGGGTTTTTAAGCTCTTTTCGTGCTTCTTTGACGGGTATCCCATTGATATAGACTAACCAGTTTGCAATGTCAGAATCTTTCAAGATGAGATACTTTTCTTTCATCGAATGAATATTTAAAGAAACAAAAAGCTGCCAAGCAATACCCATGAATAATAGGTAAAAAGCAAAGGCATTCATATCCAAGAAACCAAGAACGAATGCACATAACACCAAGAAAGCAATTTGCCCTGAATATAACCAAAAAGGAACAACTTGGTAGTTCATAATTATCCTCGAAAAGCTAAGTAAAACAGCAAGAATTCATCCACAATGATAAAATCACTTAAAATACAAACTCCCTAATTTAAAAATAATAAAGTATCCAATGAAATTCATCGAGTGCTTTATTTCTAAAACTACTGTCCACTCCCCATTAATTGAGACACGCCAACTTAGAGTTTTCTAACTATCTACGATAAACCTTGATTTAATCTTTGATAAACTCAATTCAGGTTGTCATTCCATACCCTATAGCATGCACTATTAGTCCAACTTGATATAATAGTTTCACTTACGGCGATTTAATCGCCAATATTTTCCTTGAAAAGACTAAAACATGGCCATTTTTGATATTGAAAAAGATGAATTACTCGGGCTATCTGATGTTCAGTTAGAAGAACTAATCGCTCGTCTTTCTGAGGCAGAGGTAGCAGCACATGGTCATAGCCCCGCTAGGGTAAATTGGTCTGGCTCAATCAATGCTCCAGATGATGGCATTGATGTTCATGTTAATGTTCCTGTAGCGCAATTAACTACAGGGTTTCTTGAAAGACCGAATACGATCCTTCAATCAAAAAAACACTCAATGCCAAAAATGGCTATTACAAAAGAGATGGTTACTGGTGGGAAACTGTCATCAACGATTTCTTTATTAGCTGCACAAGGAGGAAGTTATATTATTGTCAGCTTAGCTGATGATTGCTCTCCTCCAATGCTAAAAGACCGTATTGAAGCCATGCAGGATGCAGTGAATAGAGACCCTAATGGCAGTAATTTGCATTTAAGCTTCTATGACCGTTCTAAGCTAACTCAGTGGGTACGCCAACATCCGTCAGTGATGTTATGGGTGAAAAGGAAGTTGGGTCGAGGATACTCTGGCTGGCAGCCGTATGGGGCATGGAGCAATCCACCGCAAGGAGCGGTAGATACTATAATTTTCGCACAAGGTGTGAAGATCTCATTGCCATCAGGAAAAGGTCAGAATCTTAGTATTGAAGATGCAATCGGACCGATGAGAGACCTTGTACGAACGACTAATAAAGCAATTCGTATTACTGGGTTATCTGGGGTAGGAAAAACGCGTATCGTACAGGCGCTTTTTGATGAAACTGTAAATACAGTTGGAACAGATGCTCTTGATAGAACAATTGCTGTTTATGTTGATACTGGTGCTAAACCAGAGCCGTCGGCTACAGTCATGTTGGAGAGGCTTATTTCTGAAAACCGACATTCAATTATGATCCTTGATAATTGTCCATCAGACCTCCATGCAGACTTGGCTAAAAGGGTTTCTACTGCATGTGACAATGTAAAACTCATTACTATTGAGTACGATATTAGGGATGATAAGCCACAGACCACAGAGGTAATTCACATAGAGACAGTTGGACCGGAAGTCGCTGAAAAATTACTGCTTCGTCGTTTTCCTAATATAGGCCAGAATAATGCTCGTAGGATAGCAGAGTTCGCCGATGGTAATGCAAGGATCTCTTTGGCAATTGCTGAGAGGGTGGAAGAGGGGGAAAGTTTGGCTCAACTATCCGACGCTCAATTGTTTAACCGTTTATTCGATCAGCGTAATCACCAGAATGACGATTTAAAGGAGCAAGCGGAAATATTATCTTTAGTATATTCATTTTCGATTTCTGATCCCGATGTAGGGGAAAGTGAATTAGAAGTATTGAGCTCTCTTTCTGGGTATTCTAAAAACCAATTATTCCGCACAGTCAAAAAATTAATAGATAGGCATATTGTACAAAAAAGAGCTCATTGGCGAGCTATTTTACCTCATGCTATTGCGAACAGATTAGCATCATCAGCACTTGATAGCATCCCCACCGAACAGCTTAGGGCAACCTTTGAAGCATCGAACAATCAACGTTTATTAATGTCATTTGCTCATCGGTTAGGATTGTTACATGACCATTCTGTAGCCATCGAGATTGTTGAAGGTTGGTTACAACCTGAAGGACTGTTAGGGAAAATTTTAGAGCTAGATGATTCGCAAATAAGAATGTTGGAATATATCGCTCCGGTGGCACCTGATGCGTTATTAAACCGAATTCAGATAGTACTCACTAGCTCTAATTTCAACGAGTTAACGCACTACGACCCCCGCCGAACAACGACTCTCAAACTATTACAAGCATTAGCATATGAGCCTAGAAACTTTGAGCTATGTGCTAAGTTATTAATTAGCATTGCTGATGATGAAAAAGAAAGTAGTAACCACGATGATGCAAGACAGAAGCTCACTAAATTCTTCCAGCCGTATTTATCAGGCACTCACGCTTCAATAGAACAACGTATTAAGATTCTAAATGAATGTCTTATTTCAGATACCATTGCTCGTAGATCTTTAGGGCTAAAAATGCTTTCTACAGCTCTCAACGGTGGGCTTTGGTCAGGAATTGGGTTGTATGAGTTTGGGGCTAAGCCAAGAGATTTTGGATTTGAACCTAACTACAATGAACTGATTGACTGGCGTCATGCTTTTATTAATGTTGCATTACAATTAGGAAATTCGAATGATCTAGAATTGAAAAATAGTGCCCGGCAGATTCTAGCGAATCAATTTAGAGGGATGTGGCATCAAGAAGCGATGAGAGAAATACTTGTCGATGCAGCTCGTAAGTTACATGCTCATACCCCTTGGAGTGAAGGTTGGAAGGCGATTCGTTCAGTTATTTATTTTAATTACTCTAAGAGCCAAGATAGTCAAAATTTAAAACAGATACCAAATAACCTCGTGGTCTTAGAGAAAGAGTTAGAACCTAATAACTTGATTTCAAAAATAATAACTTTTGTCTTAAGTGGGGGAAGGAATTATTGGGCTCTTGATAATGACTTTAATCATAATGCTGGCGATAAATATACAGACGCTCAAAAACGGCTTGAAGCTAATGCTCAACGACTAGGTAAAATTTTTGCTATTTCAAATCATAAGCTCTATGAGCTAGGTTCTAATTTGTTTTCTTCAGAATGGATGCCTTATCGAGCTGCGTTTGGGAAAGGGTTAGCTAAAGGAACTTGCGACCAGAAAATCTATTGGCAGAATCTTGTTGATGAGTTGAAAAAATATCCCGAAATTAATACAGATTTCTCAGTTTTTAAGGGATTTATTGAAGAAGTTGATTCTATAAATAGGGAATTAGCGCAGGAGATACTGGATCAATGTGCACAACATAGTGAGCTTAAAAAGGTATTGGTCGATTTACATCCCTGGAAAGAATTCACTATAAATGATTTTAATCGCTGCATCGCAATTTTAGATGATTCAGATATTAACCCATTCATGTACGGAGCAATCTTGTGGGCGGCTAAATATGCTGATTTACCTAGGGAGTGCATTCTTGACCTTACTTCAAGGCTTTTAAGCAAGCCAAACGGCGATGATGTAGTTCTAGAAGGCCTTAGCATGAGGTTACATGACAAAGACGAATCAATCGATATTCTTGGCGCTGAATTTAGATTACTGGGCCTAAAAGCTGGAATATCACGACTTAAGAGGAATGATAATGATTCTGGTAGTATGAGCGATTATAACATGGAGCGTGTGATTAATGCTGCTTTACGTTTTGATGGTAACGAACCAGAAAAACTAGAGTGGTTAGATACCATTTTTGATGTTATTGACAACAGCTATGGCTACCTTTATTCATTTGAAACTGTTATTGAAAAGACTGTTTCATTGATGCCGGAAGAATTTCTTTGTCGTATTTTTGAGGGGACAGATAGGCAAAAACAGTCACGATTATATTTTATCCGTAGTAATGATAGGAATGGATCTGCTCTTGAAAAAATAGATAAGGATTTACTGCTTGAGTGGTGCCGTACCAAAAATGATAGCAGCATATTTGCGGCTGTAGCGACAGGTATAAACCTTTGGGTAAAAGATGAGACTACATCAGCAACGATCTTGTCTGAGGTGGCAACTAAATTATTAGAACTAGCACCTGAACCAAAGGTTGTTTTAGAGGCATTTGCAGAGTGTACGACTCCTTCTTGTTGGTCTGGTAGTCTGGCTAATATAATGCAATGTAGAGCAGATGCAATTAGCCAGCTAATTACCCATAAGCGTACCGACATTTCTATAGCTGCAAAGTCGGTAAATGAAAAACTGACTCGCTGTATAGAGAATGAAAGAGTCCATGAACGTAAGGATACTGAAGGACGTGAACAGCGATTTGAGTGAATGTAATTATTACAAATTGTTAGTTGGATTTTCTAAGATACATTTACGACAGCCGTTTGTGGCGATGATTTTTATAATAAAAATAAGAAATAGTGATCGATATGTTAGCTAAACAGATCAGCCAAACAAAAACTGGGATCTTTTTTCTTTGCTTGGTACAAGCCTTCCCTGTTTAGGTCTCATTGAACCCACCGGAGATAAAAAGTCATCAGTAAGCAGAAAAATAAAGCACTCGATAATTTTCATTGAGTGCTTTATATCTAAAACCAAGATTTCGATGTTTTTAATTACCGATTCCAGTCACTAGTCCGGATTATTTATTTTTATAAACAATCTCGCCTTTTGGCTCGTAATCAGCAGCTTTTAATGGGGAATGTTTCTCAATATAGCCTTTGAGCACTTCCGCATCCACAAAGCCAGTGTTCACGTAGTTTGGATGAGTATCGATAGCTGGATAACCATCGCCGCCAATCGCGTTAAAGTTTAATGTCGCCATACGGTAAGTTTTGTTCTTATCGACTGGTTTGCCATCAATCTTCACGTCGCTGATTGTGCCATCCGCATTCAGAGTCAGGCTCACATTATAGAACTGACCGTAAGCACCAGAATCAGGTTTCATGTTAGCGACCGCTTGCAGGTACGGCAGAACTTCTTCGCCTTTAAAGTCCACATACACTAATTCGTTAGCAAATGGCTGAACTTTCAGGACATCTTTATAGGTGATATCGCCGCTTTCGATGGAATCACGCACGCCACCGCCACTCATGATGGCAAAATCCGCCCCTGCACGCTCTTTTTGAGCTGCCAGCAGTAAGTGCCCCATATTGGTTTGCTCAAAGCGCACTTTATTACGGTCGCCCATCAGCTTGCCTTCCACTGAACCGACTTTCACGCCTAATTGCTGGTCACCTTTATCTTGATAAGGGGTTAGCAATTTTGTCATTTCAGGGTTATGTGCAATTTCCTGTGTGTAGTAGACGTAATCCGATGAACCGTCGTCTTTCTTCACTTTTTTCTTCAGGTTAATTGGGATCAGCTGATAGTGTTTTAAAGTGAATTTACCGTTTTTGAACTCAAAGTCGGCACGACCCACATATTTACCCCACTCATGAGCTTGGACAATCCAAGTGCCATTTTGGTTGTCTGGCGCACACGGCGTTCCCGGCACATAGTCTTCTTGTTTGTAGTTTTTATTCTCTTGAGACATACAAACAGGGTCTTGTGAGTGACCACCCACTATCATATCTAAGTAGCCAGCAGGTAAACTGCGCGCCATTTCAACATCACCCGGTGCGTTAGAGCCATGTTTGCCGTCATCGTAATGCCCCATATGGGTTGCTGCGATAATAATGTCCGGTTTCTCAGTTGCGCGTAACTCTTCCACCACTTTTTTAGCTTCAGCGGCAGGAACACGGAATTCAACATCAGGGAAGTTTGCCGGATTACCGATTTTTGCCGTGTCATCTGTGGTTAAACCCAGAACTGCAATTTTCACGCCTTGCTTATCAAAAACCTGATAAGGCTTAAACAGACGTTTACCTGTGCTGGTTTGATAAATGTTGGCAGATAAGAATGGGAATGTTGCCCATTTTTCTTGCTGCTTCAGAACTTCTAGCGGGTTATCAAATTCGTGGTTACCAAGCGCCATTGCATCGTAGCCCACTAAATTCATCCCTTTAAAATCAGGCTCAGCATCTTGTAAGTCAGACTCTGGTACACCCGTATTAATATCCCCACCCGAGAGTAATAAAACACTGCCGCCTTGCTTCGCAACTTCGTCACGAATTTCATCAACCACAGTTTTTTGTGCCGCTAAGCCATACTCACCTTTTTCATTGTGCCAAAAATGGCCATGGTGATCGTTAGTATGCAAAATAGTGATGTTGTAGGTTTTATCTTTTTCCCACGCATTTGCCATCGCTGCGGGTAGCAGCACTAACGAGACAGTTAATGCGCATGCGGATGCCTTAAATGTCAGTTTCATACATTCTCCCTGCTGGTATAGAAATCTCTACCGATTACGTAGTTTGTTATGAGGTAATAAGCCATGTGTTAATAGACTCAGTCTTATAGCATAAAAATGACGGCAAGATCTGAGTGGCTATGCACAAACAGAACGCTGTTACAAAGAAATGAGATCTGGATCGACTAATATTTTCCATCAATTTACCTATGCCACTCATATTGCCATTTAAATAATTTCTATATTAGTTATATTGGTTACAATTACGCAACAAACTAAAGTGACGATGATGAGCGAGCAAACAGCAGCGAATGGCGGCGCCAAACCCGCCAATAAAACGGGAAAAACCGTTTTCAGTATTTTGACGGCAATCAGTGTCTCCCACTTACTAAATGACATGATCCAGTCGCTAATATTAGCGATTTATCCCCTATTACAATCTGATTTTTCCCTAAGCTTCGCTCAAATTGGTATGATCACCCTCACTTACCAAGTCACGGCATCACTTTTACAGCCGATTATTGGCTATTACACAGATAAACACCCACAACCCTACTCTTTACCGATAGGCATGAGCTTTACCTTGTCGGGCTTACTGTTATTAGCAATGGCAGAAACCTTCCCAACCATATTGATTGCCGCTGCGTTAGTGGGTACAGGCTCTTCTGTCTTCCACCCCGAATCGTCAAGAGTCGCGAGGATGGCATCCGGTGGACGCCATGGTTTAGCTCAATCCTTTTTCCAAGTGGGTGGCAACCTCGGCGCATCATTAGGTCCTCTACTCGCGGCACTGATTATTGAACCTTATGGCAAAGGCAACATCGGCTGGTTCTCGTTCGCAGCACTACTCGCCATTATTATTCTTTTGCAAGTTAGCAGTTGGTATAAACAGCAGCATCGCGCAGCAAAGAAAAAACCCGTTATTCACGGAGAAATTAAAGTACTGCCTCGCAAAGTGGTGATTGGCTCTCTCAGCGTTTTATTAGTTTTAATTTTCTCAAAATATTTCTATTTAGCGAGTATTAGCAGCTACTACACTTTCTATTTAATCGATAAGTTTGGTGTTTCGGTACAAAACGCCCAAATTCACTTGTTTGTATTTTTATTCGCCGTTGCGGCGGGTACCATGATTGGTGGCCCTATTGGCGATAAAATTGGACGCAAGTATGTTATCTGGTTTTCTATCCTTGGCGTTGCCCCATTTACGTTGATTTTACCTCACGCGTCACTCTTCTGGACCGGCGTCCTGACAGTGATCATCGGGATGATTTTAGCTTCAGCATTCTCGGCTATTCTGGTGTACGCACAAGAATTGATCCCAGGTAAAACGGGGATGGTTTCAGGGCTATTTTTTGGTTTAGCCTTTGGTATGGGAGGCGTTGGTGCTGCTGTCTTGGGTCATATTGCAGACCAAACCAGTATTGAGCAAGTTTATCAATATTGTGCCTTTCTACCATTATTGGGTATCTTTACTGTGTTGTTACCAAATATAAACAATAAATAGCCTTATTACCTTATTTTATCCATACTTATATTTTTATAAGTATGGATAACACTTCCTTTATTTTACAAAAGACTTCCATAAAAACGACTAAAATAAAAAGCTTGTAACGATTTAGCCCTATCAGCTCGATTTTTTTTTAGAAACCAGCCAATTTTTTAAAGAAATTTGTTTTCAAAACCGCTAAAATAGATGAACACGCAATTTGTATTTCAAAATGGTGATTAACGTCATCAACATTTTGAAAGCCAAAGGCATGTACCCACCTTTCTATTCATAAACAAACCAGAGGAGACTTAATGGAGCATTCAACGCCCTTAATTACAACCATTGTTGGTGGTCTCGCCCTTGCATATATATTAGGCATGCTCGCGCAGCGCTTAAAAATTTCGCCACTTGTCGGTTATCTTGCCGCGGGTGTGTTAGCGGGTCCTTTTACCCCCGGCTTTGTTGCAGACACCACCCTAGCCCCTGAACTCGCTGAAATTGGGGTTATTCTTTTGATGTTTGGTGTTGGTCTACATTTCTCATTAAAAGATTTATTAGCCGTAAAATCGATTGCCATCCCCGGCGCCATCGCTCAAATAGCCGTCGCGACTTTATTAGGCCTTGGCTTATCGATGTTATTCGGTTGGGGCGTATTTACGGGAATTGTCTTCGGTCTGTGTCTCTCAACCGCCAGTACCGTTGTATTACTACGCGCACTTGAAGAGCGACAACTGATTGAAAGCCAACGCGGGCAAATCGCTATTGGCTGGCTGATCGTTGAAGACTTAGCCATGGTTCTCGCCTTGGTACTGTTACCTGCTGCCGCAGGGATCATGGATAGCAATGAAGCCAGTTTTGGCGAATTAGCCATGAGCCTTGGATGGACAATAGGTAAAGTCATTGCCTTTATTGTCATTATGATTGTCATCGGGCGAAAAGTTATCCCATGGATTTTATCTCGCACGGCATCAACAGGTTCCCGTGAACTGTTTACGCTTGCGGTTTTAGCGCTTGCATTAGGTATCGCCTATGCTGCTGTCGCGATTTTTGACGCTTCCTTCGCACTAGGTGCATTCTTCGCAGGCATGGTGCTAAATGAATCAGAGCTGAGCCATCGTGCGGCTCAGGATACTTTACCGTTACGTGATGCATTTGCGGTACTGTTCTTCGTGTCTGTCGGGATGTTATTCGACCCAGAGGTTCTCATTGAGCAACCGTTAGGGATCCTCGCTGTTCTCGGTATCATTATCATTGGTAAATCCGCCGCCGCGCTGGTACTCGTACGAATGTTTGGGCACTCACGCCGTACCGCATTAACCATTTCTGTCAGTTTGGCACAAATTGGTGAGTTTGCCTTTATTTTGGCCGGTATGGGTCTAGCACTCGGAGTCATGGATAAAGACGCGCAAAACTTGGTATTAGCCGGTGCGATTGTCTCTATCATGTTAAACCCAGTGTTATTCAGCCTATTGGATAAATATCTGGAAAAAACCGAGACCATCGAAGAACAGCTTCTGGAAGAAACACTGGAAGAAGAGACTCAGATCCCTGTGGATATTTGTGGTCATGCAGTGATAGTTGGTTACGGTCGTGTTGGCGGCATGCTGGCTGATAAACTGCGTCGTCGTGAAATCCCATTGGTGATGATTGAAGATACCCGTGCACGCTTTGAAGAGCTGGCTGAAAATGGTTTCTGTGCCATCTTAGGTAATGGTGCAAGTAAAGATATCCTAAGTCTGGCCCGCATTGAATGTGCAAAATCCCTGTTACTGACCATTCCAAACGGTTATGAAGCAGGTGAAATTGTGGCTACCGCCAAAGAGCTGAACCCGAATATCACCGTGGTCGTACGCGCCCACTATGATGATGAAGTCAGCTTTATTAGAGAGCGCGGTGCAGACCACATTATTATTGGTGAACATGAGATTGCAAAATCTATCACCACGTTAATGTGCAATGATGTGGCCGAATTTGGTTGCTCTATCCCGGATGATAAGGATAAAGATAATCACAACTCAGAGGGTAAAAATTTGGATGAATATCTAAAACCGAGCCACTAAGTTCATTATCAATTAAGTTTATTTTTAATTGAAAACAAAAAAGCCGTAACTGATTAACGTTACGGCTTTTTTTATTATGAATTCAGCATTTGTTCCGCAAATTCACTGTCCGTCCACACGGGTAAACCTTTATCTTTGAAGAATTGAATTTCTGCGGCAACACCACTGCTTTTTTCCCATCCCGCCAGCGTCAGAACAATCAAACCATCACAGCGCTTTAAAAACGCCATATCAATCTCTGACCATGCCACTTTTTGCCCTTGAGAGGCTAAGTACTGGTTGATTGGATGAGTCATAGTAATTTGACTATAAGTTGCAATTCCTTTAAGCGCTAATTCCGCGGCATATTGGGTACAAGCTTGGAAACGCATTTCCACAACATTACTATCAGAATCAGAGTATGGGCACGCAATAAAATAGAGTTTCATTTTAATTCCTAGTGTCGTATTTAACGAATTTTAAGCAAAGTAATCCTATGAAAAATAAATGAATTATTTTCCATAGGGTATAAATTAAATGAGTAATACTTTGATTTCTATGGCTTACAGAATATCTGCAATAATAATTTTGGTTTTCGGGCGCTTTTTATTTTCAGCTAATTTAAAGTCTTTAGTGGTAGTAATGAGATAATCGATATTCTCCCATCCTGCCACAAAATTAATCGCATGCTTATGGGCTTTTGTTCCATCAGCTAACACCATCAGCTTATCGCTATTTTCCTGCATTTTTTGCGCAATGGCTGCCTCATCAACGTGTTGATCCATTACACCATGCTGAGGATGAAAAGCACCAGCGCCGATAACCGCATAATCCGCGAAAAATTCCGTAATATTCTTTAATGCGATTGCGCCTAAGCAGGCATTTTGTGCCGCATTAAATTGCCCACCAATCAAAATCGTTTCGATGGTCGGGTTTTCCTGCAATGTGCTCGCTAACAACGGTGAGTTTGTTATCACCGTAATATTATCAATCGACTTAATGCGTTGGCTAAACTCAAAGGTCGTCGTACCAAAATCAATAAACAGTGTGTCTCCGGGCTTAATTAATTCCGCTGCTTTTGCTGCTATCGCTTTCTTTTCATCAACAGCAGCTTGCGCTCGTTCTGTAAAATTACGCTCAAATTTGGACTGAATATTGACAGCCCCACCGTGAACTTTCTTCAATAATTTTTGAGTTTCAAGCTTGCTCAGATCACGGCGGATAGTTTCTTGCGCCACATTAAAATGCGTTGCAAGCTCCTGTACATACACCTGACCTTGAGTCGATAACATCTCAATGATGGTTTGGTGTCGTACTTTTGAGGAGCGTCCCTCACACATAGTTTAATCCTTCTGACCATTTAACATTTCCAGCACTATACAACAGTGACAGTAATTTCAGTAGCACTCGCTTGGATTTTTGTTAAATCGATATTTTTCAGCAAAATACGACGTGTCGGTAAGCAGCGACGACGTTTTTCATACAGCACGGTATTACCCGCCATCACACGGATTGTTCCCGTTATTGCCGTGTTGACTTGAATGTTGAAATCCACATTTTTCGCCGTATTTTCGGACATATTAATACATGCAGGTACCGTAAAACGAATTGGCTCAGCAAACCGAACAGGCAATCTATTTCCTTGCTGTACATCCATTTGATGATGATTAGCTAATAAATCATCCGCAATATACCCGCCGGTGATCACCCCTTCTTGATAGCACTGATCCCCCATATCCGCAGGATGCAGCATGTTACCCGCCGCGTAATAGCTGCCATCCGAACAGCGGCTACGCTGGTCAGTGACGGGTTTGCCTGTATTGGCCTCAAAATTCAGGTGGCTTTTACGAATTAGCGTATTTTCACCCACAAAACCCCCTGTGAAAATCACGGAGTCGCACTCAATTTTGCGTATTTGTCCTGCGGTTTCCACCATCACATATTCCACGCGCTCTAATCCACCAATTTCCGTAATTTTGCTATTCACATACACTGGAGTTCCCATGGCTTTAGCAAACAATGAGGCAGGTTTGAATGCCAGAATTCGTTCGCCGCTTTCAATCATGGCTTTGGCTTTTACGCCCGCATTTTTTAATGTCCATAATGCGGAGAAACTGACTAACTCACTGCCAACGATCACTGGGTTCAAACACGGTTTTTGCCCTTTTAAATAGACAAATTGCTGCAGTGCACCCGCGGTTAAAATACCTTGAGGACGTAAGCCTGACACCAATCGAGGATGACGTGGCGTTTCTCGAACGCCTGTGGCAATCAAAATACGCTTACCGCGCATTTCAACCACCCCATCTGGTGTTGTGACTGTTAAAGTGCCATTAGGTTGTAATTGCGTCACAGTGCAACGCGTTAGTATTGGTGTATCGCCCAAGTCTTTAACAATTTTTTCCGCAAACTGGTTGCCTTTCATTGGGCGTTTGAATACTAACAAACCGAAAGTGGGATGTTGGCAATGACGTGGGACACCACCCGCGTGGGCTTCACGCTCTAAAATCGCAATATTGTGAATACCACGGCGACGCAATGTTTGTGCTGCCGCGATACCTGCCGGCCCTGAGCCAATAATGATCACATCGTAATTTAAGCTCATTTCACTGCCTCCACCGCTAAGGTATTATCAAAGCGGTCATTAATAATTTCAGCGACCTGACTACTACAATAAAAACCGTTGCAACGCCCCATCATGACGCGAGTTCGACGACGAAGTGCGCCTAAACATTCTGGTGGAA
The DNA here is from genome assembly GCF_009706275.1 of Providencia sp. wls1943. NCBI lineage: Bacteria > Pseudomonadati > Pseudomonadota > Gammaproteobacteria > Enterobacterales > Morganellaceae > Providencia > Providencia sp. wls1943. Next base: position 149,494 of record NZ_WLTU01000016.1, read on the forward strand.
TGTCAGAATCAAACGCGGCTTCAATTTCTCGTTGAGTCACTAATTCACAGTGGCATACAATGCCACCATTATTTTTGCATTGGTAATCACGCTCATCATATTCAGAGAGCATCGGCATCTTAGGCCAAATTAATTCAGTTGGCGGTGATAGCTCAAATAATGCATCAAAATTCTCTTGGTAAAGTTTCCCTAAGTGATTGGCGACCCCCAACGCAGCCGTTAAGCCCGTTGAGCGAATTCCCCCAGCACAAATCCACTGCCTTTCGGGGTAATCATTAATTCGGTAATATTTTTCTTCCGTGGCAGGACGTAATCCCGCATAGGTGGCCGTCACACTGTAATTATGCAGTGATGGCAACATGCGTGAGCCCTGGTCGATTAAATCTTGCAAAACCTCTTGCTTCACTTCCGCTTTCCAGCGGTCTTGCTGTTCTTCCGCTGTGGGACCTAACAGTAAATTGCCGAAAATGGTTTTCGATAGCAGGACACCTTTAGTAATCGCTGTGGGTACAGGCAAAATGATCGCATTGATATCGGCCGCCGCCGCTTTGTCGTATACCAAAAACTGACCTTTACGCGGTTTAATCTCAAATGGAGATGGGTGGCAAATCGATTCCACGATATCCCCATTAATCCCAGCACAGTTAATCACTAATCGGGCAGAAAACTCACCTTTTGATGTGGATAATGTCCAAATTCCCCCATTTAGCTCACCCGCAGTCACTTCACAATGGAATTGATATTCAGCTCCGTGCTTCACGGCTTGAGTTAAATACGCCAGTGGCGTGCTCCATGGATCAATTACCGATTCACCTGGAACCTCAACCGCTGCCAGAGCGCCTTCCGCCAAATGGGGTTCTCGACGATAAAGCTCTTCTTTATCTATCATGCCCACATCCATGACGTTGTTAGTGTGTGCTTGCTCTACAATGCCCGGCAACTTATTGAGCTGCTCTTCGTTCCAAGCCACGACTAACGCGCCAGTTTTGAGTAACGGCAAATTCATTTTTTCTCTAATATCAATGAATTCCTGATACCCATCTTGCATGCATTCCAATTCTAATGTCCCTGGTGTGGCATCAAAACCGGTATGTAACAACGCGCTATTTGCTTTGCTTGCTCCTGATAAAATATCGCCACCACGCTCTAACAGCAGTGTTTTAGCGCCCATCAATGTGAATTTTCGGGTCACTGCACAGCCAATGACACCCCCACCGATGACAATGACATCCCACATTTTTTTATTATTAGCATTCATGGCTGAAATCCTTAATATAAAACTTGGACACATAAAACCACATAATTCCCACAACCTCAATAAATAAAACAACACAAATCACAATAACACCCCAAACACTTCTCACATTGTTATCTTATTGTGACAGTTCTCACATTCACAGAAGTTATTGTGAGTTTTTTGTGGATTTTATTTCCGATTAAACGATAGTAAGCAAAAAAACAAACCTATTTACAACATTTATAACACTGGGAAATTCAGCGATGCTCAATCAACGTTATGCCGCTATCGATCAGGGAACAACGGGAACCCGGGTCGTCGTCTTTGAAGAAGGCGGCCATTACCATTCCCCGATGAGTATTCCACACAAGCAAATCACCTTAAACAGTGGTTGGGTTGAGCACGATCCTGAAGAGATCCTAACAAACATCATCAAGTGTCTGAATAGTTGTGAAGTCGTTGATGCTATTGGTATTTGTCACCAAGGCGAAAGTATTGTTGCGTGGGATGCTCAGACTAAGCGCCCCCTTTATAACGCAATTGTTTGGCAAGATCTGCGTACTGAAAAAACCATCCAGCAACTTAAAGATGCGGGACTTGAACCGCTTGTCCAAGCAAAGTCGGGACTGCCCTTAGATCCTTATTTCTCGGCCAGTAAAATGGGGTGGATTTTGGAGAATGTGGTGGGGGCCAAATCCCTTGCGGATAAAAACCGCCTACGCATAGGCACTATGGATGCATTTTTCCTTGATCGTTTATGCGATGTTTTCGTGACGGATTATAACTCCGCATCACGTACCTCTTTACTCAACATTCATACGCTAGAGTGGGATCCACAGCTGTGTGAGATTTTTGGTGTACCAATCCACTGCTTGCCACCACTGCGCGACAATATTGGTGACTTTGGCGCCGTCAATCTCGACGGGCATCTCACGCCAGTCACCGCGATTATTGTCGACCAATTTGCAGGAACCTTTGGTCATGGTTGTCGCCAAAAAGGGGATGCCAAAATTACCTTTGGTACTGGCGCATTTTTGCAAGCCTTGACGGGGAGCGATATCCCACAAACTCATCAAAGCGGATTATTACCCACACTTTGCTGGAAATTTCCAGGAGAAGCCCCTGTTTTTGGTTTAGATGGTGGCGTGTATAACGCCGCCTCAGCAATCAACTGGGCACGTAAAATCGGTCTATTTGAGGATTTTGATGAGCTTTCAGATTTTCGCGATGAATCCGCGATTAAACGTGGCTTAGCATTTGTGCCTGCGCTCTCAGGTTTAGGTTGCCCTTATTGGGATCGCAGCGCTGCTGGCCTATGGGCAGGACTCTCATTAGATACCGATAAGAAAGATATGATGCAGTCAGTCTTAGAAGGAATAGCCGCCCGCTCCGCCGAAGTTATTTTCGCAATGGAGAAAATCTCTCCATTAGGTCAGTCCATTTCAGTCGATGGAGGGTTATCGTCAAATCAGTACTTTAAGCAGTTTTTAGCTAATTTATTACAAAAAAACATTGAAGCACCAGCAAATCGTGAAGTCACAGCACTCGGGGCTGCCTTGCTTGCTCGTAAAGGTTTGGGAATAAGCCATGAAATGGCGATACGGCGCAATACTAGCGTCACACGCCCTGATGGAACCAACATGCAAGGCGTAATGGAACAGTATCGCGACATTATTGCCCGTTCTCGCCAGCTCAGAAATTAATTCTTCCAACAATAAAAAAGAAAGGAAACCCTACTATGGCCGAATTCGGAAACTATATTATCTACTTAATCATGTGCGGTGCCGTGATTGGTGCCGTTGCATCGATTGTCAGGCCTGCCAGCGACCTCGGAAAAGAGTTTGTAAACGGTATTTTTTCTATTGGTCCCGTGTTTCTCGCTCAAGCTGGGATCATGGCAGCCGTTCCACTACTTTCACAATTAATATCTTACATCTTAGGGCCAATATTTAGCTCAGTAGGCTCAGATGTCTCCATTGCAGCGCTGTCTATTATCGCTGTGGATATGGGCGGATATCAGTTAGCCGATGCCTTAACCACGAATCGTGATATGTGGATCACCGCGATGTTGATCGGTTATACCTCTGGTGCAACCATTGTTTATCTGATCCCTGTTGGTTTAACGATGTTGAACCGTAAAGATCACAAATATTTAGCCTTAGGGGCAATGGCAGGATTGATCTCAATCCCATTCGGGGTACTGGCTTCATTGCTGTTGATCACACTCAATAATATCCCGGTTCGCGATATTATTTCGACGAACTCCCCCGCCACGCATCAGCTCACCCTTGATTTCTTGACGATGCTGCAATATTTAATGCCGCTATTCGTTTTCTGTTTCTTGCTGGCAGCCGGCTTAAAATATCGTCCAATGCTAATGGTTACAGGCTTTTTGATCTTCGGTAAGATCATGGATGCATTCGTAAAATTAGTATTAGCCTTCTCCATTGTGGAACATTTTACAGGCGTATTTAGTAAAGTCTTTGGGGCTTGGGGATTCGATCCGTTATTTGCCGATCAAAATGAGTTATTCCGTGCGATCGAGATTGCAGGTTATATCGGGATCATGCTCGCAGGTACATTCCCTATCTGCTACCTGTTCCAACGCTACTGCAAACCGCTAGTCAGCGCACTCAGCCGTCGATTAAAGCTGAGCGATACGGGTTCACTGGGTTTCATCATGGTGATGGCAAATATCATTGCAACTTACCACTTATTCAAAGAAATGCGTGCAAGGGATAAAGTATTGTGCGTGGCCTTTGGAGTCTGTGCTCAAGCGACAATTGGCGACCACTTAGCCTTTACCGCAAACTTCCAACCAACATTGGTGCTACCAATCCTGTTAGGTAAATTAGTGGGTGGTTTCTTAGCGGTATTTATTGCGATTAAAATCTCTGTTCCACAAGCTATGCGCTATGAACAAGAAGATGAAAAAGCCGTTGAGGCGGTTAAAGCTGAGCACCCTGCGGGGATCGCCAAAGAAGCTTAATAGTTCTCATCATGATAAAAACAAAAACACCTCATTCGAGGTGTTTTTAATTTCTGTGTTATTTATTTCTAACTACCAACGTCAAGTTAGCGATCCCAATAGGACTCTTCTAAGCTATCTTCTTTTTCTGGTAGCCCGCGAGTTAAGCGCGGTGAATGCTGAGAAAGCACTTGATAACTCACACGGTTCGCATACTTACACACCTGCGCCAGTGAGGAGTATGTGAGATATTGGCGTTCGTGCTTACTGGAATTCGGCACATTTGAACGGTGATAAGAGTTAGCCGTAATATCATGCAGTAACGCAGATAACGCCCCATCACCCGCGCCATTGGTGTTCATGATTTTTTCTGGACCGCCCATATAAGGTTCAATATGAGAGAAAATTCGACGAGGTTGTTTGCAATCTTGCATACGCATCGCACGGCTAAATTCATACAGGTTAAATTCAGCAATAGCTCCCGGCAGTAATGGATGCTGCGTTTTACGTTTATATTCTTCTTCCGTAAAGCCAGCCATATACAGCCCTGAAGGCCCCGCTGTACATAAAACAAGGTCAACCCAATCCAATGCCATATTGGATGCCAATAGAGGATCGCTAAAGCCAGTTAATTCCAAGGCCTCATCTTCGTTCATGGCGACCACTGAGACATTTTCTTTAAGGAAATCACGCCAGAATTGTGGATCTTGAGCGATAACAAACTTGGTTCCCAATGTCAGTACCACGGGAACATTATGTTTTTTCGCATAATGGATAGCTTGCATCGTCGCATCCGGCATGGTTTCACCCGGCTTACAACGCACTAAATAAGCCGTTAATACCAGCGCTGATGCCCCTGCAATAATCTCTTCAGGAATGCTATCGGGGTGTAAGCGGTTCATATGCCCTGGGCTAATAGCAAACGTACGTTCACCGTTATCAGTGACAAGCGTAAAACAGCGCCCGATAGGGCCATCTACCCCTTGTAAGTAGTTTAGATCCATACGGCTTGAAGTATGGCAAAGGTAGCGATAAGCATAACTACCAATCTGAATATTGTTGCACATCGTACCCAATAAGACGGAGCGGTCATCGGCTAAGACAGAGTAATTGTGGAGCGTATTCCCTATTGTACCGCCTGCAAACTCATGGGTGATCAGTTTCTTATCGGTGAGCTCTTTGTAGAGCGCTTCAGCCGCATCATCTTCGATGACTAAAGAGTGACCTTTACTTAATTGATAACGTTCAATAAATTCATCATCAATTTTGGCTTCAATATCGACGAGTGTTTGGTCGATACCCACAATATACGATTTGCAGTTTTCATCATCAGAGAGCATCTCTTTCATCGGTTGTAAAAGAGGATCTCTGAGAGAGACGGGAAAGTAATGTTTAGATTTACGTTGACCGGGGAATTTCATATTGGGAACATTAAAAAAGGAACATTTCCGTATTCTAACACGATAAAACAAAACCGGCACCCTTCGATAAAAAGGTGCCGGTTAGGTATTTATAACGCTTTAGAGTGATTACTTACGACGAGTATTTTGCTGATTATAGTTACGGTATAGGTCACGACCTAGCACAAACGCACAGCTCATAATAAAGCCAAGAATAGCGCCTAATGCGACAATCAGCATCGATTTAGGTGAATCTTTCGCAATCGGTAAATCTGGAGTCATGATAAATCTGACGGGTTCAAACTCTAACTCAGTGGTCGTCAATGAGTTTAAATTATCAATGTACACTTGCGCATTTTGCAGTTTCTCACTGATTAACGCTAAATCACGGTTTTTTAATTCGATGCCCAGTTTCTCTTCCAACGCTTCAGAACCTAATGCAATTGGGTAATCAGGGTCATCATTGATGGCAACAGAATCCCTTGCGATTGGACGTGCAACTCCAGCGGCTTTCGCAATAGTAATAGCACGTTTTAAATGCTCAATTTTGACATCATAAGCAATCTGGATTTTGTTAGTATCTTGTTTTAATGCTTCAACACTATAAATCAGTTGGCGTGCAATCGCATTATCCACATCCATTTTCATTTTTTTACGGACTTGGCTCGCCGTATAACGAATATACCCATCCATTAAATCTTGGGCTTCAACCGCTGTTGGTGCCGTAAATGACAGAACGACGTCGCTATCGTCGCTGTCTTTTTCTTTACCGTTATATTTCAATTTAATCGAATCCGCGATGATGCGATTCACTAAACGTTGAACCTCAAGCGGATCGTTTTTATTATCGAGTTTCTCGAGCTGTGTTTTAAAATAATCGGTGCTTTTAACGAAGGCTTCTTGGTTAACTTTAGAACGGTATTGAACGATAAATTCGTTATAAATACGCTGAGAACCCAAGTCAATTTCCATGCCTAATGCATTTAAGCGCGCTGAAAATTCATTAACTTCTTTTACCTCTTCAGACGTTGGCGGAATAATAACCGCTTCACTCGTCCACTTCTGAGGTAACATTTTGACAACCCCAATACTCAATGCGGTAACAATGACTGTTGCTATAATAATCAATAATTTATTCTTGAACAGAACCGCTACCAGCGCCATGAGATCGATCTCATCATTGTGCTGCAATTTATATTGCGGATCTTGCTCTAGCTGTTTTTTTAATTCTGGAGATAAATTGGTTTTTTCAGTCATGTTAATTCCAAACAACGCACTCTAAATTGAACCATTGAATATTGAGGTCATAATTATAGTCAAAATTTAAGTTTTGGATATAACCATTAACCTTCTTTATGAAATTACCTATCAAATCACTCTTTCTAAGTGATTTTTCAGAATTAACTGAATCATATTGATGCTGATATCGCTGTCATTCAGTGCAGGAATATAACGATATTGCTCACCACCATTATGTAAGAAAAATTCTTTATTTTGTTCGCTAATTTCTTCTAAGGTTTCTAAACAGTCCACCGAAAAACCAGGGCAAACCACTTGAACTGACTTAACCCCCTCTGACGGTAACTTTTTCATCGTCTGATCCGTGTATGGGCTTAACCACGGTTCACGACCAAATCGAGATTGGTAAGTCATTAACACTCGGTCACTTGGAAATTTCAGGGCCTGCTTTAATAATTCTGTGGTTTGCTCACACTCTTTATCATAAATATCCCCTGAATCGCAGTAACGCTGCGGGATACCGTGGAAAGAGAGGATCAACCTATCCGGCTCACCATGTTCCGTAAAACTGGCTTCAATAGATTCCGCTAAGGCTTGAATATACGCTGGGTGCGTCGCATAGCTACGAATAAACTGCACTGACGGGATAGTCCGCATAGGTTTAAAAGCACGTGTGATAGCTTCATAAACGGCGGCGGTAGTGGTGCATGAATATTGCGGATACAGCGGTAAAACCACTAATTCCGTCACATCTTGTGCAATCAAGTTGTCGATAGCACTCTTTATTGACGGCGAGCCATAAGTCATTCCCAGCTCAATCGGCGTATTAGGAAAAAATGCAGATAATTTTTCTTTCTGGCGCTGTGAATAAACCAATAATGGCGAACCTTCATCCATCCAAATTGAGCCATAAAGTTTTGCCACTTTGGAAGCGCGGATTGGCAAAATAGCACCATGTAAAATAGGTTTCCAAATCAATGGTGAAACATCGATAACACGCCGGTCAGTTAAGAATTCAGCTAAATAGCGTTTAACGGCTGCTGTTGTTGGGGCATCGGGCGTTCCCAAATTTACCAATAGAATTCCATATTTTTTTTCTAACATTAGAACAGCTCCTAATTGATAATTATTCCCAACAATAACAGGTTTTAATAACTAATTTTGCCAACTTGTGGCACAAAAAGAAAGGCAGCGATTAACGCTGCCTCAGTCCATTTCCAAACCTACTAGGTTTGGAAATGGCTTTTTGGGGTTGTAAAATTAACAAGGAAAATCAATTTAGTGATTTTCGGCTGATAACACAAAGCAGGAAAAACCACGCTTTTATCCTGCTTTGTCAACAACCTCAGGCAGCGTTTTTGCGCTGCCTTGTTTATTTGAATCTATTTAGATTACGCTCAGAAAAATTAGCCTAAAATTTTTGCTAACTCTGCGCTCACTTCAGTCACTTTGCGAGTACCGTCTAACTTGAAGTACTGAGTGCTGCTCGCTTTCGCTTCATTTTGATAGTAAGCGATTAATGGCGCTGTCAGTGCATGATATTCAACCAAACGTTTACGAACCGTGTCTTCTTGGTCGTCTTTACGGATAGTTAATTCATCGCCAGTTACGTCATCTTTGTTTTCAACTTTAGGTGGGTTGAAAGTGACGTGGTATACGCGACCTGATGGTGCGTGAACACGGCGACCAATGATACGCTCAACAATGATTTCGTCAGGAACATCGAATTCTAAAACGTAATCAACGTTGATGCCTGCTTCTTTCATTGCATCCGCTTGAGGAATGGTACGCGGGAACCCATCCAACAAGAAGCCATTGCGACAGTCATCTTGTTTGATGCGCTCTTTCACTAATGCAATAACCAGTTCATCAGTCACTAATTTGCCGTTATCCATCAGCTCTTTAGCTTGTAAACCTAATTCGCTCCCTGATTTTACAGCGGCACGTAACATGTCGCCAGTTGAAATCTGAGGGATCCCAAACTTCTCCATAATAAATTGAGCTTGAGTGCCCTTACCAGCGCCTGGAGCGCCAAGCAGAATGATACGCATTGCGTAAACCCCTTGCTATTTAGTTTTTTATAATTTGAAAAGAAAACGCTCTACCATACCATTAGCATGGCATCTGACTCAAGAAGACACGTAAACGTTTTCCCATTTATCTTTTTTCGCAAAAGAAAAAAACCACGCAAAAAATCGCTTTTTTACGTGGTTTATGTTCGAAAACGAAAATACCTTAATGGACTACTTTAAAAGTAATTCGTTGATTTTTTTGATGAATAAGTTTGGATCTTCCAGCGTACCGCGTTCTGCCAGCAAGGCTTGGTCGAGTAGTACATCCACCCAATCTGCAAACACGCTTTCATCTTCCACTTCAGACGCTTTTTTCACCAATGCATGGCTCGGGTTCAGCTCGAAGTTATATTTCACTTCTGGCGCCGCTTGACCCGCAGCCGCGAATAATTTCGCCATTTGGGTACTCATTTCGTCCGCATCGGTGGTCACAATGGCTGGTGTATCGGTTAAACGATGAGTCAGTTTCACCTCTTTCACACGGTCACCCAAGAAGGTTTTTACGCGCTCAACAAATGGCTCTAACTGCTTCTCGGCTTCTTCTTGCTCAGCCTTGTTTTCATCCGCTAACTTGTCTAACGATTCATCAGCTTTGCTCACAGATTGGAACTGTTTGCCATCAAACTCAGAGAGGTAGTTCATCATCCATTCGTCAATGCGATCAGATAACAGGAGAACCTCAATGCCTTTCTTACGGAACAGCTCTAAATGCGGGCTGCTTTTCGCGGCAGCGTAGCTATCGGCAGTAATAAAGTAAATCTTATCCTGACCTTCCACCATGCGGCTTACGTAATCTTCCAGCGAAACATTTTGTACGCTACTGTCGTTATGGGTGGTTGCAAAGCGCAGCAGTTTTGCAATCGCCTCACCGTTGCCCATATCTTCCGCAGGACCTTCTTTCATAACCAGACCGAATTGCTGCCAGAAAGTTTGGTATTTCTCTGCGTCATTTTTCGCCAGTTTTTCCAGTGTTTGCAGAACACGTTTTGTCAGTGCGCTGCGTAAGTTACGCGTCAATGCGCTATCTTGCAGAATTTCACGGGAAACGTTCAACGGTAAATCGTTGGAATCCAATACCCCACGAACGAAGCGCAGGTAATTAGGCATAAACTGCTCTGCATCATCCATAATAAAGACACGTTGAACATACAGTTTTAAACCGTGGCGCTGGTCGCGGTTCCACAAATCAAATGGGGCTTGAGATGGAATATACAGCAGACTGGTATATTCCTGCTTCCCTTCCACACGGTTATGTGCCCACGTTAATGGATCAGCGTAGTCGTGGGAGATATGCTTGTAGAACTCAATATATTCTTCGTCTGAAATTTCAGATTTGCTGCGCGTCCACAGTGCTTTCGCTTGGTTGATTTTTTCCCAAGTAACGGAGCCGTCTTCTTCGTTTTTCTCTTCGATTTCAACAGGCAGAGCAATATGGTCAGAATACTTGCTGATAACAGAACGTAAACGCCAGTTATCTAGAAACTCTTTTTCATCATCACGTAAATGCAGGGTAATTTCGGTTCCGCGATCGGCTTTTTCGATATCTGCGATAGTGTATTCACCTTCGCCAGCAGATTCCCAGAATACCCCTTCGCTCGCATCAGCACCCGCTGCGCGGCTGCGTACGGTGACTTTATCGGCAACGATAAATGCGGAGTAGAAGCCCACACCGAATTGGCCGATCATTTGGCTATCTTTGACTTGGTCACTGCCTAATGATTCTAAGAATGATTTGGTGCCTGATTTAGCGATAGTACCTAAGTTTTCAATGACTTCTTCACGGCTCATACCGATGCCATTGTCACTGATAGTTAGAGTACCTTTGTCTTTGTCTGCGCTAATACGCACACGCAGTTCGCCGTCATTCTCATACAGTTCAGGCTTAGATAATGCACGAAAACGCAGTTTATCCGCCGCATCGGATGCGTTGGAAATGAGCTCACGCAGAAAAATTTCTTTGTTTGAGTAAAGAGAGTGGATCATCAACTGTAGCAGTTGTTTGACTTCTGATTGAAACCCACGAGTTTCTTGTCCTTTCATACTCATTAATCGCCTCTATATCATCAATCTAATAGTTAGTTTTGACTTATCGATGGAAACTAATTTGGGGACAAAAAAATAGAATTCAACCACTAACCACAAATTAGCAGCCAAATTAATATGAACGAAAGGAAATTATGGAAGGCTACGAGAGTTTTGGTTTGAGGGTTTTGCTTTTATAAGGTAGCTACCTACCTTCCTCTAAATAGTTCAAAGTTGTAGGTAGGCGGCAAGCAAGCTTATCCCTAGGAGCATACTGAAGTATGTGACTAGGGTGAGGTTGTGCAGCCAACACCCCTACAATTTGAAATATGACGAGGATGCTACAACTTCGAGCGGCCTGACAACGAATGAGAAAGCGTCGTGCTATCAACCATCTCTAACTCCCCGCCGACAGGCACCCCATGCGCAATCCGGCTCGCCGCCACCCCATACTGCGCGCACATCTGCCCAATATAGTTTGCCGTCGCCTCCCCCTCTACTGTTGGGTTGGTCGCCAAAATCACTTCAGTGATGTTTTCCGATGCCAGTCGCTCTTCGAGCCTATCTAGCCCGATATCCATCGGTCCAATGCCATCTAATGGTGACAGATGCCCCATGAGTACGAAATAGCGACCTGAGAATTGACCAGTTTGCTCGATAGCGTAAATATCTGCGGGGCTTTCCACCACGCAAATCAGCCCATTTTGCTGACGGCGCGGGTTATCGCAGATATTGCAGGTGTCTTGCTCAGTAAATGTGCGGCAATCGCGGCAATGCCCGATTTCGGACATTGCACGAGTCAGAGACTGAGCCAAACGCATTCCGCCACTACGGTCACGTTGCAGAAGTTGGAAAGCCATTCGCTGCGCTGACTTGGGTCCCACACCGGGGAGACAGCGCAGCGCTTCCATCAATGATTCAAGAAGCGGACTCGTTTGCATTAGAATGGCATCTTAAAGCCTGGTGGCAGTTGCATACCGCTAGATACGCTAGCCATTTTTTCTTTTTGCGTTTCTTCGATACGACGAGCTGCGTCGTTGAATGCCGCAGCAATCAAGTCTTCCAGCATATCTTTGTCGTCTTCTAACAGGCTAGGATCGATTTCAACACGACGGCAGTTATGTGAACCGTTGATGGTCACTTTGACTAAGCCAGCACCAGATTCGCCAGTAGCTTCGAGTTGAGCGATTTCTTCCTGAACTTTCTGCATTTTATCTTGCATTTGCTGGGCCTGTTTCATCAGGTTACCCAATCCACCTTTACCAAACATAGTTTTCTCTCACAACTGAGGCTACAGATTCGCAACTGTAGCGTTAAACGGGGCGAATACTCTCTTCATCCAATTGCGCATCAAACATGGCGCGCAATTTTTGAATTGTTTTATCCGCAATAATAGACTGACGGGCTTGCGCCAGTTTCTCTTCATAAATCGCCTGACGCCATTCCAGCGGCGTTTTCACCGCCGTATTATCATCGTGAACGATTTTCAGTTCAACAGGGCGACCATAATGTTCACTCAACGCGTCTTGCAACGCTTTGAGAGCGTTAGGTTTATCAAGATGGCGTTGAGCGGAGCGCAAGTGCAATACAATTTGCGACTCGTCCAATTCTTCTTTATATGAATTCAAAGCCAATTGTTCAACTAGCTTCGGAATATTTAATTGCGCGATTTCCCCCGACCAACTATCACGCTCGCGCCCTTCTTCGGTGATTTTTATTGCTAATTCAGGGGTTTTTTCATATTCCAACGCCTCTTTGATTTCCGTTGGCGTTGTCACTGTGTCTTTTGCGTCAAGAACTTCACCATTTTGCGGCTTCCACTGGTAAGGCTTCGGCTTCGCAGGCTTGGTCTTCTGTGACGCTTTTTCCATCACATTTTGCTGATGTTTGCTGGTTACCGCGGCCAGCCGTTCAAGTGCTGAAACCGCCGGCTTAGCCCTTTCGGACGTCACCGGATGAGTCTTTTTTGGACTCGGATCCTCACTTTGTGGCGTTTGTAGTGCCTGTCTGGCTTTTAATAGCTGCAATGTTGGGCTATTTTCCGGTAAGTTCTCTGCGCTCGCAGGCTGCGGGGCTGGGCGTCTTACCGTTGATGGTGCTGGCTCTGGCTGAAAAGTGGAAGCCGGCGCGTTTGAAACTAATTTCGGCGGCAATTCCACTTCTTCAATAATGCTCTTTGGGTGGAAGGCTAGCGCTCTTAGTAGAGCCATTTCCACGCCCATACGTCTTTCTGGCGCGAATGTCAGTTCTTTGCGCCCCATCAGCAAGGTTTGGTAGAAAAGTTGAAGATCCGCTGGAGAAATTAATCGAGCCACTTGTCTTAGACGCCCTTCCGTCGATGACGGATCGGTTTCTTGTTCCGCAGGCAGTAGTTGGATCATCGCAATGCGATGAAGCTGAGAGAGGATTTCAACCAGTAAGTTTTCCCAATCAGCTCCACGGGAAGCCGCTTGCTCGACTTGGGCCATCACACCAAGACCATCGGCACGAACTAAAGCTTCAATAATGGCGAGCGGTTGCTCATCATCTAAGGTACCCAGCATTTGGCTCACCACATCCGCAGTGACCTTACCTTGCCCCATGGCAATTGCTTGGTCAGTCAAGCTCAATGCATCACGCAAACTACCGTCTGCGGCGCGGGCAATCAACTGACGAGCGCGAGTATCGTGCTCAATATTTTCCGCGTTTAGGATCAACTCAAGCTGTTCACTGATTTGTGGAACATCCAACGCTTTTAGATGGAACTGTAAGCAGCGGGATAAAATCGTGACAGGCAGTTTTTGTGGATCGGTCGTTGCCAGTAAAAATTTGACGTGTTCCGGTGGTTCTTCCAGTGTTTTAAGCAACGCATTAAAACTGTGGCGCGACAACATGTGAACTTCGTCAATAAGATAGACTTTAAAGCGACCACGCGCTGGTGCATACTGGACGTTATCCAGTAATTCTCGCGTATCTTCAACTTTAGTGCGTGATGCCGCGTCAATCTCAATCAGGTCAACAAATCGCCCCTGTTCAATTTCCAAACAGTTGGCGCATTTTCCGCAAGGCGTTGCCGTGATCCCCGTTTCGCAGTTTAACCCCTTGGCAAACAAACGGGCGATCGTGGTTTTCCCGACACCGCGGGTACCCGAGAAAAGATAAGCGTGATGAAGCCGTTGGTGCTCAAGCCCATTAGCAAGTGCAGTCAACACATGCTGCTGACCAACAACGTCTGAAAATTTTTGGGGGCGCCACTTACGGGCAAGTACCTGATAGCTCATGGATTCCACTGTTATTCAACATGGGACATTGATAAATATAATAATAGTACCATGCTACCACAGCCTCAACCCATTGGGCGAGACTGCAGTAAAAATAGTAAGAAGAGTGCGGAGCAGATTAGTGGCCTGGGAACTCAACAAGACTATAGGAAGTAACGCCTTCTTTTGCTAAACGCTCAACACCGCCTAAATCAGGCAGTCCGATAACGAAAGCAGCATCCACCACTTTTGCGCCTAGCTGTTTGATCATTTTCACGGTTGCTTCGACAGTACCACCGGTTGCTAATAGGTCATCCACCACCAGTACGTTGTCTTGTGCGGTAATGCTGTCTTTGTGGATTTCCAGTGTGTCGGTGCCGTATTCCAGATCATACGTCATACTTAAAACTTCACGCGGTAATTTGCCTTTTTTACGCACAGGCACAAAACCTACGCCTAAGCGTAATGCAACAGGAGCACCGAACAGAAAACCACGGGCTTCAGTACCAACAATTTTGGTCACACCTTTGTTTTGATAATGCTCAACCAGCATATCGATTGTCGCTTGATAAGCCGCCGGGTCATTTAACAGTGTGGTAATATCACGAAACAGTACACCCTCTTTTGGATAGTTAGGGATAGTCGCGATACTTTCTTTAATTAATTGCAGTTGTTGCTCTTTAGCGGTCATAATAAAAACCAATATAGTAAATACGAAAGGGTAGAATCTATGCAAACTACCATAAAAATGCAATAAGAAGCCGTCTATTTGCTGTAAGTTTTATTGTTGGATATCAATATTCCGCCACTTTTCACATTTATTGAGAATAAAAAATGAAAACACAGGCTCTGTTAGAGGCATTGAAAAAGCAGATTGATGAGTTAGCTGAGCGCGTCGCCCCCATCAAAGACCATGAGTTTTCACACTCCCGATTTGATATGCAGCTATTTAGCCATAAATCCACCAAACTGGGTGATTGCCAGAAAGAGCTCAATACCTTGTATCAGCAATTGTGTAATAGCGTTTTGCTAAACCATACCCAGCAAGTGAACTTTTTAACCGAAAAAATCGTGCATCAAATGCAGGCTATTTCCCGCGAACTCTCCACTCAAGGATTACGGGAAAAAGAAGATTCTTTTCGGACGAAAAAGGA
Organism: Providencia sp. wls1943; assembly: GCF_009706275.1. Taxonomy (NCBI): domain Bacteria; kingdom Pseudomonadati; phylum Pseudomonadota; class Gammaproteobacteria; order Enterobacterales; family Morganellaceae; genus Providencia; species Providencia sp. wls1943. The sequence continues at coordinate 164,825 of NZ_WLTU01000016.1, forward strand.
ACAGGTTGATTTATATGAACGTTTATCACAACATCAAGATTATGAACGCCGTTTGCAGGCTATGGTGAGCGAAAAAGAGCTCTATTTAAGTGGCTTAACTGACTCACATTTACAGCACCAGTGCCAAAAAGAGCTCGCCGCATTAGCCGGGCGCTTATACCGTTGTAGACAAGCATTAATGCGTATTGAAAAAGCCATCGAGCACCAAGAAAACCAATTTTTTGATTAGAGGATCGTGAATGGAAACACTGGACACTGCACCACTCGAAACCCAGCTCGCGGTAGATTTAATTTACTTGTTAGAATCGGCTGAAGTCGATACCCACACCGTCCTGAAAGCATTAGAGATAGTTAAGCAGGATTACCTCAACAAACAGGCCGCCGAAGCAGCCTGTCAGAATGGTAATTAACGCAGGTTATTTTTCATCTCCATTTTTATCATTATCTTTGTCTTTGATAATTTTCGTCACTTCCTGCACTTCATCACCCTGATTGTTATGCAAATGCACTTCCAATTGATTGAAAGCGATATTGATATCATTTTCACGACATAACCGGTCAATTTCACGGTTCACTTCATCGCTGGTGATGGTACGCTCACCGATCTGGCGTACATAAAAACGTAATTCGTGATCTAATGTGCTAGCACCAAAACTTAAGAAGTATGCCGCTGGCGCTGGGTCCGTCATCACTTTGCTGTTAGAGGTTGCCGCTTGCAGTAATACGCGTTTCACTTTTTCCAGATCTGAGCCATACGCAACACCTAAAGAGACCGTAATTCGTGTGACCGTGTCTGAGAGCGACCAGTTGATCAAACGCTCAGTAACAAATGCCTTGTTCGGGATGATCACCTCTTTGCGATCGAAATCCACAATGGTTGTCGCACGAATACGGATTTTACTGATAGTTCCCGAGTAAGTCCCGATGGTGACGGTATCCCCAATGCGAATCGGTCTTTCGAACAGTAAAATAATCCCCGAAACGAAGTTGGCAAAAATTTCCTGTAAACCAAAACCAAGACCAACCGTTAAGGCGGCGGCTAACCATTGCAACTGATTCCATGTCACCCCAATCATCCCAAGGGATGCAATTGCCCCGATACTGACAATCACATAGGTCAACATGGTGGTGATGGCATAAGTGAAACCTTGGCGCAGTTTGAGCCGCGATAATACCAACACTTCCAGTAACCCTGGTAAGTTGCGTGTCATGATCCACGCCACCACCACAATCACTACCGCTAAAATCAAGTTCGCTAAGGTCACATGCTGCATGATATTCGCCCCTTCCGCTGATGTTGCGGTATAGCTCCAGAGTTGGACACTATCGAGGAAGGAGAAAATCGTAATAAAATCAGACCAAATGGCGTAAAACGCAAATGCAAAGATAATAAACAGCACCATTGTCATTAAGCGCAGAGATTGCTGGCTAATCAACTCAATGGTCATTGGTGGCTCTTTGATAGGCTCGTTTTCGGTCTCTTCTTGCTGTTTTGACTGCGCTCGACGCTCAAGCGCACGCTTATACGCCAGTTTTCTCGCGCCTAAACTTAAGCCTCGCAAGCAAACATTATACGTAATGTACCAAAGCACCAGCAGGTACAAGCTATCTAACCAACGGTTGGCTAAACGGAGTGTGGTGTAATAGTAACCCGCAATCATCAAACCGATTAAAATTAGCGGTGAGAATGTCAGTAACGTGATCAAAATCGAGCGCGTTAAGTGGCTACCTGTTTCCTTCCAAACCTGCTTACAGAACGGAATGGTAAAAATACACAATAATAATAAACAGATAGAAACCACAAGCTGCCCAATCACATCCTCAGACACCTTCAGCGGGTTAATCATTCCATAGGTGGAAAAGAAGATAAGCGGGATCAGCGGTACCGATAAACGCACCATGCGACGGCGCATGCGCTGGGCATTTTCATGCTCAATATTAAAGTGTTTCTCTGCAATACCTTGAGGTTTTAATACCCTGAACGTTAATTCAAATAGCGCCCAGAAAATCGCGAGTTGCAAGAAATAAGACCAAATAAACTCCCCTTGCAGGTTACCGGTTTTTAAGAACCAGTAACCAATGGCGATAACCACTAATGAAGTTGGGATGGTTTGCAGCAACGTGAGTAACAGAGCCAACGGTGTATTCAGTACGCTGTCGTTACGCAGGCTGGATAAACGTAAATCAATATCATGTAGACGCTGAGTGATTTTCCGGTTCAACCAGATAAAGATTAGTGCCGCCAATAACAACGGAATCGTCACCCACAGCGAGCTCAGCAAGCCTTTTTTCAGGCTCGATAATGAAAAATCAAAATCGAGGTGAGTTAGTTGATTTTTGGCCGCTTCTGGGAACGCTTTTAACCACTCAATATCCATCGGTTTATTACTGTTTACCCAGAAAATCTGCTGAGCCAAAGTATGCTCAAGCGAGCTAACTACACTCAATAATTGGTTTTGATCCAGTTGCAAATTAATGGCTTGGGAAATTTGCCCGCCTAATTGTAAATTCAATTCATCCAATAATTCACGGCGAACATCCAGGATTTTTACCAGCGCCGCTTTATCTTCTGGGGTAAACAAGCGGGTATTTTCTTGCTCTCCGACTTTAACCGCTTGCTCATGCTCTAGATTATTAATGTAATCCGTAGGTTGGTATAACGCATCACGTTGCTGGTTTATATCAAACTGCTCCAAACGTAGGTCGGCGATGGTGACAGGCAAATTTTTGGTGAGAATATCCGCGGGTAAATCAATTTGTTGCTGAAAAAGAATTCGTGATAGCAGCAAGCTTCCGCGTAATACGTTGATTTGCTCTTTTAAGTTTCGTTCTGATTGAGTGGCGCGTTCTAACCAAGTTTTTACTCGGATGCCATTTTGCACCATTTTGTTGCCGTCTTGAGTCACTTCAATCAAGCGGTTGCTCAGCTTGTTATTGATCTCCACCTCTTTTTGAATAATCGGATTTTGCTGCACCGCATCATCCGTAGAGGTATTTTGTGCTTCACGTACTGTCGATTGAGAATCACTGAGACGCACTTTGCTGATAGCGTCTTGGATCACCTGAATTCGGGCATCGAGTTGCTCAATGTACGCCGCCGTGTAATCACGCTGTTTCTGCAAAACATCTTGGAGTTGCGTATTAGCTTGGAGAACACGCTTTTGAAATTCGTTTTGCTGCTGTAGAAGGTATTGCTCAAGTTGCAGCATATTCACTTGTGTGGTGCGCAGCTTGCTGGAGTCTGTCAATGTGCTGTTAAGCTCGTTGCGAATTTCTTGCAGTCTTCGAGCATTGTCCAACATGATAGCTTGGGCGCGCTCCGGTTGAGTTTGCAAACCGATCAGTTGGCTGTTGTATGTGGCGAGATCATTTTGCTCAGCTTGCAAATTATCCAAATGGGTTGCCAACATGGACTCTAATTGTTGCAGGCTGCTATTTTCAATTTGGTGCTGAAAGTTAATATCAGGATTTTCATTCTGATTTTTTATTTGTAATAAACCCTGAACCGCTTTTTTTAACTCTTCACCGGAGTGACTTAATTTTTTTTGCAGTTCGTCTGAACGCTGATCGAGTTTTTCCAGTTCATCATAATAATTTAATGACTTTTCCAAATCGGCGATAGCGAGTTTATCTTCTTGCCCTGCATTGTTTTTTTTATTTAGCGAATTGAGCTCTGTTTTTATCTCGTTTTTGCTGGGAAGGTTACTCATTGTTGCTGCGGAAATTTGAAAAGAGAAAAAGGTGATGGCAAATGCCAAAAATATTCTAATTGAATATAACCACGCTTTTCTGTATTGCATTAGTGGGCCCATGATATCTCGCTGTGATCCTACTATTATCTAGCACTTAAATTGTTTAGTTCTAATATACTTAGACCTAATATACTGAGTTCTAACTTGCTATTTGAGCTGCAATTTTGACAAACCGCAGCCCAATTCTCAAAAAGCTTTTTTAATCTATGGCGATAAAATTAAAAGGTGAGAACTTTTTCAGAGTCTAATGTCCACGCAGCCAAATCAACTAATGTGCCGATTTCAACACCATCAATTAATGGCAGCTCACTGATACCTCGAGCATCAGTGCAGGTTTTGCATAATTTAACAGGGACATTTTGCGCGGTTAAAATTTCTAGCATTTGCTGAAGGTTATACCCTTCTTTCGGTTTTTGCGCTGTGATCCCGGCAGTAACTGCATCAGACATTAAGAAAATTTTCAGGTCGGTTTGTGGGTGTTGCTCTTTTAGCGTGATGGCTAAGCGCAGAGAGTTAAACAACATTTCACTTCCGTATGGCGCGCCATTCGCAATGATCAAAATGGATGACATGGTTTTCTCCGATTATTCGTTTGGCGTTGGTTTGACTCGCAGTGAGACGCTATTTTTAAGCGTTTCTAATAAAGTATCAACTAACGTCGTGGTATGTGCGTCTATCATAAAACGCTCTGGCTGTAATAACCAGTTTTCGAGTAATCCCGACATCAGTGCACGGATCATAACCGCGCTACACGCTAAATCTAAATCTGCTGGAAGTTGTCCCGCGTCCACACAATCACGTAAATTTTTAATAATCCGCTGTTCACTTGCGAGATAGTTTTCACGCTTAAAATCAACGACAGATGCCATTTCTCCGACTAATTCGCATTTTAAGAAAAAGATTTCCATTAACGCGCGATTTTTAGGAGTACTAATAAAATCGGTAAGAATATATATTAGCAATTCTCTTAGTATTAAAAGTGGATCATTGGTATATTTCGAACGATAATAATCCTCAGCTTGAGTAATTTGATTATCGCTAAATTCACAGGCTTGATGGAACAGATCCACCTTATTCTTAAAATGCCAATATATAGCACCCCGGGTAACACCCGCAGCTTTGGCTATATCGGCTAATGATGTGGCTGTTACTCCTCGTTCAGAAAATGTTTTGATGGCTGCATCTAATATTTCCTGACGGGTTTCTTCAGCCTGTTGTTTAGTTTTTCGTGCCATTGACGCCCGTTTTTATCGAAAGCTGATTTACATACATTAGTGTATGTTTGTACTATAGCATAGTGATAAATCATATAATTTGCTTTTTTTCTTAATTTTGTTTTGAACTCATATCGATTAATTGAGGTTAACTTATGCGAAAAAACAGAGGGGTGTTACCTCTGGCTCTGTTGGTCCTTTCAGGCGGCTTAGCGTTATCTGGTTGTAACGAAGAACAGAAAGGTGGCGGTGAACGCCCGGCGCCTGATGTAGGAATTGTTACGCTGAAAGCTGAACCTCTGACCATTAAGACCGAACTTCCTGGCCGTACATCTGCATTTCGTATCGCAGAGGTTCGCCCACAAGTAAGTGGCATCATCCTAAAACGTAACTACAAAGAAGGTAGCGATGTTGAGGCTGGCGTATCGTTGTATCAAATCGATCCGGCACCTTTCCAAGCAACGTACAATAGTGCTAAAGCAGAATTAGCCAAAGCGCAAGCAAATGCTAATCTCGCCGCATTAACTGTTAAACGTTATAAGCCACTGCTTGGTACCAACTACATTAGTCAACAAGAATACGACCAAGCAAATTCAACCTATGCACAGTCTCTAGCTGCGGTAAAAGCAGCGGAAGCAGCCGTTGAAACCGCACGTATTAATCTGAATTACACGAAAGTGACATCGCCAATTAGTGGGCGTACGGGTAAATCCAATGTCACGGAAGGTGCATTAGTTTCTGCGGGTCAAACAACTGAACTAATGCGCGTTCAACAATTAGATCCAATCTACGTGGATGTGACGCAGTCGAGTGAAGATTTCTTACGCTTAAAAAATGAAATCGAACAGGGTGCACTGCAAAAAGAGCCAGGCAAAGCACCTGTTAGCTTAGTGATTAATGGCGGGCAAGAATACGCACAGAAAGGACAATTAGAGTTCTCTGATGTCACTGTTGATGAAACCACAGGTTCTATCACTATGCGTGCCGTGTTCCCTAACCCGAACAAAGAGCTGATGCCAGGTATGTTTGTTCGCGCCATTCTAGAAGATGGTGTGAAAGAAAATGCGATTTTAGTCCCACAACAAGGTGTTGCACGTACTCCGCAAGGTGATGCGCAAGTGATGGTTGTTGGCGCTGAAAACAAAGTTGAAGTGCGTAAAGTGAAAGCTGCACAAGCGATTGGCAACAACTGGTTAGTCACTGATGGCGTGAAAGATGGCGACCGTGTCATTGTGATTGGCTTACAGAAAATCAAGCCAGGTATGGTTGTTGTGCCGAAGCAAGCAAACTTAGAAACTCAATCCATTGTAGACACTCAGGCAAAACCTGAAACCGCGTCTAAATAAGGGAGCTATTGATTAATGCCTAAGTTTTTTATAGATAGACCAATTTTTGCATGGGTAATCGCGATTATCACCATGCTTGCAGGTCTGCTGGCAATTATCAAGTTACCTGTCGCTCAGTACCCGACGATTGCACCGCCGGCTGTTTCCATTTCAGCTAACTACCCTGGTGCAGATGCATCAACGGTACAAAATACGGTGACCCAAGTTATCGAACAGAACATGAACGGTATCGATAATTTGGTGTATATGTCGTCAACCAGTGATTCATCAGGTTCAGCAAGCATCACGCTGACTTTTGAAGCAGGTACTGATGGCGATATCGCCCAAGTACAGGTACAGAATAAGCTGCAATTGGCAATGCCACTTTTACCTCAAGAAGTACAGCAACAAGGTATTAGTGTCGATAAGTCCACTAGCTCATTCTTAATGGTTGCAGGCTTTATTTCTAAAGACGGTTCAATGGGTCAATACGACATTGCCGACTACGTAGGTTCAAATATTAAGGACCCACTGAGTCGTGTTAATGGTGTTGGTGAAACCCAGCTGTTTGGTACGCAATATGCAATGCGTATTTGGTTAAAACCAGAGCAACTCGTTAAGTACAACATGGCAACTTCGGATGTCATTAATGCAATTCGTGTACAAAACAACCAAGTTGCCGCCGGTCAGTTAGGGGGAACACCTCCTGTTGCCGGTCAGCGTTTGAACGTATCTATTATTGCTCAAACCCGTTTAAGTAACGTAGAAGAGTTTTCGAACATTTTATTACGTGTGAACCAAGACGGTTCCCAAGTTCGTTTGAAAGATGTCGCTACCGTTCAACTCGGTGCGGAAAACTACAGTACCGTTGCGCGCTTTAACGGTATGCCAGCAGCAGGTATCGGTATTAAATTGGCAACTGGCGCTAACGCACTGGATACGGCGAATAACGTCCGTGCAGCCTTAGCTGAGATGGAACCGTTCTTCCCTGAAGGGTTAGAAGTCGTTTACCCATACGATACAACGCCATTCGTTAAGATTTCGATTAACGAGGTAGTTAAAACGCTAGTTGAAGCGATCATGCTGGTTGTTGTGGTTATGTATCTGTTCTTACAGAACATCCGTGCAACATTGATCCCAACTATCGCCGTACCGGTGGTTCTGTTAGGTACCTTTGCTATCTTGTCGGCCTTTGGCTACTCGATAAACACCTTAACCATGTTTGCGATGGTACTTGCCATCGGTCTTCTCGTGGATGACGCCATCGTTGTTGTTGAAAACGTTGAACGTGTAATGCAAGAAGAAGGTCTGCCACCAAAAGAGGCGACCAAAAAATCCATGGGCCAAATTCAAGGTGCTCTGGTCGGTATTGCAATGGTGCTGTCTGCGGTATTTATCCCAATGGCCTTCTTCGGTGGGTCTACAGGGGCAATTTACCGTCAGTTCTCTATCACCATCGTTTCATCGATGCTGCTATCGGTATTAGTGGCGATGATCCTGACCCCTGCACTGTGTGCAACTATGTTGAAGCCAATTGAAAAAGGCAGCCATGGTTCCACGAAAGGGTTCTTTGGATGGTTTAACCGCGTATTTGAAAAGCAAGCTCACCATTACACAGACAGCGTAAGCCGTATGTTGAATGGCACGGGTCGTTACCTTGTGATCTACGTGATACTGGTTGTGGGCATGGCATTTATGTTTGTTCGTCTGCCATCGTCATTCTTGCCAGCAGAAGACCAAGGGGTGTTCTTATCCATGGTGCAGTTACCGCCAGGATCAACTCAAGAACAAACCGAAGTCATCTTGGATGAAGTCAGTAATTACTTCAGAGTAGATGAAGGTAAAAACGTTAAGTCTGTCTTTACCGTTGGTGGCTTCAGCTTTGCAGGTGCAGGACAAAACATGGGTCTGGCGTTCGTCGTTCTTAAGAACTGGGATGAACGTAAAGGGAAAGAAAACCATGTGGATGCGATTGTTGCACGTGCAAACGCAGCACTATCCCAAAAACAAGGCGCCTTCATTTATGCCTTTAACTTACCCGCAATTGTTGAGTTAGGGACATCAAACGGCTTTGACTTTGAGCTGGTCGATAAAGGTGGCTTAGGTCATGAAAAACTGATGGCAGCACGTAATCAGTTACTCGGACTTGCTGCACAGCACCCTGAAATTTTGCAAGGTGTACGACCAAATGGTCAAGATGATACCTCACAGTATCGAATCTATATTGACCAACAAAAAGCACAGGCACAAGGTGTTGCTATCAGTGATATCAACGCAACCCTCAGCTCCGTGTTTGGTGGTTCATACGTTAACGACTTTATCGACCGCGGTCGTGTGAAGAAAGTTTACGTACAAGGTGACGCGGAAAGCCGTATGTTGCCGTCAGATATCAGCAACCTGTATGTTCGTAATAACCAAGGGAAAATGGTACCGTTCTCAGCGTTCTTAGACGAATCCAAAGACCCATGGAAATTCGGTTCACCACGTTTAGAGCGTTATAACGGTGTTCCAGCAATGAACATTCAAGGTCAAGCAACAGAAGGTCAAAGTACCGGTGCTGCGATGTTGATGATGGAAAAACTGACCACAGAAAACCTACCTGCGGGTATCGGTTATGAGTGGACAGGTATGTCGTACCAAGAGCGTTTGTCTGGTAACCAGGCACCTGCCCTGTATGCGATTTCCCTGATTGTTGTATTCCTGTGTCTGGCTGCACTGTATGAAAGCTGGTCTGTACCGTTCTCAGTTATGTTAGTGGTGCCACTTGGGGTTATCGGTGCGTTACTCTTCACCTCCGTCCGAGGCTTAGATAACGACGTTTACTTCAAGGTAGGGCTGTTAACCACCATTGGGTTATCGGCGAAGAACGCAATCTTGATTGTTGAATTCGCCAAAGACTTGATGGAGAAAGAAGGTAAAGGATTGATTGAAGCAACATTAGATGCCGTTAAAATGCGTCTAAGACCAATCCTGATGACATCATTGGCATTTATGCTGGGTGTTATCCCTCTGGTATTCAGTAATGGTGCAGGTTCTGCGGCACAGAACTCCGTCGGTACAGGTGTACTCGGTGGTATGTTCGCAGCAACATCATTGGCTATCTTCTTTGTTCCGGTATTCTTTGTGGTGATCCGTCGCCGCTTTGCAAAGGCACCAGAACACGTTGATAACAACCAGCCACCAGCAGCTCATTAATCACTAATGAGTTAAAAAAGACCCCCAATAGTTATCCAACTATTGGGGGTTTCTTCATTTATATGACAACGATTGACGTCATCTAGTGTATTTTAGACTGCAGCGTACTGATTGGTATTATGTCTGAGCTTGATATACTCCGCCCTAATTTTTCATTCGGCTGATAACTCATATTATGTGGACGTGTTATCTGACTGCAACTCTCAGCTAAATATGCCAGATCTGCATTGCATTGCGGCCTCTCTTCAAAATAACTCGATAAATACATGGCACCACGGTGAAACGTAACCTCGTTTGCAAGCTCACTAATATTGAAAACGCCATCGCCAAAATGAATCATCAAATGCTGGTGAGCTAATGAGTTTGTACCATAAACATTATGTAATACTAATGAAGTCTGATTAATGGAATCCGTGAGAATTAAATCATCATTAAGTCGATTAACAAAAATGGAATTACCCTCAATTTTTATCGGCAATACAAGATGATCTATTTCGCCATCCTGTGATTGGTTATCGATAATAATGACTTGATGATTTTGCCAATCCTCTATTTTCAAGTGATAAGTATCTTTACCTTCCCCACCACTGAGAATCAATGTCTGCACGTCTTTTAGCTGTGTTGGCGCGAGAATATCATCATTATTGGTTCCTTTAATAATGAATGATGAGCCTAACGGTTCATTCTTCGACAACGAGTGAAAAATAAGTTGCCCCTCACTAGAAGACAACATTAGCCCATTCCCTATTTTTCGTACATTTTCAAGAGAAACATCTGGATATAATTCAATGAGTTTTGGTAAATTTTCGGAGGGCTTTAAAGACTGATTGTCATCAAACATATCCGCTAACAGTGCACTCGAAATTGCGGTTTGTTGATATAGTTTTTTGGTTTTTGTATCAAAAATAACCCCACTACCCTCACTCGAATCAAAATCTAAAAAATGTAATGTATCCTCAGATGGTAAGGACTCACTAACAATGACTTTTCCTTTAAAATACCATGCGGATAAAGGTTGCTTGCCATCTTTTCCTTTCAAACCAAACAGTGTGATTGGATTAGGTTCATTAATAAAGTCGTTTAAATTACGCCAATTAAAGGACTCATCTTCAAACCAGGTTTTATTTATCGCAATGATATCCGCGCTGCCATTAGCATTAAGCTGTTTTACTACTCCATTTTTGTGAATAACGAATAGATTTCCGTTCCAATCAAAAACCGTGTCTATTTCACTAAAACTTAATCGCTTAGCGGTTGGATTTTTAAGATCAATATCTTTTTGCCCTAACCCTTCTTGGCGAAAAATGGTCTCGGACTCTTTACTATAAAAGAAAAAAACTTCCCCTCCATTCTCATCGAATAGGCTACCTGCCAATATCAGATCGGTTGGTGGTTTCCAATTCCACGTGTCGGTAAGCGGATCAAACTGATTAAAACAAGCTCCAACTATTTTTATTAATGTTGGCTCTGTGTTTGCGAACCTAAATCTCCCTTCAATATTTAACAGTGTCGATTTATCTGTAAAACCCATATAAGCAGGATCTAATACATGACTGAAAGGCTCTCCATTCGCCAGCCTGCGATTCATAGAGTTTAATTCTTCAGGGTTAGTCGAAATCCAATACATTGTCTGAGATATATTCGCTATCATTTTTTGATCATAATCATCAGGTCTGGCTAAGTTAGGTTTTATGATTACCCCATCACTTGTACGTAACCAATAAATACACTGGAAGCCTAAATAATTGGTATTTTTTATCATTACAATGGGCGCTAATTTTGGAAATGGCGCTGTTGGTGATGCCCTTGTAGGTGACACATTTTTATCATCAGGGCTTACTCTAATATAGTTTTTATTTACCAAATAATCGTGATTCAAGAAATAATTATGTTTTTCCAGTGGAATAATGAGGTCGAGTTTATTCAGCCTCCCCATTAAGATGAAATCATCAGAAATACTCACTAACTCTAGTTGGTTTTTCACTAAATGATAAACCACATTCACGTCACTCCCATTTTTTCTATTCGTTAATTCAACAATGACTGTATTATTTTTTATTGAAATTCGTTCAATATTTGAATCCTCACCTAAAAAGCTATAAAAATTAAAACTAGCATATAAATCACCATTATTAACATGAGTTGACCATATGATATTTTCACTTTTAGAATAAAAATAGGCGATATCTTCAATAGTCGCAATTAAGATTGCAGATTGATTTTCTTTATTTAATGAGTTGGTATATAACATGTGTTTAGCGGCAACATCATAGAACGCCCTTCCAACAGTTTGCCCACCAACCGAATAATCATCAATAATAATATATTGTTTATGTAACTCATTTTTTTCTGCTAAATCATGAAGAAAAGAGTCAATAGAGTGTACCGTTGAGTTCCACTGTTTTCCATTTAGGCGAACAATGCCTATTGTTTTATTATTGAAGTCAACTTCCCTAATCTCATGTTTGCTATTAATAATTTGAATTACACTAGATGTAGCAGTGCCATCAACATAAATAACAGAATTACCAATTTGGATATTATCATCATTAACGTTAATTACCTGATCTTTATGATCATCAATACTACTTGTATCGATAATCCACGTGGATTTATCTACCGCGAATGGCGATTGCGTTAGCCTTAAAGAAGCACCATGATTCATTGAAATCTGATATTCCCCTCCATTTCCTGTAATAATATGTTCTATATAGCCATGCCACGATTTAGGCATATTAGGAACAATTAAATGTTTATTCCTTGAATCTAAAATAATCGAAATAGGTGTAAAAACATATTCTGGTTTTAATTCTGATATGACATACTCTAGACCACAATAAAAATAGTCAAAATAAAACTGGTAATTTTCTTCCATTTTTCTAAGCACTGAGAAACCATAATCACCACGGGTTGTACCACCAAAAAAAGAAGTATATTTGTAACTTAGATAACATTGAGGAACTACGGGTAGCACAATAGTATTTGACTTATTGGGATAAAATATCACTTCATCTTGTGAAATACCCACTCCTTCTCGAATATTAATCGCTTCATCTTTATTTATATCTGCTCGTGGACTTGATTGAAAGTCACTTAAAGTACTATGCTTGAAAACCCATGTTCTTTCTTCGCCACGATAAATATATTGGCTACCAAGCTTAAAGTTTGCATTTAAAAAATTAATCTCTTTAATCACAATGCCTTCTGTAGGCATTAATAATTTTTTTTCTTCATCATAATGAATAGCTGCATTCTGATAATGCTCTTTATATCGACCAAAAATAACACCAACCCCTATCGCTTCCTGTGCATGAATCTCATTAATTTTGACTAACTCAGTAATACCAATCCCTAGGCCCGCTAAAGGCACGGCTAACGGCATAGTAACACCAGCAACGGTTTCAGCCCCTAATAGCGAAGCCCCATATCCCACAGCGCTTGCACCTAGCGCTGCTGAATCAAACGCCAACTGAGTACCGATGACCGTTCTCTGTTGTTCATTCTCTGCATTCGCGAGTTCATAAATGTCAAATCCGACCATAGCCCCCTGAAAAACAGTACCCATCTCTTCATTAGCGGTACGTAAAATCGATGATGAAAAACTATTCATCTCGGTTTTAATGATTTCTGCGCCTTCTTTCCAAAGTGCACTCGCCAATCGACTGGCTCGTGATATATCGTTCGCAGCCCCATGAACCATCATGGTATAACTCACATAAGCGTGAATTTTCAATGCGGTACCTAGGTTAGATGGATTTCCTGAAGCCACTGATTGGCGATTACGATTTCCAGCCCATTCAATCAGAGCCTTAATCCCCATCGCAGAATTCAGTCCATCAACATGTTCAGCTTCAGTCCCCCCGCCTATGATATCCTCATGCTGTAGCGCTAAATCCTTAAACGCATAGTGCTGGCTAAAAGAGTCGATTGATTCACTAAAATATTCTTTAAATTCAAAAAATGTTTTGTCATCAGTTTCAATCCAACGAGCCTCCTCCTCATCGCCTTTATGAACGAACTGAATTTTATATCGCCCATCCTCTAATCGCTCGGTACTCGTAAGAACAGGTAGCCAATATTCATCTAACGGGTGTTTTTGAGTGATTTTATCTAGTGATGACTCTAAACGGCTACCCCACCGCTCTGCGTTTAAAATATTCAAAGATGATTTGATTTGCCTATCTTTTGCTAATAAATTTTGGTTCTCTATGAAAGCTCTTGTTTCTTGACGTCGTGGGATGACCTCAGATAACTCAGTTGAAGAGACTAAATCTTCCACTCTTATTCCTGCACCAATATTCACATTTGCCATTTGCTCAGTATCAATAGAGACGAGATCAAATACAGGCTCAGATTTCTCCATTAAGGCATCATACTTATATGCCATTTTCTCTTTAATCAAAAAAGCATCTAAACACTTAGAAAATTTTTTAGGGTTATCAAAAATATAAAGCCCAAAGTTAGGATCATAAAAACAGTAGCGTACCTCACCATTATGAACTTTTTTTCCTATTAACATTGAATGACTTTGAGTATTTAAGGCATACATCTGAGTCCCATTAGATTCAATGACTCGTTTTTTTATATCCTTTAAATTAAGTAAACCAATTGAATAAGATGCACCTACAGCTTCCGTATTAAAATGTAAATTTTGCAGTGATGTTTTCAATAGGATTGCGTTTTTTTCTTCCGGTGATGCTGCGGCAATAAACAGCTTATTGAAAAGCGCGTTGGCACCGTTAACATCATCATGTTGAGCTAATGCAACAGACATCGCTCTCACTAATGGATAACAACGACCTCCTTCATGATCGCCCATTAATGGTAAATAAAAATCTTGAGGAGCAAGGCGTTGATAAATACTTCCACCATTTTGGAATAAGGTATTTGTTTTTAGCGTGTGGTTTAAAATATTTTCCACATATTCCGACTGTTCCTTAATCTGGATGTATTGAGACAATGCGCCACGCTCTTTAACACTTAATTCTCCATGAATATAAAGCGCTCGCATTTTTGATGCTGACATTTCATCATGAAAACCAGTGATGCTTAATTCTTTATAATTTTTAACACCTTGTTTGAAATCACCATGACCATTCCATATATCATTATTTAATAGAACTGTGTATTTTTCTCTATTACTTACAGATTCGGATTGAATACCTGATTTAATACTTTGTTCATCTATCTTAAGAACCACATCTTTCCCATCATGGTTTTTAATTTGCAACCATAACCAGCTACGTTCGACAGATGCGCTTTCAGATAAAACCACATCATATTTTTGCTTATAATATTCTTTTAGGTGTCTATTCAACTCGATTGTTTTTTTTAATTCATCTATTCTAATGCTATCTTCCTCTGTAGGTGTTTTTTTACTTGATTGCTTTATTTTATCTTGCAGTTCAATAAGTTCATCTCGCGCACTCTTTATTTTTATATCTATTTTTTCTCTCTCAATATTGAGATGTTTTTTTATTTTATTACGTAATTCTATCCAAGAAAGAATCGCTGGATGATCTAATGAAAAATCGCCATCTGTATAAATACCCTGTTTAAAATTTTTCGTATCAATATCAATCTCCCGAGCAAGATTAAATAATTTTTGATGAATATCACTACGGTATCGATTAAATTTATCTAAACGTGATTGATAAAATGCTTCATCCGGATATAGCAAGATAACGGGTTCATCTTGTATTCGGCGTTGTGGAGTAGGAATGCCATTCACCGCCTCATATTGTTGGAGCTGTAAAATTAATGCCCATCGACCTTCATGAAACTTCATATAAACCATTGCAAGACCTTCATCAGTACCGATAACTTGGTAATCTTGAAAATCAAATGCCATTACCACATTGTCATAGAGCACTGAACTATTCACTCTTCCATCATGGTACACTCGATATGTTGTATCATTATGTTTTGTAACGATAACTGAACATCCCGTTAAAGAACCCGTAAAGAGAAAACTGTTTTCAGCTGCCTGCATAGGGATATCAATATAAGCCGGTTTTGTACTTGATTGATTAGCGCCGTTATAACCTAAAAAGTAAGCATTCACCGTTAACTCTGGGTCAAGATATGAAGCACTGGATATAGGATTAATAGCATAAGTATTGGGTGATTTTTGCGTGAATTTGACTAAACCTTGTGAGGGTAATTTCCCCATATGAGTCATTTCATCAGCGCTAATCGTATTGGCATGAGAAAACACTATCGTATTTTCCTTAAATAGCTTGATATCACGACTTGCTGGCGTATCTTTAGTTGATGAGCCCCACCACAAAGGGGATTTTAACGCCAGATCGCGTAATGCTTGAGATATCACTCTAGGGTTAATACTATTTTTTTTAGAAAAAAAAACAGGTGAATAATAAAAATCACTTCTCATTTCTATAACTCCATTTATTTAATAAAAATATTCAATGATTAAAAAATTATTCTAAATTTAATTATTTCACATCAGCATTAAATTAATAATAAAAACCATCTACAGGCTTAAATTTAAGATTAAATATAAAACCAGAATAATTAATTCTTATTAAAAAATAGAAAAATCAAATGTTATTGAGATTTTTAATAGTTCCCTCTTATTTTTTGATAGCTTCAGAATAGAAAATTAGCGTTATAGTCATTCTCGTTAAGGACATTTAATAGCAAGGAACTTATAACAGATGACTCATACAATAATGCTAACTAGACCCTTTCTGCTCAGTCGGAATATTCGTTCAACAACGGCTATTGAGCATCATTTTTTCTTGAGCAATGAAAACCATGGTCAGCGGAGTTTGACTATTCAAATCGCCAAGATGATGTGGGCGAAAGTCACCCAAATGGAGGGACGCTCTCCAAAACAACGAGTCATCAAGCTAGTTAATTCAAATTCATCTAGCCAATCCTCATCATCCTCATCTTTTCCATTAGCAAAACCTGTCTTGTTTGCTAATCGCTTCAATCACCAAAACGCCCCTTTTATCACTTCTTCAAAACAACACAACTTCAATCCATCAAACACCATTTTTACTCCCCTTCATGACGGTATTTTGAGTGCAGGTCGTTATACGAAAATCGAGACTTTTCATCAACAAGCACACCATCTTGTGACAGACAAGGACGTCACGACTTTCGGTAATACCCGCCCTCTTGAAAGCCATCAAACATTATGCAAAGTATGCACTCTTTGCCTGCAAAATATAATTGATATTAAAGGATTCACTCAAACCAGAAATTCCTCACTGCGTGGAAATAGTGAGATTTCAATATTCAGATCAGGAGCCTTTCAGCTAGGGAAGAACCAATAGATGCTTGTCATATCAACAGCATCAGAAATAAAAAACGGCCTCATTCTCTGAGGCCGTACTATTTATTTGTCGAATTTTCTGGTTGCTATTACAGCCAGAAGAACCAAGCAAATAGAGAGATGACAATGATACATGCCACGTTCAATACAGCACCCACACGTACCATTTCAATTTGTCGAATATAACCCGAGCCAAACACAATCGCATTCGGTG
Source organism: Providencia sp. wls1943 (assembly GCF_009706275.1). Taxonomy (NCBI): domain Bacteria; kingdom Pseudomonadati; phylum Pseudomonadota; class Gammaproteobacteria; order Enterobacterales; family Morganellaceae; genus Providencia; species Providencia sp. wls1943. Next base: position 181,828 of record NZ_WLTU01000016.1, read on the forward strand.
GTGTCGCGACAGGTAACATAAAGGCACAAGATGCACCGATACCGATAATCATGGTTAACGCCATGACTGGCATACCTAATGCTTCCGCAACTGTTGCAAAGATTGGAACCAACAGTGCCGCACTGGCTGTATTACTGGTAAATTCCGTCAGGATGATAATAAAGGTTGTCACCGCAAGAATGATCACAAACCAATGGCTTTCACCAAATGTCATTTGCATCCAGTCTGCCATGATTTTACTTGCGCCAGATGAGCTTAAAATTGCGCTTAGTGTCAAACCACCACCAAACAGCATTAATACGCCCCATTCGGTATTTTTTTGGATTTGTGACCAGCTCGCCACGCCCGTAATACCAATTAATACTGCCGCGCTCAATGCGATGATGGTATCTAAATCTTTCACACCACCTAAAGCTTCGCTGATAAATGTACTGGTGATCCAGCAAACAACCGCTAGCAAGAAAATGCCCATTGCGGTAATACGTTTACCATTCCATTCCACTTTTTCTAATTCAATATCAAAACGGTGTTTTAAGTTCGGACGAAGCATCATATACATCAGAACAAACATCATTGGCAGTAAAACGACCATGATTGGAATACCGTATTTCATCCATGATAAGAAATCTAAACCAAGCGCAGAAGCGGCAATCGCATTCGGCGGGCTACCGACAATGGTTCCTAAACCACCAATACTGGCACTATAAGCCACCCCCAATAACACAAATACAAATGTATTGCGCTCATGGCGAACATCAAGGTTAGAAAGAATACCTAAAACCAGCGGTAACATCATTGCTGCAGTTGCCGTGTTGCTGATCCACATAGATAACCCTGCGGTCACCCCGAACAGCAAAATTACTGCAACCGATAAACGCCCACGAGCAGCCATCAACAAGCGGTTAGCGATCAGGCGATCAAGACCTTGAATATGCAGTGCGGTTGCTAGCGCAAACCCACCGAAAAATAAGAAAATAATGGGGTTCGCAAAAGCTTTTAGCGCATCTCCCGTTCCCATCAAGCCAAGCCCTACCGCCAACAACGGAATACAAAGTGCGGTAATTGTGACGTGAATAGCCTCTGTTAACCAAAGCACGCCCACAAAGACCATTAAAGCCAGTCCTGCATTTGCTTTTGGATCAAAAGGCAAAAATTTCAACAGTAAAAGTAAAACTACAATATCAACCGCTAGGATAATCCAACCACGCTTATTTGAAGGGGTTGGAGAAGCCGATGGTGTCAAAGATTCAGAAGCATCCATGTTAACTCCATAGCTCGGAAGCAATTTAAGTTTTCGAGTAATTTTTGTTAATCGTTTTTTAAGAGGAGTAAAATATAGAGTTAATTGAATGGGATGAAAATGTAGATAGCCCAAAATTGCGATCTGCACCCCGTAATTTACTCACTTTATGGTGAAAATCGTAAAAATCTCACTGCTAATTCACAAAAATGGCAATTAATTACTTAAGACAATGCATAGGTAAGAATGACTAACTGCGACGTTCCTCTATAAACTCCCCTCACCAGAAATATATAACAATTTGATAGTTCAGATAAATAATCCCATTTCTATTTTGTGAGCTGTAAGCCAGCTGACTATGTAATTCAGGCTGGCTTACATTTTTATGAGTTATCCTTGGGATGAATGGCCTAACAAACCATTATGCAATGTCATGTTCGGTAACCACTGGGTATCCATTCTAGGCATTCCTAATGAATCTTTTTGTGCAAAACCTGCAGCCTGTTCCGACAACAACGAAAAATGAACATCACTTTCAATACGCTGATAATCCTTAAGCTCAATATGCGTTTCTGCCAGATCAATCGTTAAATCCAGTGAGTGACGCTGAATAAATTGTTCTAATGACACATCTTTTGTTTGGTTGATGAAACGTAACTGCAAATGTTGATGAGCCTGTTTTTGATCACCAAAAACTTGCCTCAACACTAAAGTGGTATTTTGGCTCATATCGGTGATAATTAAATCATCATCGTGCTGGCTCATCACCAATTCATCACTCTCCGAGACAGGTAAAATTAGCGTATCTAACTGAGAATCAAGCGCATGATTATCGATAATAATAGAGTGGTAATACGCCCATGCTTCTTTCGAAATCCTGTAAGTATCCTGCCCATCTCCAGCACTCAGCACGATGTTTTCCACATTCTGAATGATTGCGGGCGATAATCTATCATTTTGCTTGCCACCACGAATAATCAATGAAGAACTGATATGAGTGCTTTGTGATTGGTTTTCATTCGCTAAAATATCGACATACAGAATTTCACCGCTTTTTGCAAACATCAATAATCCATTACCAACATTTTTCACACTCGAGAACTGCAAACTCGGGTAAACATCAACAACGTTTGGTAATGCTGATTCATCAAGAAGCTCTCGCCCTTGTCCAAATGCGGAAGATAATTGATTCTCCATCGCAAATGGCTGGCGATACAATTTTTGAGTGGTCGGATCGAAAATCAACGCCCCTGAATTATCCGCATCTAAACCTAAAAGCTGGATATTATTTTCTAATGATAATTCATGAGCAATAATCACTTTTCCATTTATAGACCAAGCAGGAATTACTTTCTGGGTGCTTCCTTTATTTAGCCCTATCAATGTTATTGTGTTACAGCAATAGTGATCTCCCAATTCTTTCCACCAATTTGCACGATCTTTGAACCAATTTTCAGTTAATGCGGATGGATGGTATTTTCCTTTATCATCAATTTGACAAACAACACCATCAATATTAGATATAAATAAATTACCTTGCCAAAAGACAGCATTTTGTAAGCCATGCGGGGTATTTAAAAGCCATGCCGTTGGTTTCGTGACATTTAAAATATCCTGCCCTGGACCTTCTTGACGATACAGTTCTTTATTTTTATGGCTGTAAAAATAAAAAATTTCCGTTCCTTTGTCATCAAATAAGCTTCCCATTAATGCCAAATCAGGTGGAATAGCCCAATGGCTCTGATGTAACCGGATATTGGTCGGCGTTTCTCCATAACCAAGAGAGGAGGACAAATTGGGCTTAATGAGTAGGCTGTCACTCACTCTTAACCAATAACGATGCAAAACTTGATTACTATCTACACCTGAAATAGCCACTACTTGTCCTAAATCGGCTTCAATCTGTACAGCTTGTTTATCGTTAGTTTTGTAAGTACTACTTAACATATAATTTCGTAGGAACGTCTGAGGTGATATCCCTGAAAACTGGGTAGGAGTTTGAGCTAAGCGCTCTAATAATGTTGAATCTGCATCGAAGCTAATTAATTTAATAATATTTTTCTCGATTTGAAAATTAACGACCTCATTGGTATCAGTATATCTGCATGAAAAAAAAATATGCCCATCACCTTTCCACAATTGTAATATTTCAAATGGACGATTATTTTGATTTTCTAATTGATATTCAGAACTGATAGCGCCAGTCGCAATATCTACTGCCCATATTTGCTTTTGTGTTGGCAAATAAAAATACGCAATGTCACCTACCACTGAACTTAAAATAGCGTACTGTTTATTAGTATCAAGAGTATCGATAAAAATATAGCGCTGATTGCTTACATCATAGAATGCACGCCCCACATCCTTACCGTTGTACTGGTGATTAGCGATAACAATAAATTGCCCATGTGCTTTATGCTGCTCTGCATAATGATTCAAATGTTGTTCTAGATCTTTTTCATCGCCTTGCCATAATTTTTCATCTTCGCTTAAAATCGTTGACTGAGACGATGACAAATCAATTTTCTGCACTTCTTTATATTTATTAACGACGATGATTTGGCCTTGTACACTGTCAACATCAACATCGATTTTAATATCACCAACAATTAATTGATTATTCTGTATTTTGATCGCGCTATTTTCCAGTTGGCTGGCATCTATAATCCATTTCGAATTTTGATTATTCTGCACATCATCCGTTAATTTGATACGAATCCCATGATTTAAGCTAAGTTTATACGTTCCGCCATTGCCTTTTATTTTATATTCAATTTTCCCATGCCATTCCCTCGCTAATTGAGGAACAATTAATGTACGATTTTTTTCATCTAAAATCACATCAATTGGGGTATCCACATATTCATGGAAAATCTGTGTAATCGTATTTTCGCTAGGGAATATATAGAAATCATAATCAAAATTATCCTTCTGCTCTAATCGACGAATGACATCAAAACCACTATCGTGGCGCGATGTACATCCCGGCCATAAGTTGTAATTATATTTAATATAGGACTTAGGAATAACAGGTAACATAACGGAATAGGCATGACTAAAATCTAATTCATGCGTCGCGGACTGATAGCCAATACCCTGACGGATATTTATAGCTTGCTCTCGGTCTTTAACCATCGTTGGGAAGTTCCCTGCCCAAAATATATAGTTATGGCGTCCACCACCCGAAGAGCTTGAACTTGTTCGATAAATATATTGGCTATCAAATTGAATCTGGTTAGTTCTTAAGTTAAGCGAATTAAATACAGCGCCAAATTTAGGAATCAGTAACTTTTTATCTACCATAAAATCGTAGCCATTACCGTTATAAGCGCTATCCAACTTAGAAAAATAGAGACCGACGGCTTTTGCATCTTCGCCGATAATCGCAAAATTGCGTGCTAAACCAATAAATCCGATCCCAATCCCTGCCACAAGAACACTTGCACCACCTAATGCGGTTGCCGCCCCCGCATACCCGGCAGCACCTACCCCTATTCCACCTGAGACTGCGGCCAAACTTGCAGAATCAAAAGCGAGTTGAGTACCAAATATAATGCGTTCAGGATCACTTTCCGCATTTGATAATTCATAAATATCAAACCCCACTAGCGCCCCACTAAAAATGACCGCCAACCCCTCATTCGCTGTTTTTGCCATTGATGAAAAGAAACTGTTCATCTCCGTTACGGTGATTTCACGTCCTGTTTTTAAACCGATTTTAATAATTTTATTGATTTTCGCCATATCATTGGCGGCGCCATATGCCATCATAGAATAATTCACATAGGTATGAATTTTTAGCGCTAACAATAAATTCGGTGAGTTTTCTCTCTCTGAAGCTTCATTACGGCTTTTATTTTCTATCCACTGAATAATCGATTGGACAGCAATGCCCACATTCAAGCCATCAACTGAGTTAGCATCAGCCTCATTAAGTTGTGCTTTTATTTTATCTTCTTCAAAACGATAATATTTACTGAATAACCTCATTTGCTCGAGAGAATATTGGTGAAACTCCATAAATGTTTTGTCCATAGTCTCAACCCAGTGGGTAAGATCCGGATTTTCAATATGGATAAATTTAATTCGATATAGGTTATCTGATGTTTGCTCCACACTTGAAAACAGTGGAACCCATTTTTCATTAAGCTGTTTTTCTGCTGAGAGTTTTAGTGTGGCATCATTAATTTTCTCCCCCCACTGCTGAGCATCTAATATCGTTAATGAAGCTTTCAATCTCGTATCTTCAATAATTTCTTTTTGTTTAAAAATCAATGCTTCGACTTTTTTCCCCCTATCCCTTAAATCAGATAATTCCTCTTCGCCACTTAAATCATTAACCGTTAGATAGTTACCAATAGGTACTTTTGCCATTTCATCTGTATTAATAAAGACCACTTCAAATGCAGGTTTATTCTCAACTTCATAGGCTGAATAGTAATCGGCCATTTTCTTTTCCTTAAAAAATTTGTTTAAAGATGAAAATAGTCGCTTACTGTTTTTAAATGAGAAAAGACCAAAATTAGGATCATAAAAATAATAAGTACTTTGCTCTCCACTTACCGTTTTACCCACTAACATTGAGTGGCTTTTACTATTGATAGCGAACATCATGGTTTCAGACTTTAATTCCAACAGAGTTTGGATCTTTTTCAGCTCCATAATCCCATGAGAAAAGGAGGCTTCTACCGCTTCCACATTGGAATGTAATCTTTTCAGAGAATCTTGCAATAAAAGTGCATCACGGCCCTCAGGATTGGCTGCGGCAATATATAGCTTACCTATGAGTTTATCCGCACCTAGGTGTCCTTCTCGCGCTAATCCCACAGACATACCTCTTACCAATGGATAGCAGCGCCCACCTGATTCACTTCTCACTAATGATAAATAAAAATCTTGAGGAATTAATCGATTCGTTTTACTACCAGATTCAGCGAAGAATTCACTAATTTTTCCAGTTTGAGTCAGTACGTTGGTAATATATTCTGCGTACATGGTTTCTTGAATGACACGATACAGTGCACCTCGTTCTCTCGCTGTATACTCGTTTGTTACATACATTTTTTTCAATAATTGTGAAGGTATTTTATCATTCACATCCTGTATGTTAATTTCTTTATATTGCTTAATTCCCTTACTAAACTCAGTTTTAAACCGCATATTTCGTGTTAATTTGTGCAGATAAATTAAATTTTCATACCGTTCATTAATTGTTAAATGATAAGCATAAGGTGAGTTTATTCCCATATTAGGATCAAATTCTTTAATTTTAACCACTGCGTTCATACCTTGGTTTTCTTTAATACATTGCCATAACCAACTGTATTCCACTTCACGCAAATGATAAAAAAGCTCGCCATATTGTTTATTCTGCATTGAGACAATAGTTTTATTCATTTCAATGGCATTTTCTATTTTCTTTTTTTCTGCTATATCCGTTACACCAATTAAACTTTCCTCTAGTAACCGGCGATTTTTTTTTAACTCTTGAATTTTAGTATCTAATTTTTGTTTGACTTGGCTACCAATATCCAGCCACGTTTTTAATGATGAATGTTTTTCAAAGGGCTCAGTCAGTGGTTCTGAAGTGAGTACTTCTTCATTTGGAATATCACCAATTTTCACATTGGCTTTTTTGGCCAGCATTTTTAATTCACTATGAAGTCTCTCCCTAACATTTTCAAAGCGCAGCTTTCTATCGGAAAGATTATAGTCCCCCGCCTTTTGGACTCTAACCATATTTTTTTCTGCACTGAGGGCGATTCGATTGCGTTGGGGTTGAACAATCAATTTCCACTCATCACCATTAAAATGCATAAATGCGCTAGCTTTACTAATATTTTGCTCGACTATCGTGTAGTCCCGCGCATCAACAGCCATCACAACATTATCATAAAGTAATGAAGCATCAGCACGGTTATCACGATAAACACGGTAGTTTTCGTGGTCTAATTCAATCACCACAACCGACTCGCCACGCAATAACCCTGTGAATAAAAACGCTTTCTCCGGATGATTCTTAGGAATATCCACATATTCGACGCGTTTGCTTTCTTTATTTCGCACCTTTGAATCTAAAAGATAGCAATCTATTATGTAACGCTGATTTTGTTCATCACTGGCGTCCACATATTCAACTTGATAACCTTTACCAAAATTTTTACTGAATAATATTTTACCTTCCGTGGGTATTTGCAAAATAGAGTTAAGTATTTTGGTATTAATATTGTAGTCACGGGCAAATTCAACTGGGTTTTGCTTAAATTTTTCAATATCTATACTAGGCTGATTATCTGAATTCGTGCCGCCGCCAGTAATCGAAATGTCAAAATACGTTTCCTTAACAGACTGAGACAACAAAGCGGGCTGTTCCACATCGTAGCCTTGTATCCTTAATTCTTTTGAAAGGCTTTGTTCTAACGGTTTATCTGAAATCAGTGATGAAACAATCCCTTTAGATATCATTTCAGATCTTGATTCACCATGACTACTGGATTGCCCTTCAAGGGTTTCTGAATAAGAAAAGCCTTTATCAACACGATACATTCCCATCGGAACGTGCTCAATCATCGCATCTTCGGGTAATAATGCTTTTAGTTGCTGGCTAATCTCGGTGGCACTTTGTAGGTTCGCTTCAGAAAAATAAATCACCGCTTGATCAGTTATTCGTCCTAATTTTTTAGGGCCCATGATCTTCGCTTGCATCACTTTCTTATGGGGATCATTCTCATAAAGCTGCATTAATGCCTTGGCTAAGTCTGAGAAATATTCTTTCTTCACATTAACTGTTAATCGAGACATTAACATTGAGCGGCTATTATATCGCTCACGATAATTCTTCGGTAATACTCGATATGCAGAACCATCTAACAATTCATCATCATTTAACAATGAAAAATTATTATCATTTTGCCCCTGAACTTTAACTTCAATATGCGTATTTTCTGAGAAATGTTTTTTAAAATCGGCTAAGAATTGTTTCTGCTCAATGATATTTAAGCCTTCGATACCCGAAGGAATAGTGCGGCTATAATTAATATAGGTAACATCAGTAATTTTCTCTTCTAATGCCGCTTTTAGATTTGACAGGGATTCATTCCATGCACCATTTTGCTGATAACCTAACTTTATTGTAGCAACGCACTTCATTAAATCTGCATTTTTTTTTACATATGCATATACTTGTTTTGCTGCGGTAAATAGCGAGTCATGGCTATCCTTCCCCATAATAATTTCCTTATTTAATATTCATGTTAATTATCCAAGCAATCACTATTTGATTGTGGCTCTATTAGTAGCATAAAAATTAAAAAGGACGAGATGGAGTTATTCCGCATTATCTATAAGGCTTAAATACTTTCAAAACTATTTATCTAGCACATTTATTTCAGGCAAAAAAAAATGGGTCGATTTCTCGACCCATTCTAGGCGTTAATTTCAGCGAATATAAATTACGCTTGGCCTTTAACTTCTTTCAGACCGTTGAATGGTGCGCTGTTACCCAGAGCTTCTTCAATACGGATCAGTTGGTTGTATTTAGCAACACGGTCAGAACGGCTCATAGAACCAGTCTTAATTTGACCTGCTGCAGTACCAACCGCTAAATCAGCGATAGTTGCATCTTCAGTTTCACCTGAACGGTGAGAGATAACGGCAGTGTAGCCAGCATCTTTCGCCATTTTAATCGCAGCTAATGTTTCAGTCAGAGAACCGATTTGGTTGAATTTGATCAGGATTGAGTTAGCGATGCCTTTCTCGATACCTTCTTTTAAGATCTTAGTGTTAGTTACGAATAAATCGTCACCAACTAATTGGATTTTGTCACCAAGAACTTTAGTTTGGTATGCGAAACCATCCCAGTCAGATTCGTTTAAACCATCTTCGATAGAAACGATTGGGTATTGTTTAGTCAGTTCTTCTAAGTAGTGAGTGAACTCTTGTGAAGTGAAGGTTTTACCTTCGCCTTTCAGCTCGTAGTTACCCGTTTCTTTGTTGTAGAACTCAGAAGCTGCACAGTCCATCGCCAGAGTCACATCTTTACCCAGAACGTAGCCCGCTTGCTCAACCGCTTCTTTGATAGCAGCAAGTGCAGCAGCGTTAGATTCTAAGTTAGGTGCATAACCACCTTCATCACCAACAGCCGTGTTCATACCTTTAGATTTCAGTACTTTTGCTAAGTGATGGAAAATTTCAGAACCCATACGTACCGCTTCTTTCAGTGTCGGTGCGCCAACTGGTTGGATCATGAATTCTTGGATATCAACGTTGTTATCTGCGTGCTCACCACCATTGATGATGTTCATCATTGGCAGAGGCATAGAGTATTGACCGTGAGTACCATTCAGATCAGAAATATGCTCATACAGAGGCATACCTTTTGCCGCAGCAGCTGCTTTTGCGTTTGCTAAAGAAACTGCCAGAATTGCGTTTGCACCGAATTTAGATTTGTTTTCAGTACCATCTAAGTCAATCATGATTTTATCGATATTTGCTTGATCTTTAGCATCTTTACCGATAACTGCTTGAGCGATTGGACCGTTAACAGCGGCAACAGCTTTCAGAACACCTTTACCCAGAAAACGTGATTTATCACCATCACGCAGTTCCAGTGCTTCACGAGAACCTGTAGATGCGCCTGATGGAGCCGCAGCTAAACCAACAAAACCACCTTCTAAATGTACTTCAGCTTCAACAGTTGGGTTACCACGAGAATCAATGATTTCACGACCGATCACTTTAACAATTTTGGACATTAGGTTTTCCTCAGTACAAGTTAAATTTCGGGAAGTTGGCGAAAATTGCCGACTTCCCCGTATCTTATTTCAACTCACCTTTCTGGTACTTACCAGCGGCTTTAACAAAACCTGCAAACAACGGATGACCATCTCTTGGGGTCGAAGTGAATTCAGGGTGGAACTGGCAAGCCACAAACCATGGGTGGTTTGGATTTTCAATGATTTCAACCAGTTTATTATCCACAGAACGACCTGCAATGTTCAGACCCGCATCTTCGATACGTTTCAACAGCAGATTGTTCACTTCGTAACGGTGGCGGTGACGCTCAACAATCGTTTCTGCGCCGTACATACCGCGCACTAAGCTGCCATCGGTTAAATGACATTGCTGACCACCAACACGCATTGTACCGCCAAGGTCGCTCTCTTCAGAACGCACTTCAACGTTGCCATCTTCGTCACGCCATTCAGTAATCAGCGCAACAACTGGGAATTTGCAATCTGCATCAAATTCAGTGGAGTTCGCGTCTTTCATATTCGCAACATTACGTGCGAACTCAATCAGCGCCACTTGCATTCCCAAACAAATACCTAAATAAGGGATTTTATTCTCACGCGCATATTGTGCCGTCAGAATTTTTCCTTCAATACCACGAGAACCGAACCCGCCTGGTACTAAAATCGCATCCAGACCTTTGAGCAGCTCAACCCCACGGGTTTCAATATCTTGAGAATCAATTAACTTAATATTGACCGTTAAACGATTTTTCAAACCTGCATGTTTCAGTGCTTCGATAACTGACTTATATGCATCTGGTAATTCAACATATTTACCCACCATACCAATGGTAACTTCACCTGCTGGATTGGCTTCTTCGTAAATAACTTGTTCCCACTCAGATAAATCAGCTTCTTTGCATTCAAGACGGAAGCGGTTACAGATGTATTCATCTAAACCTTGCGCTTTCAGCATGCCAGGGATTTTATAGATTGAATCTGCGTCTTTCAGAGAGATAACCGCTTTTTCTGGAACATTACAGAATAGGGCAATCTTCGCGCGCTCATTCGCAGGAATAACGCGATCTGAACGGCAGATCAGCACATCAGGCTGAATACCAATTGACAGTAACTCTTTCACAGAATGCTGTGTTGGTTTTGTTTTCACTTCGCCCGCAGCCGCTAAGTATGGCACTAACGTTAAGTGCATATACAGTGTGCGCTCACGGCCCACTTCCGCAGCCATTTGACGAATAGCTTCTAGGAATGGCAGAGACTCGATATCACCGACTGTACCGCCGATTTCGACTAATACAACATCATGACCTTCACCACCACGGATGATGCGATCTTTGATTTCATTAGTGATATGAGGAATAACTTGGATGGTCGCGCCTAAGTAGTCGCCACGACGCTCTTTGCGCAGGACTTCAGAATAAACACGTCCAGTCGTAAAGTTGTTGCGACGTGTCATTTTGGTACGAATAAAACGCTCATAATGACCTAAATCCAAGTCAGTTTCAGCGCCGTCTTCTGTAACGAAAACTTCCCCGTGTTGGGTTGGGCTCATTGTGCCTGGATCTACGTTAATGTAGGGATCCAGTTTCATAATGGTCACATTGAGTCCACGGGCTTCGAGTATAGCCGCCAAGGAGGCTGCGGCAATGCCTTTACCCAGAGAGGATACGACCCCGCCGGTCACAAAAATATAATTAGTTTTCATGCTGAACCTGAACGTTTAGGTTTAAAAGATGATGGATATAACAGGACGGGAAAACAGTATACCCGAACCTTAAATCTCCTACAAATGTTCTAAGCGCAATAAGGCTAGTTTTCATTAATACCTTAAATAAATCAGCAAGTTAAAAATAAAAATATTTATCGTTTGATAAATAGTCACTTTCTAGGGTGCTATTCAACTGTTTTGCAAGATTAACACATTTTTGTGTAAATGCTAAATCCTTTCAGCTTAATCTATCACTGAAAAAACATCATTTTGCCGATTGTTTGATTTTGAATAACTATTTCAATCCGTGACTATCATTATCCACGAGCATTCTTTGCAAAAATCTAGCTGTCTAGATTGGGTCATTCATCTAATTTGATAGACGCCCACAATGTTTCCATCTCATCAAGTGTAGCAGTTTCTGTCGATTTGCCAGTTTTTGCTAATCGTCTTTCGATTTCACGAAAACGGCGCTCAAACTTACTGCACGCTTTTTGTAAGGCAAGCTCAGGTTTGTGTCCTAAATGGCGAGATAGATTGACGGTCGCAAATAATAAATCGCCAATTTCTTCTTCAAGATGCTGTTCATCCACGACTGCTTGAGTGGCCTCTTCCATCACTTCCGCTAACTCTTCAGTGACTTTGCCAGCTACAGGACCCAGCGTATCCCAATCAAAGCCTACTGAGGCACAACGTTTTTGAATTTTATAGGCTTTCATTAAGGCAGGAAGTGCATTCGGGATATCATCCAACACTGAGTATTGGTCTTTCTCTGCACGCTCTTTGGCTTTGCGTTGTTCCCAACCTGCAATGGCTTCTTGGCTGCTGAGTTGGTTATTTTCGTCGAAAATATGAGGATGGCGACGTTCAAGTTTGTCGCTGACGGCTTGGCAAATATCATCAAAATCAAATAGATTTTGCTCTTGTGCCATTTGCGCGTAGAACACCACTTGAAAGAGGAGATCCCCCAACTCGCCTTTTAAGTCGGTAAAATCTTCTCGTTCAATCGCATCTAGAACTTCATAGGTTTCTTCAAGGGTATAAGGGGCAATGGTCTTAAACGTTTGCTGCGTATCCCACGGACAGCCATTTTGCGGGTCACGCAAACGCGCCATAATAGTGAGTAACCGTTCAATTTGTTTATTGCCCTGCTGCATATTTAACCCTTATCAAAAAATAATTACATGGTGATTTAATGAGGGTTATACCTTAACGAAATTAAATTGAATACGCTAAATCTTTCAAGCTTTTGTTATAGCAGCCGTCAAAAAGTATTTTCAAAATAGTTCGTGTTGTAGGTAGGCGGCAATTGAGCTAATCCCTAGGAGCATACATAAGTATGTGACTAGGGTTAGTGAATGCAGCCAACACCCCTACAGCACGAAATATGTAGAAAATTAGGAACATACATAAGTATGTGACTAGGGCGAGCGCGCGCAGCCAACAACGCTGCACGCCAAAATATGAAGAAAATTAGCAGCATACATAAGTATGTGACTAGGGTTAGTGAATGCAGCCAACACCCCTACAGCTCGAAATATGAAGAAAATCAGGAGGAATGGCGTTTCGCCTCGATAACATCCGGCAACTGATTCAGTTTCGAAAGCACCCTTCCCAGCACTTCGATATTATACAGCTCGATGGTCATATCGATGGTAGCGAGCTGCTGCTTCACATCGCTGCGGCTGCTTACCCCTAACACGTTGACTTTTTCGTTCGCCAAGATAGTCGTGATATCACGCAGTAATCCACTGCGGTCATTAGCTATCACTCTGACCACCAGCGAGTAACCGCTCGAGTAGTTTTCACCCCAAACGGCATCAATCACACGCTCTGGCGCGTGGCTTTGCAGCTCGGCAAGCTGTTCACAATCCGCACTGTGAATCGAAATTCCGCGACCTTTGGTAATAAAGCCGACGATTTCATCTCCCGGAATTGGCTGGCAGCAACGCGCAATATGGTGCATCAGGTTTCCAACCCCTTCGACCACCACGCGACCACTGCCGTGGGATGGCGCTCTTAGGACACCGGATTTATTCTCCAGTGATTTCATCGCCGCGCGATCTTCTTCCTCTGCCGTCGCTTTATTAAATTTGGCTTGTAGGAAGTTAACCAATTGGTTGATACGAATATCACCGCCGCCAATTCCAGCAAGGACTTCATCCAGTGAGTGTACGTTATAACGGGCAATCAACTGTTTCTCTGCGTCTCGTAAACTGATATCCAGATGGGATAATTCGCTGTCGAGAATTTGGCGTCCCGCCAGAATGTTTTTATCGCGGTCTTGTTTACGGAACCAGTTTTGAATTTTCGCCCGTCCGCGGCTGGTCGTCACGTAACCGAGGTTAGGATTAAGCCAGTCACGGCTCGGGTTGGGGTGTTTTTGGGTGATAATTTCAATCTGGTCACCCATCTGTAATTGGTAGCTAAATGGCACGATGCGCCCACCAATTTTCGCCCCAATACAGCGGTGTCCAACATCACTGTGAATATGATAAGCAAAATCGAGTGGTGTAGAACCTGTTGGTAAATCCACCACATCGCCTTTTGGCGTAAACACATACACACGGTCATCAAACACTTGGCTACGCACTTCATCCAGCATTTCGCCAGAATCTGCCATCTCTTCTTGCCATGAAATCAGTTTACGCAGCCATGCAATACGGTTTTCGTAGCTGCTGCCTTTACCAACACCACTTGCGCCTTCTTTGTATTTCCAGTGCGCAGCAACCCCCAACTCTGCATCTTCATGCATTTGGCGGGTACGGATTTGAATTTCTAAAGTTTTACCATTCGGCCCTAAAACCACCGTATGAATCGACTGATAGCCATTGGGTTTTGGGTTCGCCACATAGTCGTCGAACTCATCGGGTAAATGACGGAAATGGGTATGCACAATCCCCAGTGCCGCATAACAATCTTGCAGGCGCTCAACCACAATGCGCACCGCACGCACATCGTATAATTCACCAAATGCCAAGGATTTCTTCTGCATTTTGCGCCAAATACTGTAAATGTGTTTTGGTCGACCATACACTTCGGCTTGAATTTGCTCTTTGAGCATATATTTGCGCAGTGTGCTGACGAAATTGTCGATGTATTCTTCACGGTCAATACGGCGCTCATGCAGCAATTTCGCAATTTTTTTGTATTCATCGGGGTGCAGATAACGGAAACAAAAATCTTCTAATTCCCATTTTAATTGCCCGATCCCTAAGCGGTTTGCTAACGGCGCATAAATGTTGGAACACTCTTTTGCCGCTAAGACGCGTTCATCTTCGCTGGCATCTTTGACTTCCCGTAAATGGGCGATACGCTCGGCGAGTTTAATGACCACGCAGCGGAAGTCTTCCACCATTGACAGCAGCATACGGCGGATATTATCCACCTGTACGGAACTGGTTTCGTTAGATTGCGTGGCTTTAAGTTCGCGGATGGCGTCCATCTCAATCACACCTTTTACCAGCGCATGAATAGATTGACCGAAATCATCAATAACGGATTGTTCGTCGAGTTTTCCCTCTTCAACTAAAGGGAACAGTAACGCAGCTTGTAAGCTACCGATATCCATGCTGAGCGTGGATAAAATTTCGGTCATTTCAATGCCGCGCCACAGTAGCAGAGGCGCAATATCCTGCCCCGATAATTTATCGTGACAATACTGCCAGGTATGGATGAGTTTTTCTTCTGATTGTTTGTTATTCAAACCCAAATCATTAACCCACTTTTCGGGGGCAAATTCACCTGCTGGGGTTAAATGCGCACTTCTTACTGCAACCATATATTCTCCCTACCTGTTACACCTTTGGGCTACGAACAAATAGCGCCATAGATTCCAGATGACTAGTTTGCGGAAACATATCCAACATCCGCAATTGAGATAACTGATACCCGCCTTCAAGCAGAACTTTACTGTCTCTTGCTAACGTTGTTGGATTACAAGAAACATAGACAATTTTTTCTGGCATCAGTTTAATTAAATGTTCCATTACACCAGCGGCACCTGCTCGAGCAGGATCTAACAGCACTTTATTAAAACCTTCTTGCGCCCACGGCTGAGTGTGGATCTGTTCTTCCAAGTTCTCATTATAGAACGCCGCATTCTCAATTGAGTTGCGCTGGGCGTTATATCTCGCTTGAGTGACTAAATTTTCAACACCTTCAACACCAACCGCCATTTTTGCTAAACGGGCAATTGGCAGCGTAAAGTTACCCATCCCACAGAAAAGATCCAATACCCTATCTTCTGGGCTTAGATCTAACCATGCTAAGGCTTGCACCACCATGTGCTGATTAATTTCGCCATTCACTTGAATAAAATTGGCAGGGCTAAATTGCAAGGTTTCACCCGCCACCTGATATTCAGGTAACGCGGAGTCAATCTCAAGCGGCAATAATTGCCCTTCATTCCCCGCTAACCAAATACTAAGCTCATGAGATTTGGCAAATTCTAGCAAACATTTTCTATCAGATACGTCAACAGGGGCTAAATGGCGTAACAGGATAAGATTACCGTTATCCCCGTGAATTAGCTCTACATGCCCTAATTTACTAGCAATCGATAACTGATTTAAACAACTGGACAGTGGCGCTAGCAGCGCATCGAGTTCAGCGTGTAATACAGAACAACTTTTAATGTCCACCAGCGTATTGGTTTGCGTTTGGCGAAACCCCATCATTAAGTGATTGGATTTATTTTGATATTGCAGCCCCAAACGCGCGCGGCGGCGATAACCGTATTCTTCACCGCCAATCACCGAAATAGGAGGCAATACAGACCCAGTTTCGCGTCCCATTAAATGCTGTAAAGCCTGCGCTTTGCTTTCACGTTGAAGCCCAATCTCCACATGCTGCTGTTGACATCCGCCACATTGATTAAAATAACGGCAGCGGGGTTTCACACGTTGCGGGCTAGTGCTGAGGCGTTTAATGACTTTGGCTTTCGCGAAATGGCGCTTATCTTCAGTCAATTCGACTTGCGCCTCTTCCCCTGGTAATAAACCAGTGATAAATATGGCTTTGCCATCATGGCGAGCTACGCCTTGCCCTGCGGCATCTAGACTGTCGACATGAACCGTGATTTGACGGCGTTGGGTGGTGCGGCGATTTGGCGAGTAAAATTGGGCCATAAGTAGTCACTAAACGGGGTTAAATAATTTCTATTTCAAGCCACAGGTTGGTAAACCCATATTTACTTTATAACGGCTTACTTTATCACTGCGGCTGCCTGATAATTGGGTAGACAAATTAGCGGGCTATCATAGCATTTTTTTTACCAAAATTAGTGACCACTTAGTTTTTTTGTCACGCTATATACTGACTTTTTTTATCAGCATTAATTTGTCACCATAAATTTTCGATACTCTTCATAAGCATAATGGTCAGTCATTCCGCTAATGTAGTCTTGAATCAGTCTGGCTCGATAATAAAACTCTAGCATCGATTTATCCGCATCGCTGGTGACTGAAATTTTCTCCAAGGCTTCGTTATACGAGAGTCGATGTTTATTCGATAACTTATGAAATAGGCGAGTTTCGATAAAAAAGTGTTTATGGTAATTTTGCGCCACTAATGCTGCAAAATCCTCTTTATCCATCATCAACAGTGGGCTGTAAACATCTAATAATCCGCTGATAATTCGGTAGCCTTGTAGCTCTAGTTCTTCCACTTCATGGTGATTAAACACATGCTTAAACGCCACTGTTTTTAAAGCTTTTAATAGGCGATGCTCTTGGCTTTTATCTTCAAGTAACGCGCTGTTAAAGCTACCGTGATAAATTTCAGGTAGGTTTTGAATAAAGCGTTGAGCACTGTAATGTGCAAGCTTTCCCGTAATATTGACGCGTAAATACATGAAAAACTGATCTTGCTGAATGCGCCTCGTGTGGTTATCGCTGATATTATTGAATGCCCGCAAAATAGTTTGGTCGAAGAGATCCCCTGATTTTACCTCACCCCACTCTGCTTTTAGGTACTCAATTAGTTGCTCAACGGTATAAATGCCCTTTTCTGCTGCATCGTCTAAATCCGCAATACAGTAAGAAATATCATCCGCCGCTTCCATAATATAGGAGAGCGGAAAACGGCAATATTTAGTCATTTCCAACTTTTTAGTTAACTCGCTGACAAAATCCGCTTCAGACCAGTAATAACCCGGTTTTTTCATTAAATAATCAAACTCTGGCGGGATCGGCTCAAGGTCATAAGCGCCGCGAGTGTATTTCAAAATAGAACCAATTTGGGCGTAGGTTAAATTCAATTTGAGCAGGCGATGCGCCATGCGTAGCCCTTGAGCGTTCCCTTCAAACGAGCATAAATCACGCTTAAGCTGACGACGAAATAGATCCTGCTTTTCATTACCAGTCAATTGTAACGCTTTAATTTTACATGGGTCTTCAGACTCAGGCGTGAACAAATAGTCTGGCGCTAATAATTTACTAAACCAGCGTTGAATAGCTGCTTCACCGAAATGCCCAAACGGCGGGTTGCCAATGTCATGCATCAAACACGCCATTTCTACGAGGCTCTCAAAGGCATCGCAACGGTCGGTTAACCCATATTCATCAAGCAATTTTTTCTTTTTCAATTCACCCAACACCGTTTTGCTGATGTAGCGCCCGACTTGTTGAACTTCAAGAGAATGGGTTAAACGGCTGCGTACGGCGGAGTTTTGTTCAAGGGGAAAAACTTGGGTTTTCTGTTGTAAACGACGAATGGCTGCCGAATTAATAATCCGCCCACGGTCACTTTCAAATAGACGATTTACGGCATCTTCATCATCGGGTGAGACTCTTTGATTTTTCCCGCTACTCATATAGTTACGTTGGAAACTCAGCTTTTTAACAAAATTAATCTCTTTTCCCGCCATGCTAGCCTCTGCGCCTTACCATTTTATTCCTAAATCCCCAAAGAAAAGGCAGAGGAAAACCCACCTTTCGATGTTACACTTTAGCCATCTACGACATAAGTGTCTAATTAATCAACAGTGAGTATGACATAATGAAAATCGGTATCATAGGTGCGATGGAGCAAGAAGTTGCGACCCTGCGCGAAAAAATTGAAGGTTGCCAAACATTGAGCCTTGCTGGCTGTGAAATTTACACTGGAAAAATGAACGGCGTTGATGTTGCCTTATTAAAATCAGGCATCGGTAAAGTCGCTGCGGCAATCGGTACTACTTTACTGTTAGAACACTGTAAACCAGATGTAGTGATCAACACAGGGTCAGCGGGTGGTTTAGATCCTCGTTTAAATGTTGGGGATATTGTTGTCTCTACAGAAGTACGTTATCACGATGCGGATGTCACCGCATTTGGCTATGAACCCGGTCAAATGGCACAGTGCCCACCTGCATTTATTGCCGATGCAAAACTCATTGAAACGACCGAAGCATGTGTCAAAGCCTTAGATATGAATGCGGTGCGTGGTTTGATTTGCAGTGGTGATGCATTCATCAATGGTGCAGAGCCTTTAGCGCGCATCAAAGCCACCTTCCCGAACGTTGCTGCCGTTGAAATGGAAGCCGCTGCTATCGGTCATGTTTGCTACCAGTTTAAAGTACCTTTTGTGGTGGTTCGCGCAATTTCAGATGTAGCAGACAAAGAGTCTCACACTAGCTTTGACGAGTTCTTACCTGTCGCTGCACGTCAATCATCCCTGATGGTTGCTGCGATTGTCACAGCATTAGCGTAATTTATTTATCACTTTCTAAGGCATAACTGACCTTCATTTATGCCTTTTCTAATACCTCTTTGTGAAGTAATGCTATGAATCTAACGACCAAACTCATGCACTCACTGATTGGTTTTCTATTTTTATTAACCCTAATCAATAGTGCATTCGCCGCCCCCAAATCCCGAGTCATTAGTTTATCGCCAGCGAATACTGAACTGGCTTATGCCGTGGGATTGGGAGATAGCTTAGTTGCCGTGAGCGCCTATTCCGATTATCCCGACTCTGCCAAAAAGCTTGAGCAAGTTGCGGATTGGCAAGGGTTAAATGTGGAGCGAATTATTGCCTTAAAGCCGGATTTGATTTTAGCGTGGCGAGGCGGTAACCCACAGAGACCATTAGATCAACTGGCGTCGTTGGGGATTCCAATTGTCTATTTTGATCCGCAAAGCATTGATGGCGTTATCGGCTCATTGGAGGAACTTGCACAATACAGCCCTCGTCCTGAAGTAGCAGAGAAAAATATCAGCCAAATGCGCAGCGCGCTAAAGATACAAAAAGATAAATTAGATACTAATAAGAAACCTAAGCAATTATTTATCCAACTCGGCACTCAGCCATTATTTAGTGCTGGTAATCATACCCTTCAAAATGATGTGGTTAAGACTTGCGGTGCTCAGAATGTTTTTGAAAACAGCGCTGTCCAATGGCCTCAAGTCAGCCGTGAGCAAGTTCTTACCCGCAAGCCCGATGCCATCATCATGACTGGCTCACCAGAGCAAGAAAATGCCGTCAAAGCTTTCTGGGGCACTCAACTCAATGTCCCTATCATTCGCTTAAATGAGGATTGGTTCCACCGCGCCGGCCCTCGCATCATCAATGCCACCGAGCAGCTATGCAACCAGCTAAACGCATTACCAAACTAAGACAAGAAGTTAAGAAGTTAAGAAGTTAAGAAGTTAAGAAGTTAAGAAGTTAAGAAGTTAAGAATTGAATATCACGAAAGAATCTTTCTAAATAGTTTGTGCTGTGGCTAGGCGGCAAGTGAGGATATCTCGGGGAGCATACATAAGTATGTGACCCGAGTAGCTGAACGAAGCCAACACCGCCACAGCGCAAAATATAACGAAAGATTTTAGATGCTGAAGGACGAACCACACCCACATGTAGACTTAGCATTTGGGTTGGTCACAATAAAGCGTGACCCTTCCAGCCCTTCCGTATAATCCACACTTCCACCCACTAAATATTGCAGGCTCATTGGGTCTACAACTAGTGCAACGCCTTGTTTTTCAATGGTCATATCCCCTTCGTTGATTTGGTCATCAAAGGTAAAACCATATTGGAAGCCGCTGCAACCACCGCCCGTAATATAGACGCGCAGACGCAGATTTGGGTTATTTTCATCGGCAACTAAGTCTTTTACTTTGGTTGCAGCTGCATCGGTAAATTGCAGAGGCAGAGCTACATCATCACTCATTTATTACTCCAGACCGGTGACCGGTAAATTCATAGGTAAGGCAAAGCCTACTTAGATCAATTTCTCAATTATCCGTCACCTGACTCATTGGTTCAAGTGTTGTTACACAATTGAGCACAGAGTTACTATTCATCTTTATGATTGATCCATCATTGTGATTGATAGCATTGGTTTAATCGCCCTTGTGCTTTAGAATAGCGGCAACTTTTTATTTAGTCTCTTTTCAGGAGCCCTGTAATGCACCATTCCGAAGAATTATATAATGAAGCCCAACAGCTGATCCCTGGCGGTGTTAACTCCCCTGTTCGCGCCTTTAATGGTGTGGGTGGTACTCCGTTATTTATCGAACGCGCTGATGGCGCTTACATTTATGATGTCGATGGCAAAGCTTACATTGACTATGTGGGTTCTTGGGGTCCAATGGTATTGGGTCACAACCATCCGGCTATCCGCGATGCGGTGATTAAAGCTGTCAATAAAGGCTTAAGCTTTGGTGCGCCAACGGCTGCTGAAGTGGAAATGGCAAAACTGGTGTGTGAGTTAGTGCCATCTATCGATATGATCCGTATGGTTAACTCCGGTACTGAAGCCACCATGAGCGCGATCCGCCTTGCTCGTGGTTATACAGGTCGCGATAAAATTATTAAGTTCGAAGGTTGCTACCACGGTCACGCTGACTGCCTATTAGTAAAAGCCGGTTCCGGTGCACTGACCATGGGTGAGCCTAACTCTCCGGGCGTACCTGAAGATTTCGTTAAGCATACATTAACTTGCACATACAACGATTTAGCCTCTGTACGCCAAGCTTTCGAAAACTACCCTGAAGAAGTGGCATGTGTGATTGTTGAACCTGTCGCGGGCAACATGAACTGCGTTCCACCAACCGCAGAATTCCTGCCGGGTCTGCGTGCATTATGTGATGAATTCAATGCACTACTGATCATCGATGAAGTCATGACAGGCTTCCGTGTTGCACTCGGCGGCGCTCAAGATCATTACAACGTACAACCGGATTTAACCTGTTTAGGTAAAATCATCGGTGGCGGTATGCCAGTGGGCGCTTTTGGCGGTCGCTATGAAGTGATGGAAAAATTAGCGCCAATCGGCCCGGTTTACCAAGCAGGCACACTTTCTGGTAACCCTGTTGCTATGGCGGCGGGTTTAGCTTGCTTAAATGAAGTCTCTCAACCGGGGGTTCATGCACGCTTAACGGAACTCACGGATAAGCTGGCGCGTGGCTTAGCCCGTGTTTCTAAAGAGCAAGGCGTGCCTATGGTCATTAACCATGTGGGTGGGATGTTTGGCCTGTTCTTCACTGACGCTGAGTCTGTGACTTGCTACCAAGACGTGATGAAATGCGACGTGACTCGCTTTAAGAAATTCTTCCACTACATGTTAGAAGAAGGCGTTTATTTAGCGCCATCCGCATTCGAAGCGGGCTTTATGTCTGTCGCCCACAGCGATGAAGATATCCAGCGCACCATCGATGCTGCGGAAATTGCACTGGCAAAAATCAAAGCCGAATAATCCCCGCAATAATCCGCTCAAAAAAATAGGCGCCATCTACAAAAGACGGCGCCTATTTTTTATCTATTTTTCTGAATATATTTTTGATCTGTTTTCTTCTTCAATCAAACTCAATATTCTCCTAAATCCCGTGCGCTGTAGCTAGGCGGCAAACTAGGATATCTCGGGGAGCATACAAAAGTATGTGACCCGAGTATCCGAGTGAAGCCAACAACGCTACGGCGTGCGGGATGACGGAGAATCGCCAAACATATCCTTAACCCAGTCAGGAGCAGCTCCATCTTCTTGTGGCGCCTCACCATTCCCATTCAAATTCCACACCGGATCTTGCGATGCTGATCCTTGGCATAGGCTTTGCGGATCTTCTGTCCAGACTGGCAACATTCTACCGCCACCTAAATCAGAGCAGCTAAATTGGCCATCCATCATGACGCGCATGTCGGTTATCCCTTCTGGCGCTCGGTTGATAAGTGTCAGTGGCGTTTGGTTATCTAAATAGCGCTGATAAACACGCAATGCCCCTGTCGAGCCTGTTAACTGTGTTGGTCCGTTGTTATCACGACCGACCCAGACTATAGCCACTTCCTTACCGTCGATACCCGCGTACCAGCTATCACGCAGGTCGTTCGTGGTACCCGTTTTACCCGCCAGATTGTATTTACCATATTTATTCAGTAATACACGTCCAGTACCTTGCTGTACCACTTGCTGCATACCGAACAGGGTCAAATAAGCGGCTTGAGATGGTACGGCACGCTCTGCGGATGGATAACTTTGATACAGCTCTTTGCCATCACCATCAATCACTGAACGTAATGCAGATAATTTTGCACGATTACCTTCGCCACCAATGGTTTGGTACACTTGCGCCACTTCAGCTGGCGTTAAGTTCACCGCACCTAACAACATCGCAGGGACTTTTTCCATCGCACTTTCTGGCGCACCTAAACGGATAAAGGTGTTCATCACTTGGTCAAGACCAATTTCCATTCCTAAGTTTACGGTTGGAATATTTTGTGATTTCGCAAGCGCATCCACCAGCATCATACGACCGTTAAAATTACGGCTATAGTTTCGTGGGCTCCAGCTTTGATTACCGACTTTGATGGTCAGTGGTTCATCGGATAGCCACGTATTTAAACGGAAGCGGTCTGGCTCACTTAATGCCGTTAAATAAACTGGTGGTTTTGCTAAAGAACCAATGCTACGACGAGCATTCAACGCTCGGTTAAAGCCTGAGAATTGTGGATCAGAGCCACCGACCATTGCACGCACTTCGCCATTAATACGGTCAACCACCACCATGGCACCTTCGATATCATCCAATTTACGTGCTTTACGTAAATCAGCCACACCGAACTCGACCGCGTTTTCCGCCGCCGTTTGCGCCACAGGATCTAAGGTAGTAAAGATTTTCGCACCAGAGAGATCTTTAACTTTATCCCCAAGCTTCTCACTCAGCTCTTGTCGTACCATCTGCATAAATGCGGGTTGAGATGCGACTAACCCTTCTTTGTTTTTCACACCGAGTGGTCGAGCGCTCAGAACTTGGTACATCTCATTGTCGATAACACCGCGGGTTTCGAGGATTTTAAGCACAATGTTACGGCGTTTAATCGCATTTTGTGGCTTAGTCCACGGGTTAAAGGTCGATGCACCTTGCACCATTCCCACCAGCAATGCTTGTTGGTCAAAACTTAACTCATTGATTGGTCGGCCAAAGTAATACAAACTCGCCAGCGGGAAGCCACGAATTTCGTCATTACCATTTTGCCCTAAATAGACCTCATTCAAATACAGCTCAAGAATGCGTTCTTTGCTGTAGTTGTAGTCTAAAATCAATGCCATAAAGGCTTCGTTAGCTTTACGTTTCAGGGTTCTTTCGTTGGTTAAAAATAGGTTTTTCACCAACTGCTGCGTTAAGGTACTTCCCCCCTGCACGGAGCGACCCGCGGTGACGTTCGCCACCACCGCACGACCGATAGAATATAAGCTAACACCATCATGCTCATAAAAGTTTCTATCTTCCGTTTCGAGGAGGATTTTCACCAAGGATTCAGGAAAATCCGCCATTGGCAGCACTAAACGCTGTTCATTATTCGCAGATTGCATCATGGTGATCAGTTTCGGATCTAAACGGAAGAAACCGAACGAGCGCCCATTTTCAATATTTTCAATCTTGCTCAACATGCCATTCTCAAACACCAGACGCGCGAGGACTTGCCCCTCTTTTTGGTCTGGGAAATTAAATGGACGACGCAAAATTTCAATGGTATTGCCTTTCACCACAAACTCACCGGATGTGGTGATTTTGCTGACTTTACGGTACTGCATCCCTTCAAGCAGGTTGGTCATTTCAGCTTGGCTGTAATCCATACCCGGCTCAAGGTTTACCATGCGTCCGTATACTGCCGCAGGCAAGTCCCACACCTTACCATCAAGGCGCTCTTTAATTTGTTGGTTTAGGTAAAAACCGTAAGCCGCCAGTATCACGGCGAGTACCAGCATTAATTTAACTAGCAGCCAAAACCAGCGCCATTTACTCTTGCGAGGTTTGTTCTTTTTTGAGCCTTTTTTGGTCATTTGCTCTTCTTCATCGTCTTCATCATCAAGATATTCATCATCAATATCTTCGTCATCATACAGATCTTCATCATAATCATCGCGGCGTCTACGGCGGCGTGAAGAGGATGACGATTTCTCAGCAGCGCGTCTTTTACGTCTGCCAATGGGTTCAAAATCTTTACCGGACATGGTCGCTCCATATCTCCTATACCTAAATAGGCATTAAAATCTAACTATGTATGCGCAAACATAACGACATGTGCGTAAGCACAATTACAGATGCGTAGATGTAACATAAGGCTAATTTTGGCTCATAATTCAAAGAATTTCACGGAAGAAAGCTCCTAATTACACTTCCTTACGCTGTCTATTGGGCGCCATTGCCTAATTTACAGCCCGTTATTAGAGCACAAAATTAGGTTATTTCGCACTCATCATCGCTTTTTTTGTTTGTCGCGTTGGTTCGGCATTCGCAGGGTCATCTGGCCAAGGATGTTTTGGATAACGCCCTTTCATCTCTTTTTGTACCTCTTTATAGCTCCCTTGCCAAAATGCACCGAGATCTTGAGTTATCTGAATAGGGCGCCTTGCCGGTGAAAGCAATGATAATGTTAATGTCACTTTGCCATTTGCCACGGTTGGATTGGCTTTTTCACCAAACACTTCTTGCAGGCGAATTTCAACCACCGGAGGCTTGTCTAGCGCGTAGTGAATACTTACCTCGCTCCCAGAAGGGGCGACATAGCTCATAGGGAAAGTGCTGTCGAGCCATTGGCGTTGCTGCCAATCCAATCGATTCAATAATAAATTCATTAAATCAATTTCTTGCAGCTTTTTCTTGCTTGTCACGCCATTAAGATAAGGGGCTAACCATTCATCAAGCGTCTCGAGTAAAGTCTCATCATCCATTGCAGGCAATGGCGAGTCAGGAAAATAACGCGCCGCTAATTCACAACGAATGCGCAACTGTAGGGTATTTTCTTGCCAATTTAACTGTTGCAAACCATTTTGCTGAAGCCAGTAAACCAGCGCTTTTTTAATCTCTTCCGGTTCTGGATTAGTCAGCCGTTGAGATTTCACGACTAACTGCCCACATTGTAAGCGCCGCCATGCCAGCAAGCTCCCCCGCAGCTCATCCCATTCCACCGTCTCTTGAGTGCTAAAAAGATGCGGGCAGTCCTGTTGAAGCTTTTCAATTTCAATAGGATATGCCAAGGAAATACGCGCATCTGCCGAGGTTTCTGACTGCCATAATGCCGCTACCATCAGCCATGTATTGCCCATTAGTGGGTCATTATCATTCAGTGTTGCCCCTAACCCGCAGGCTAATTGATAACGAGTTTGATGGTCTCGGGATTTCGCTATGTAGTCTGGAAACCCTGCGGCAAGTAATGTTGGTAACCACTCACTAATCAGCCCTGCGGTTTTTCCTAAAGAATGGGTAACCTTGTCACCACTTAAGATAGATGCCCGTTTGCACCAGTTATCCGTCGGACGTTCTAAATGGGTATGTAGGTCAATCACTTCGCCGCGGGGAGGCTCTTCAATAATTGCTGTTAATAATGCAGCAAGTTGAATAACGGATTTATTTTGAATTTGCTGCGCGTGATACAGCATCGCCGCCGTACGCACCGACGTCCCCGTTCCCGCCATTTTACTGCCCATCGACGTGAGTTTCCCTTGGGCATCGGTGACACCCAATTTGAATAACAGGGTTTTCGCTGCCGATAATGCCGCCTCAGGGGGAACATCTAACCATTGGAGTTGAGAAATATCGTGACAGCCCCATTGAAGGAGCGCTAACCATAATCCGCTTAAGTCACTATTGTTAATTTCCGCGTCACTAAATTGCGCTGCACGTTCAGCTTGTTCTGCACTCATGAGGTGCCAGCATACACCCGCTTCTAAGCGCCCAGCCCGTCCCGCCCGTTGAGTCATTGAGGCTTGGCTAATGCGTTTTTTAATGAGCTTTGTAAGCCCACTTCGCGGGTTAAATTGTCCCACTCGCTCAAAACCACTATCCACCACTAAACGGATCCCCTCGATGGTGAGGCTGGTTTCCGCAATGTTGGTCGCCAGCACGACCTTACGTTTTCCTTCAGGGGCAGGCAGAATCGCGTGTTGCTGGGCTTGAATTGATAGCGCGCCATACATTGGGCACAACATCACATCGTCAGTCACTAACCCTTCTAACTGGCTTTTCGTCCGCTCAATTTCGCCTACACCCGGTAAAAAGAGTAACAAAGAGCCAGCTTGTTGCTGCATCAGCTGCCAAACCGCGCTCGCGACTTCTTGATGAAACGGTTTATTCGGATTGATGGGCTTATATTCCCGTTGAACAGGGAATGCCCGCCCTTGTGAACTGATCACTGGCGCATCAGGAAATAACTGGCTAAGCCCTTGATCATCCAGCGTAGCGGACATTAGTAGAATTTTTAAGTCGTCCCGCAGTGCTTGCTGAGAATCCAATAACAGCGCTAACCCTAAATCGGCCTGCAAATTACGCTCATGAAATTCATCCAGAATGACCAATCCGACACCTTCAAGCATCGGGTCATTCTGTAATTGGCGAGTCAGCACACCGTCCGTCACCACTTCTAAACGCGTTTTAGCACTCACTTTGCTTTCTGAGCGCATACGTAAACCAATAGTTTCCCCTACCGATTCCCCTAACTGCTGCGCTAAGCGAGTGGCGACTGAACGCGCTGCAATACGCCGCGGCTCTAACATAATAATTCGCCCTTCTATCTGCTCACTTTTGAGGATTTCTAGCGGCAATACCGTGGATTTCCCAGCCCCTGTCGGCGCATGCAACAGAACTTGAGAGGATTTCGCTAGAGCAGCGAGTAAGTCATCACTTACTTCTAAGATAGGGAACACTAAGGGGTAACTCCATGAGGTTTAACTTTCTATGAGAAGCATTGTAGCATTAACAAATTGTCGCATTAACGAATATGACGCATTAATACTGTCTATTATCCAAGCCCATCTATAGCATGGTGCTATGTTATGTCACGAACAACGCGGTAAACGGAGAATACATGGAATTTATCCCCCCTTTAAAATCAGCCATCTTAATTAAACGCTATAAACGTTTTTTAGCGGATGTCGTCACCCCCGAGGGTGAGGAAATGACGATACACTGCGCAAACACTGGGGCGATGACAGGCTGTGCAACTCCTGGGGATACCGTGTGGTACTCCACCTCGGATAATCCAAAACGAAAATATCCGTACAGCTGGGAGTTAACACAAACCAAAAACAACCATCTAATTTGTATTAATACGCTGCGAGCAAATCAATTAGTGGCAGAAGCGTTGGCAAAAAAGCATATTCCAGAATTATCTGACTACAGTATAGTGACCCCTGAAGTGAAGTATGGCAGTGAAAACAGTCGAATTGATTTTTTACTCACTCAAGAGGGCTTAGCTGATTGTTTTATTGAAGTAAAATCAGTGACTTTGCTGGAAAACAACCATGGCTATTTCCCTGATACTCAGACAATCCGAGGTCAAAAACACCTTAGAGAGCTGACTTTGATTGCGAAAGAAGGAAAACGCGCCATACTTATGTTTGTCATTTTACATAGCGGTATCCACGTAGTATCCGCTGCTGCACATATTGACTCTCAATATGCAGCGTTGTTAGAACAAGCTATAGCCAATGGCGTCGAAGTTCTGTGTTATCAAGTGGATATATCTAAACAAAAAATGCAAATAGGGACATCAATTCGCTTCACCCCGACTAAGTCATTTTAGATTAGTCGATATTTAAACAAGGTCATCGAGTTAGGAGTGCTAGTGAAGGGAAGAAACACGCTTGTCCTCACAGCGTTACAAAACTCATCACATGAACGATTGCCAAGACGGCTGTCTTCTGATATTTATAGCGACCTTAAATTTTCCCCCTTGGGGTTTTTGTAAAATTTGCGTGTGTAGGAGAAGCATTATGCAAGAAGGGCAAAAACGTAAGACATCGTCCTTAAGCATTCTCGCCATTGCCGGGGTTGAGCCCTATCATGAGAAGGCTGGCGAAGAGTACATGAACGAAGCCCAATTGGCGCATTTTAAGCTCATTCTCGAAGCATGGCGCAATCAACTCAGAGATGAAGTGGACCGGACTGTTACTCATATGCAAGATGAGGCAGCTAACTTTCCAGACCCCGTTGATAGAGCCGCTCAGGAAGAGGAATTCAGCCTCGAGTTACGTAACCGCGACCGCGAACGTAAATTGATCAAGAAGATCGAAAAGACGCTGAAGAAAGTTGAAGATGAAGATTTTGGCTACTGCGAATCTTGTGGTGTGGAAATTGGCATCCGTCGTTTGGAAGCGCGTCCAACAGCAGATTTGTGCATCGACTGTAAAACATTAGCAGAGATCCGCGAAAAGCAGATGGCTGGCTAATTGTTGTTTTGGGAGTCCTCAACGGCGCATTAACCCTGCGCCGTTATAAGGATTCGCACCCTCAAAAATGTTTAAACTCCCCTTTTCCTCATCTTTATTTCTCTCATTTTCTCTACATTTGTTATCGTTTGCGTCTCGCGCAAAAAGCTACAATTTGTATAATATTCACTGAGTTAATTGATATAAAAAATAATTAGCCATGACTTTTATTCGTTTAACCATTCTCAAAGAAACTTCAGTGAGCTATGATTAGCCGCTTATTTTGTTTAATGAATCTATGTAATGACATCGAGGTGTACTATTTTTAACCGAGTAGCAAATTTCTGCCGCAACATTTTATCTCGCAATGAACCAGCATCGTCCGCAGAACAGGAATCGATGCCAAAGCGTGGTGCGCGAGACACACAGGCAGCCGGTGAAAGGCCAGTCACTCCTTCTGCATCAGAGAAAAAATCTGAGAGGAAAACTCGGCATGAGCAGAATACTAGACATGACCAGAATACGAGACACACAAAGAAAGCGGTTCGTCCCTCTAAACGTTCCGATGCTCAAACACAGAAGCGAACATCCGTGACGAAACAAGAATCGATTACCGTTATTCCACGCGCTCAACACATAATCTCGCGTGATGACATTAGTGAAAATGCACTGAAAGTATTGTACCGCCTTAATAAAAATGGCTATGAAGCCTATTTAGTTGGCGGTGGTGTACGTGATTTATTATTAGGCCAAAAGCCAAAAGATTTCGATATCACCACCAATGCAACCCCAGAACAAATTCGCAAGCTATTTCGTAATTGCCGACTGGTTGGTCGCCGATTCCGCCTTGCGCACATTATGTTTGGCCCAGAAATTATTGAAGTCGCCACCTTCCGAGGTCACCACGACCAAGAAGTCGATGATAAAAACCTGTCATCTCAAGCGCAAAATGGCATGCTGCTTCGCGACAATATTTTCGGTTCCATTGAAGAAGATGCTATCCGCCGCGACTTTACTGTCAATAGCCTATATTACAACATTGATGATTTCTCCGTACGCGATTACGTCAATGGATTACAAGACTTAAAAGATGGCGTTATTCGTCTGATTGGCGACCCAGAAACTCGCTACCGTGAAGATCCAGTTCGTATGATCCGCGCCGTGCGTTTCGCCTGTAAGCTAAATATGCGTATCGAGCCAAATACTGCAGAGCCCATTCATCGCTTAGCGCCATTGCTGCGTGAAATCCCTTCTGCGCGACTGTTTGAAGAGTCATTAAAATTACTTCAAGCAGGTTATGGTTACGCCACCTATAAAATGCTGAATCAGTATCATCTGTTTGAACAACTGTTCCCAGTGATTGCGAGCCGCTTCACTGAGAATGGTGACTCACCAATGGAAAAAGTCATTGAACAGGTGTTAAAAAACACTGACTTCAGACTAAAAAATGATAAGCGCGTCAACCCTGCATTTTTATTTGCAACCATGTTATGGTATCCCGTCACTGAGCACGCGGAGAAACTATCACAAGAAGGCGGTCTCGCTTACTATGATGCCTTTGCGCTAGCAATGAACGATGTATTGGATGAACAGTGCCGCTCTATTGCAATACCAAAACGCATCACCACCACCATGCGTGATATCTGGATGTTGCAATTACGCTTACCACGTCGCCAAGGGCGTCGTGCTAATAAATTGATGGAGCACCCGAAATTCCGTGCTGCCTTTGATTTATTAGAGCTTAGAGCCAATGTAGAACACCGTAATGAGCTACAAGAACTCGCTTTATGGTGGAATGACTTCCAACAAGCCAATGCCCAGAAACAACGTGAAATGATCTCGGAACTCGGTAGTGCGCCAACTCGCCGCCGCCAGCGCCCTCATCGTTCATCACAATCCGGTAATAGAAAACCGAATAAATCATAACGGTTCAATCGCAGCGGCTTAAGCGGTCGTTGCGATCACCATAGAGAGATTAAGATAGAGAGATAAAGAGATGGAGCAAGTGTACATTGCCATTGGCAGCAACTTAGGCGAGCCACTGAAGCAAGCACAACAAGCAATTGCCGCATTAGATGCGATTCCAAGCACTCGCGTTGTGAGCACTTCCTCTATTTATCGAACTAAACCCCTCGGTCCACAGGATCAACCTGATTATCTCAATCTGGCAGTTTTGCTGGAAACTGAACTCGAACCTGAAGAATTACTCAATTACACCCAGAAAATTGAATTAGATTTAGGGCGCGTTCGCAAAGATGAGCGCTGGGGGCCGAGAACATTAGATCTCGATATCATGTTGTTTGGCAATCGAGAGATCCACACCGAGCGCTTAACTGTTCCACATTATGGGCTAAAAGAGCGTGAGTTTATGCTTTATCCGCTCAGTGATATTACCCCTTCCCTGATTTTTCCCGATGGTGAAAAACTGTCAGAAAGACTTACACACGTCCCTCAAAATGGCCTAATGCTTTGGGAATAAATTCCTAATGTGTTTAACCTCGTTCAGGTATGGTCATAAGAGAAATCATTTCCGGAGGTTATTTTAATGAAACCCATTACTCTCGCTGATTTGTGTCAATATAAAAAAGAGAAACACAAATTCGCGACCATTACGGCCTACGATGCCAGTTTTGCTCAACTGTTTGCTGAGCAAGGTATCCAAGTGATGCTGGTTGGTGACTCTTTAGGTATGACTATCCAAGGCGAAACCAGCACCCTACCAGTGACCATCGAGCAGATCGCCTATCACACTCGCTGCGTACGTAAAGGCGCCCCTAACGCATTCATCATCGCCGACATGCCTTTTATGAGTTATGCCACACCGGAGCAAGCCTGTGCCAATGCCGCTATTTTGATGCAAGCTGGCGCGAATATGGTGAAAATCGAAGGTGGCAGCTGGCTATGTGAAACCGTCAAAATGCTGTGTGAACGCTCCGTACCAGTCTGCGGCCACTTAGGCTTAACCCCACAAGCGGTGAATGTCCTTGGAGGCTATAAAGTCCAAGGTCGTGATGAAGTTAGCGCCAATCAGCTTATCAAAGATGCAATTGCCCTCGAGAATGCAGGTATTCAGCTGCTGGTTCTTGAGTGTGTACCGACATCCCTTGCGAACCAAGTGTCTGAAGAATTACTGTTGCCAGTCATTGGAATTGGTGCGGGTAATGGCACTGACGGGCAAATTCTGGTGATGCACGATGCGTTAGGGATCACCGCGAAACCACCGAAGTTTGCCAAAAACTTTCTGGCTGAAGCGGGCAATATTCACGATGCAATTAGCCTCTATATTCAAGAAGTTGAGCAAGAAATTTACCCGAGTGACGCTCACTCATTTTCGTAATTCTGTATGAAATATAACGATAAGGATGGGAAGTATGCGGATCGTTGAAACATCGCCAATCTTGCGCCGTGAAATTCGTCGCTGGAAACAAGAAGGCAAACGTATTGCGTTTGTCCCAACGATGGGCAATTTACATGATGGACACCTGACACTGATTGACCAGGCTAAACAGCAAGCCGACATTGTCATTGCCAGTATTTTTGTCAATCCAATGCAGTTTGACCGTCAATCCGATTTAGCCAATTACCCTCGTACCTTGCAGGAAGATTGCGAAAAACTGAAACGTAAAAGTGTTGATTTAGTTTTCGCACCGTCTGCCGCCGAGTTTTACCCTGAAGGTATGGACAACCAAAGTTACGTTGAAGTACCTGAAATTTCTACCATGTTAGAAGGCGCTAGCCGTCCAGGGCATTTCCGTGGCGTTGCGACAGTGCTGACCAAGCTATTTAATCTCGTGCAGCCTGATATTGCATTATTTGGTGAAAAAGATTATCAGCAGCTTCAGTTAGTCCGTAAATTGGTCACTGACCTTTCTTTCGATATTCAGGTTGTCGGTGTCCCTATCGTTCGCGCTAAGAATGGCTTAGCCCTGAGTTCACGCAATAATAATTTGTCTGCCGATGAGCTAAAAATCGCCCCTCAGCTGTTTGCGATTATGCAAAAAGCAGGTGAGAAGCTCACGGACTCTCCCGCGGCAGCAACCCGTTTAATTGGTGAAATGGAAGAGTCTTTGCGCCAAGCAGGATTTACCCCTGACGAGCTCTTTATTCGCGATGCCGATAACCTCGGTGAACTGACGGTTTCCAGCCGCCGCGCCGTGATTTTAATGGCTGCATGGCTAGGTCAAACCCGTTTAATCGACAATCTGCAAGTCGAGTTACCGCTCGATATCGCTTAACTAATTTAAACATCATTGATGTCACAGCCAGGTAGTAAGAGAACGTACCAACAACGCTGTGGCATACAATGAGTAAGAATAAATATGATTACGCAGCTAACAACGCTGAGCTTGAATGAGAAAAAATAACCTGAGATTTATTCAAACTCATTCATGTCACAGCTAGGCGGCAAGTAAACGCGACCCTAGGAGCATACATAAGTATGTGACTAGGGCAAGAGCGCGCAGCCAACAACGCTGTGGCTTGAATGAGGAAGAAGAAATGCAAAGAAAAATGCTACTAGGTAAGCTCCACCGTGCCACTGTCACCCAAGCAGACCTCCACTATGAAGGCTCTTGCGCTATCGATCAGGATTTCTTAGATGCCGTTGGCATTTTAGAATACGAAGCTATCGATATTTATAATGTGGATAATGGCGAACGTTTTTCAACCTATGCGATTGCAGGGGAACGCGGTTCTAAAATTATCTCTGTGAATGGTGCTGCGGCACGTCGCGCTGCGGTTGGCGATAAGTTGATTATTTGCACTTACGGTATGTTACCTGATGAAGAGGCCCGCCAACATCAACCCAAAGTGGCTTACTTTGATGCGAACAACACAATGAGCCGCATTGCTAAAGCCGTGCCTGTTCAAGTGGCTTAATTTAATATAGAAAGCCCCTATTAGAGGCATTTAAAGTGACATATAAAGAGGGATAAACGCGTGATTTTCCCTCTTTATATATTAGGCGAAAAGTCCCATTTCACCCTCAACGCAACCTATTTGCTAGGTTAACTTCTTAATCCGCGACCTTGTTCAATTAAATACCATGTCAAAGCATAGAAGATAATTAAAAACACCATTAATACGCTCAAAGTCACGACGATAGACACATCCGCAATGCCTAAAAAGCCATATCTAAAACCGCTTATCATATACACAATCGGGTTGAGCTTAGAAACCGCTTGCCAGAATGGCGGCAGTAAAGATAGTGAATAGAACACCCCACCTAGATAGGTCAGTGGCGTTAAAACGAAGGTTGGAACAATGCTGATATCATCGAAGGTTTTGGCAAAAATCGCATTTAACAGACCTGCAAGGGAGAACACAATCGCCGTTAATAACAGCGTGATCACCACCATTGACCATGAATGAACCTGCAATGGGATAAAGAACAGAGATACAATAGTCACCAAGAATCCGACTAAAATCCCACGTGCAACCCCACCGCCAACAAAACCGGCAATAATCACGTGAGTCGGTACGGGAGCAACTAATAGTTCTTCAATATTTTTCTGGAATTTAGACCCAAAGAATGACGAGCAGACGTTAGAGTATGAGTTAGTGATCACCGCCATCATAATAAGGCCAGGGACGATAAACTGCATGTAATCTACGCCGCCCATATCACCAATTCGGGAACCAATTAAGTTACCGAAAATCACAAAATAGAGCGACATCGTGATTACAGGTGGCAGCAATGTTTGCACCCAGATACGACCAAAGCGAGTGACCTCTTTGATCCAAATCGTTTTTAGGGCAACCCAATATAGCGAGATCATTGCGCACCTTCCTGCTCTGAAACTTGATTATCTTTTTTCACTAAGCTGACAAACAGCTCTTCAAGGCGGTTAGCCTTATTGCGCATACTCAAAATTTGAATTCCTTGGTCACTTAACTGACTGAAGACCCCATTGAGCCCTTGCTCACGTTTCACATCAACTTCGAGAGTTGACGTATCCACTAAGCGGGATTCATACCCCGTTAAGCTTGGAATTGGGCTCTTTGGCATCAAATCGAAAATAAAGGTTTCTGACTCTAGCTGGCTTAAAAGCTGCTTCATGCTGGTATTTTCCACCAGCTCACCATGCTGAATAATCCCGATATTACGGCACAGCATTTCCGCTTCTTCCAGATAGTGAGTGGTCAAAATAATGGTAGTACCCTGTGCATTCAGCTTTTTCAGGAACGTCCACATAGAACGACGCAACTCAATATCAACACCGGCTGTCGGTTCATCGAGGATCAACAGTTTTGGTTGATGCATCAAAGCGCGAGCTATCATCAAGCGGCGTTTCATCCCACCAGATAAATTACGTGCACGCTCATTACGTTTTTCCCACAAATCTAACTGAGTAAGATATTGCTCAGCACGCTGGTTTGCCACATGACGAGGAACACCATAATAACCTGCTTGGTTTAAAACGATCTGTAAGACTGTTTCAAACGGGTTAAAGTTGAACTCTTGAGGCACTAATCCAAGTTGCTGTTTAGCCAAGACAACTTGCTTATCTAAGTCATAGCCAAACACTTTTACTGAGCCACTGGTTTTGTTGACCAGTGAGCTAATAATACCAATCGTTGTTGATTTTCCTGCACCATTCGGTCCAAGTAAGGCATAGAAATCACCATCTTCCACGCTTAAATCAATGCCACGCAACGCTTTCACGCCACCTGCATAGGTTTTGGTCAGCTGCGATAGTTCGAGTGCGTAAGTCATATATTAAAAATACCTTTATTCTTGGGGCTGTTTGGAGGCAATATAGATTAATGATGCCACTTTTTCCTGTCGGATGTTATGCAGAAAAGTGATAATAATTTAACAATATATTATTCAACATCCCCCTTAATGAGGGTTGTCATGTATAAATGAGTGGTTCATCATAGATGTGAAATTAGTATAACTAATTATTATTTAATCAATAAATGCTGTATAAGATTTTATCGCAAAGTCACACAACTAGGCTATAAGTCATGATGAGAAAAATTGAAGAGCTGTTTGCTAATAACGAAGCATGGTCAGCGTCTGTAAAAGAAAAAGATCCTGAATTCTTTAAAGAATTATCAAAAGCTCAAAAACCAAGATTTCTATGGATCGGCTGCTCAGACAGTCGAGTGCCTGCCGAAAAGCTGATCAACGCAGCCCCTGGGGATCTCTTCGTTCACCGTAATGTGGCGAACTTAGTTATCCATACGGACTTAAACTGTTTATCAGTTATTCAGTATGCGGTTGATGTTCTGGAAGTCGAGCACATTATTATCTGTGGTCACTATGGATGTGGTGGTATTGAAGCAGCGGTGGATAACACCGAATTGGGCCTGATCAATAACTGGTTATTACACATTCGAGATATCTGGTATCGCCATAGCTCTATGTTAGGTGAACTAAAACCGTGCGAACGCTTAGATCGTCTTTGCGAATTAAACGTGGTTGAGCAAGTGTATAACTTAGGTCACTCCACTATTATGCAATCCGCATGGAAACGTGGTCAGAAAATCATGATCCACGGCTGGGTTTACGGTATCAATAATGGTCGCTTACACGACTTACACATTACCTCAGATAGCCGTGAGAAGTTAGAGTTAGGTTATCGTGAGGCTATCTCTAAGCTCACACAGAAAAAATAATTTTTTCGAAAATAAGATAGCAAAAGAGCAGCCTAGGCTGCTCTTTTTATTGCTAAGAATACAGTTTAAAAAACTTACTCTTCCAGCAGAGTGACATGCCCAATGTACGGCAGGTGGCGATACTGCTGCGCGTAGTCGATACCATAACCGACAACGAATTTATCTTCGATTGAATAACCAATCCACTCAACCGGTACATCCACTTCACGGCGAGAAGGCTTATCCAACAGAGTACAAATTGCGACAGATGCAGGCTCACGCAGGCCAAAAATCTCACGGACTTTATTTAAGGTGTTGCCTGAGTCAATGATATCTTCCACAATCAGCACATGCTTACCGCGAATATCTTCATCTAAGTCTTTCACGATTTTCACATCACGGCTTGATGTCATTGCATTGCCGTAGCTTGATACGGTCATGAAATCAACTTCATGAGGTACGGTGATTTTACGGCACAGATCCGCCATAAAAATGAAAGAGCCTTTTAACAGACCAACCAGCACTAAATCACCTTGTTTTTCTTGGTAATGAGCACTAATGCTGTCTGCTAATTCACTGATTCTTTGAGCAATCTCTTCTTCAGAGATCATTACATCCAGAGTATGTTTCATCATCTATTACGCATATATGGGAAAGGAAAGCGCGTAATTTTAACATAAGCCACACAAAGACGCGACGACAAAACAAATGGCAGTGACCACATCGCCACTGCCAGTTTCGATAACCTTAGCCTACGGTAAAGCCCATCATCATGCCGGTATCTTCATGCTCCAGTAGGTGACAATGTGCCATATAAGGGTGCTGTGGCGTCGCAGTATGCTTAAATTCCACTAAGACTTCGCTCACTTGTCCTTCTACTTTCACAATATCTTTCCAACCTTGGCGATGCGGTTCAACTGGACGACCATTTTCTTTGAGGATCCTAAAACGCGTTCCGTGAACATGGAATGGGTGCAGCATCATATCGCCACGCCCTGAAATCACCCATACCTCTTGCTGATTTAGCGGCGCATTAAACGCAGGATGGGTCATTGAGAAAACCTGTCCATTGATGGTGTTCGCATTATGAATATCCAGATCCCCCGTGCCCATACCGCAATGACCGCCACTGTTTTGCATGCTGCCAGCCATATTACTATGATCCATATTACTATGATCCATACTTCCATGACCCATATTGCTGTTATTCATATTGCCATGGTTCATGTTTCCACTCCCCATATTGCCACCATTCATATTGGAATGATCCATATTCCCCATCATACCACCATGACCTCCCATGCTTCCCATCGCCTGCGGACCATATTTTTCGCGCAGCATCATCATGCCTTGCATATCCAAGCGCATATCCATCATCAAATGGAATTTACGGCGATTTAGCCCCGTCAGTGAAGGAATGGCAGCAATCGTTGCTAATTGCTCAGGTAATTTTCCAGCTCCCGTACTCAAAGTAGTTTCAATGCGTAAAACAGGCAGTGGCTGATCAAATGGCGCGATGGTCATGCCCATTTGCCCAACAGGTAAAGTGACAAGGTCAAAGGAACGTCCATCTGAGGCATCAATCAATACTTCAAAGCGTTCACCCATTAAAATCGGCAATTCAGTTAATGCGATAGGTTCAGCCAGCAATCCACCATCACTGCCCACCACATACATTTTTCGTCCATCACTGGTCGATACGTTCAAACTACGTGCGTTACAACCGTTTAATAACCGCAGGCGGATCCAGCCTTTCGGTGCAACATGTTTAGGATAAACCGCTCCATTGGTCAGCATCATATCCCCAAACCAGCCCACGGCAGCACTCATGACGCCTAATTGATAATCAATTTGTCCGTCATCTTTTAAGCGCTTATCTTGCAGAATAACGGGAATATCATCGACACCCCACTCGCTCGGTAAGCCATGTTTTTGGCTATCTTCATCTTTAACAAGCACTAATCCCGCTAATCCCATCGCCACTTGGTAACCTGTTTTTCCGTGAGTATGAGGATGGAACCAGCAAGTGGCTTCAGGTTGATTGAGAGTGAAATTGACTTTACGGCTAGCACCGGGTGCGATAATTGCTTGAGGTCCACCATCTTGCTCACCGGAAATTTCCAGACCATGCCAGTGTACGGTTGTCTCTTCGGGCAATTGGTTGGTGATATTAATGTTAACTGACTGCCCATTTTTCAGGCTAAGTGCGGGTCCCAATAAATCACCATTATATCCCCACGTTGTGGTTTTCTTGCCCGGTACAAACTGTGAAATACCTTGCTTGATGGCGATTTGAATATTCCCTTGTGCATCCGGTTCTACAAGTGGTGGAATAGCCAATGAGGGATAATTCCCCGCAGCAACAGCCATGCGGCTCCAAACTGGCAGTGCGCTCGCGGCATAAGCGATAGCACTCAGCTTCAGAAAATCACGACGTAACATAGATAACCTTCCTTTTATTTATCAAAATCAACAATCAGTGAGCACGGTATGACAAGTCTGAAATTGCCCTTGCCAAGCAAAACGTGGTTTAATGTTTGGAATGATAAAGCTTCCCCTTACAGGAAGGTCAATAAACCCATGGATCTAATATGGGTTTATTACATAGATTTAAGAAAGTTAGAATTGACTAACGAATCTATACACAAAATAATCTAAAGTACTTAGTCTCTATAGAGTACATCGTAGCCATAAAGAAATCAGGCAACTTGATGTAATGCGAGTATGTTCTTATGCTAATGTTACTTGACATAAAAACCAGATGAATATCGAATGCAAAAATTTATATTGATGTCATGCTTAATGATGCTTTTGGGGCTAACCAATACCGCCAAAGCACTCTCTACCAATGAAGCTGAAGACCTCGCTGATCTGACCGCTGTATTTATTTATTTAAAATATGATTGCGGCTATTCCCAAATTCCTGACAGAGAAATTGAACGCGCCATTGTTTACTTTGCGAAAAGTAATAAGTGGGATTTGGGAAACTACAACTCCGATAAAATGAGCAAACTAAATAAAGAAAGCTACGATGATTTAAAAAGTATTCCACTGACCCAAGAGTTTAAATGTCAATCTTTGGCGAGAGACTCTTTAGGGCTATTTGCTTACGTAAAATAAGCCTGAAATCTCTGCGGAAACATGTCGATGCCCCTTA
Source organism: Providencia sp. wls1943 (assembly GCF_009706275.1). NCBI lineage: Bacteria > Pseudomonadati > Pseudomonadota > Gammaproteobacteria > Enterobacterales > Morganellaceae > Providencia > Providencia sp. wls1943. Next base: position 221,911 of record NZ_WLTU01000016.1, read on the forward strand.
TAACCCACATCGATACATGTTTCCTTCTTATCCCTCTTTCTTCCCTTTTCGCTCCTGCCAAAACAAAACTATCGATGGAATCGTTTGGATAATCACCATCCGAATAATATGGTTCGACATGACAAAGCCCGCATCTAAATTCATCGTTATTGCTGCGAAAGTCATCGCTTCCATACTTCCCGGAGCCCAAGCCAACAATAACACCGCAATATCATACCCCGTGATCCACGCAGCAAACACCGTGATCAAAAAGGTCAAAATAATATTGATGATCACCACTTGAGCTGAAGAGTAGATATTTTTTATCAGCGCGGATAGCGGGAATACAATGAAATGATTTCCGATATTCATCCCAATTAAAACCATGCTCAGCTCAGTCAGCATCAATGGGAAATGGAGCTGAACATCAATCCAACCTTGAATTAACGTTGCCGCCCCGAGGGACGTTAACATAAAAGGCGCCGGTACTCGCAGGCGTTGCAAAAACATCCCAACCACCACCCCCACCGTCACTATCACCAATAACCAGGACGTGGATTTGAGCGTTAACGTAGGCCATTCAATTAACGGCTGAGGATCGCCCTCACTTCCCACCACCAATCCTGCCAATAAAATAAGGATAATCAAACGGATAGTATGGGAGATAACAATTTTTTGCGGCGGAGTATGGGTGTGATCCGTTAAAGCAAGGATAGCGGCCATTGCTCCCGGTACCGAGCCCAACATCGCTTCCTGTTTTGTCCACCCGACCTTGCGGTGAAACCAGAAAAAGCTAAATGAAAACTGCACGGCCAAACAGACCACCAGCATCAATAACAGTAGCAATAAGTTATCTGCATCCTTCAGCGACACTTGATTAAACATCAAGCCCACAGAGGTTCCGAGCGTCACTTGAACAAAAGTAATGGTATGTTTAGGGATAGGGAATGAGAAGCCAAAACGATGAAAAATGATAATGGCGATAATAGGGCCAAACATCAATGCTAAGGGAATGCCGATATAAGTGAGTGCACCGCCAATAATGGCACAAAGAATGATCCCAACACTCATTTTTATCAGCTTTATCATCGGACAGTAACCATTGATATAATTAATTATGAGATTAAGTTATATCACAATCATTCAATATCATAAGGCTAAGAATGCTGAAATGTTCATCATGTCTGTTTTTCGTGAAGGTTTAACCGATAATCCTATGAGGTACATAAAATCCCCCTATAGACAGGAGGATATTAGGTGAATTTGAGAGGGGGTTAATGTTTATGGTTTTTCAATCTGCTGCTTATCCGCAGTCGCTTGATTAATAATCGCTTTTGCCATCCATTGTGCGATTTCTGTTACCTGATCGTTATCCAATTTCCAGATATCTTTTAATACCAAGAAAATTTCCGATCCGTAGATCACGGAAAACGCTTTGATGACTTTATCAATGACTTCATCCGGGAAATCAGATTTCATCGGTGATGTGACCATCACCAAAATATCTTTACGATTACCACGCTCTAATCGTTTCTCTTCGGGTTCCGGTGAAGGTGATGAACGCCCAAGCGCCCACTGTTGAAGTGATGTTTGTAACGCTGCACGCAAAACCCCTTCGTGAGCAAACATACGCGGGAACGCATAACGTAACAGCTCATCGATCCGCTCTTCTGTTTTTTCGCTTTGCGGTTTCCACGTCAAAATAGGACCAAGGCTAACATTCACTGTCGCGGCAATCAGGTCACTTTGTGTTGGAAAATAACGATAAGCAGTCGCACGCGAAACGCCCGCCTCCATCGCTAACTCAGACACTGACGGCATTGCCCCTTTTTCAAATAGATCAACTGCCGTTGACACGAGTAAATTATAGGTACGTTTGCGCGTTCCTTTGTAATCTGGCATGAGATGGCTCAGTGGCATGTCTTTATCCTTAAAATCGCCTTTCTATGAGTGTAGACAATATCTTTCACAGTACATATTTTCCGATAAGCATTCTTAATCATCTGACGAGTATGTTGTGTGTTCGCTCTCGAAATTACGCTATAAATACAGCACGGTAAATCATTATATTTAAATATTCATGGACAAAAACCATTAATCTGTTTTAACTATTTTATGATAACCACTCTATTTATAATGTTTAATCAATAAGATACAAATCATCTTCTAAACATCCAAGCAGATAGCGCCAAATAATGAGACTACAGTCTCATTATTGACTTATCGTAAATGATACTATAGTCTCATTGAGATGGAAAATTCAACATACCCTACACATATTAAGTAACCAAACAAAGTTACATAAAAACCAAAGGATTTTTCTATGCCAAAGCATCAGGGTTTTATTTATGTCGCAAGCACCCTAGACACCAAAAGCGCTGAACTTTTTTATGTCAGTGACTTAATTAAAAATGCAGGGCTTGCTGTACGTACCGTTGATTTGAGTACTCAGCCATCATTATTAGAAAAAAATGCTGATGTCACCGCCGAAATGGTTGCCAGTTTCCACCCTCAAGGTACTGGCGCCATTTTCTGCGGAGATCGCGGGAAAGCGATAGAGGCGATGGCGCAAGCCTTCAGCCTCTATCTTGCTGCACAAACTGACGTCGCCGCAATACTTGGGCTAGGCGGCTCAGGGGGTACGGCACTGATTACACCAGCAATGCAAATTTTACCTGTCGGTGTGCCAAAACTTATGGTCTCCACCATGGCCTCGGGCGATATTTCCGGGTATATCGGCGCAAGTGATATCGCCATGATGTACTCCGTCACGGATGTTTCTGGACTCAATGTCATTTCACGTAAAGTCCTGAAAAATGCAGCCAACCAAATTGCCGGTGCTGTCTGGTTTGATAACGGTGAAGCCGATACCGCTGAAAATAAACCCGCCATTGCCTTGACCATGTTTGGTGTCACCACCCCTTGCGTCCAGCAATTGACAGCAAAATTAGAACATGACCATGATTGCCTAGTGTTCCATGCAACGGGAAGTGGCGGCAAAGCCATGGAAAAATTGATTGATAGCCGCTTATTAGATTCCGTTTTGGATATCACCACCACGGAAGTGTGCGACTACCTATTTGGTGGCGTATTGGCTTGCGATGAAGACCGCTTTGGTGCCATCGCGCGAACTCAAACACCTTGCGTATTATCTTGCGGTGCGTTGGATATGGTGAACTTTGGTCGCCCTTCCACCGTGCCAGAACAGTATAAAGACAGACAGTTTTATCACCATAATGCCCAAGTCACACTGATGAGAACGACCGTAGAAGAAAACCGTCAGATGGGACATTGGATAGCAGAAAAGCTGAATGCTTGTGAGGGTGAAATTCGCTTTATTATCCCAACAGCCGGTTTTTCCGCATTAGACATCGACGGCGCACCATTTTGGGATCCGCAGGCAGACCAAGCCTTTATCGACGCATTAACACAGCACTTAGTCACAACAGAAAAACGACAATTAATATTAAGCCCGCATCACATTAATTCCCCTGAATTCTGTGAGCAGATTATTGAATTACACCAGGAAATAGTAAACAAGTAGAGGCTCATCAATGAAACATAACCGCGAAGACTTACTGAAAAATTTCAGAGAGATGATTGCTCGTGGAGAACCCATCATTGGCGGTGGCGCAGGTACTGGTCTGTCCGCTAAATGTGAAGAAGCCGGTGGCATCGACTTAATCGTTATTTATAATTCAGGTCGTTACCGTATGGCAGGTCGTGGCTCTCTCGCCGGTCTGCTGGCTTATGGTAATGCCAACGAAATCGTGATGGATATGGCAAAAGAAGTTCTCCCTGTCGTGAAGCACACCCCTGTACTCGCGGGGGTTAATGGTACCGACCCATTCTGTCAGTTCGATAAATTCCTTGATGATATCAAGGCGACTGGCTTTGCTGGGGTGCAAAACTTCCCAACCGTCGGACTGATTGACGGTAACTTCCGTGCCAATTTAGAAGAAACAGGCATGGGTTACGGTTTAGAAGTCGATATGATCCGCATGGCCCATGAAAAAGGGTTATTAACCACGCCATACGTCTTTAGCCGTGAAGATGCCATTGCAATGGCACAAGCAGGTGCAGATATTATTGTGCCACACATGGGACTGACCACTGGCGGCAACATCGGCGCGGAAACCGCTGTTACACTGGCGGATTGCGTTGAACTTATCAATGATTGGGCGAAAGCCGCAAAATCTGTGCGTGATGATGTGATTATTCTGTGCCACGGTGGCCCTATCGCCACCCCTGAAGATGCAGAATATATTTTAGCGCACTGCCCAGACTGCCACGGCTTCTACGGTGCAAGTTCCATGGAACGTTTACCGACAGAAGTGGCATTGAAAGAGACCACACAGCAATTTAAATCAATAACTCGCTAGTTTTCATTCTGTATTTTTTGTTTTACTTTATTTTTGCCAACACCAGGACGCCTACTTCGGTAGGCGTTTTTCTTTTTATTTATTATTCAACTTATTGGCTATCCAACCTATTGACCGTCCACATCGGCCATTTGGGCTTTTTTCTTTTTGCGTAAACTCAGTAGCCCAAATAACGCAGGCAAGACAACAGGCAACGAAAAATAGAGCACGCCAAACGCAAACGCCACATGCGGCTTTTCAGGAAACTCCCCACCCGTACCGATAGAGTCTAAATAATGAATGGATTCCAGATACGCTGGCGTTAGCCCACCATACGGCACCATCCACGATAACAACAGCGCAGTAAAGATACTGAACATAAAGTTCATTGCCATTAAAGCGGAATAACCCATATTTTCTTGGCGCTCTTGGTCGGTTCGGCTAGTTAATCCAAACAGCATTCGGTTTACCACTGTCGCACTGTAGAGATATAAAATGACGGGAGAATCTCCCAGCACTGACATATTAATGGCCAGCGCAAAAAGACCATAAACCAAGGCAAATCCTAATATCACAAAAAAATTCTTAAATACCGACATAAATACACCGGAGTGCACCAGAATAAATTCGAATATAAGGATCAGCGTGAGGTTATAAATAATCTCTACACTGTAATTTTCAGGGAAAAACCAAACCGAAATAATAAAACCCACATAGAATATTGAAAAACCATAATTGATCATTTTCGAAAAAGCACGAACGACGCTAAATGAATTGTGGGTCTCTTTAACGCTTTTTACCGCTTTCTTCTTAGGGAAAAAACTTGCTGATGAGGATTGGCGCCCTCTATTTTTATTCGTAACCGGTTTCTTTTCCTTGGGTGTTTCCATTCTATTTCTCCGTTGACACTCTTCTATGCTGGTGTCGAACCAATCCTAAATAATGGCGTTATTCTGAAGGGGAATAAAATAAAAAACGAGGAGAGAAAATGGCACGCTGTCACAATGCTATTCATTATGCTGCGTACCATTAATCAGTGATTAACGCTATTTGAAAATTAAACCAGCTTAGCGATTAAGCTGTCTAAATCACCTTGCAGGAAATTCACCGGTGGAATTTCAATGACGGTATACGCCCCCGCAGGCTGTTTCATGGTTGCACGTGCGGCAGATACCATAAACTGCGACGTTAATGCAGGGTTATTGATACGCATTGAGTATTCGAATAACTGATTGTGTGTCGCACCAGAAACCCCTTTATGGGTCATTTGAACGCCGTGTCCCACATCTTTTAATGCATCAATGCTATCCACTTGGCGAATATGCGTTTCATCGGAAGAGAAATAACTATCTTGCTTGATTGCGCGCACCACATCATCAAACTTTGCACCCGCTTCCAGCTCAACATACACCATACGGCGATGAACGCCAGTGCCTAGAGGAATGGTGACGGAAAGTGCATCTTTCACGCCATCAACCGCTTTCGCAGCAACGCTATGCCCCATACTCATACCTGGGCCAAAGTTAGTGTAAGTCACCCCTTTTGGTGCCATTGCTAACATCAGCGTACGCATGATGGAGTCTGAACCCGGATCCCAGCCTGCCGATACAATTGACACACTGTTATGCTTCTTCGCGACGCTATCAAGCTGGTGTTTTAATGCCACGATATCAGAGTGCACATCGAAGCTATCTACGGTATTAATCCCTAGGCTTAAGATTTTCTCTGCTAAAGTTCCGATAGCACGTGTAGGGGAACAAAGTAACGCAACATCCACGCCATCTAATTTTTCGATGTCATCAACCACGTTATATCCGGCTAATTCTGCTGGAATATCTTGGGTATTACGACGTACAATTCCGACTAATTCGAAATCATCAGCGGCTTGAACAGCTTCTAGTGCATAACGACCAATATTGCCGTAACCCACTATTGCTGTTTTAATTTTTGTCATTGTGACTCCTCAGTCATTCTGATGTCATATTTCAAATACAAGATGCATATCAATAACAAATTTATATAGATTAAACAAAGCTTAATTATCTAAAAAGTTCCGGCTTTTATTACTAGGTTACTTTATCAATTAGAGGTAGAATCCGAGCAAATCTCGTTCTTTTCTCTAATTTCAACGAATACAAAGGTTCTTAATGCATCAGCCCGATGTCACTGAGAGGTCACTCTATTCCCTCAGTTGGCCAATCTTTATTGATATTTTCCTTCATTTGGCCACCTTATTAATTAATACCTATATGGTGAGCCATGTATCGACTGCCTACCTCGCTGCAATGGGGGTTGGGAATCAGGTTTTTGACCTATTTATTACTATCTTTAACTTTATTAGCGTGGGATGTAGCGTCGTTATCGCCCAATATCTGGGTGCTGGCCGCCGTGATAAAGCCAGCCAAGCGATTCATATTTCCATCGCCTTTAACTTTATATTAGGTTTTTCCAGCGCCTTAATTGCGCTCTTTTTTGGCTACAAAATTCTGACCATTATGAATACCCCATCCCACTTAATGGATGATGGGTATGCGTATTTACACATTTTGGGTATCTGTTTAATTCCAGAAGCGATCTCCATCATTCTCGCGGCTTGTTTACGCGTTTATGGTAAAGCTCAGCCAGCGATGTGGGTCACTCTGATTGCCAACATCATTACCGTAATTGGTAACATGATTGTGCTGTATGGCTTCTTTGGTTTACCGCAATATGGTCTGGAAGGCGTTGCATGGTCAACGGTGGTTGGACGCGTTGTGGCGGTCATTTTACTGTTCTGCCTGCTGTTCTATGGGCTAAGAATCAAATTTACCCCAATGATGCTGATCCGTTGGTCCAGTAAAATGCTCAGCAAAATCCTGCATATTGGTTTACCTGCCGCTGGCGAAAACTTGGTGTGGATCCTGCACTTTATGACCGCATCCGCCTTTATCGGCTTAATGGGTGAAACCGCCCTTGCAGCGCAAACCCTCTATTTCCAACTTTCGCTATTTATTATGCTGTTTGGAATTTCCATCAGTATTGGTAATGAGATTATGGTCGGGCATTTAGTGGGCGCTAAGCGCTTTGAAGATGCCTATCGCCGTGCGTTTAAGAGTTTGAAATGGGGCTTTTACGTCACTATCGGCGTGGTGTTTGTGTTCTGGTTATTCCGCGCACCAATCCTCGAAAGCTTAACGGACGATCAAGGCATCATTCAGTTATTGCTGCCAATTTTCTTATTATCCGTATTCTTAGAGCCGGGACGTACTATCAACATCGTCATGGTAAACGCCCTTCGCGCCTCTGGTGATGCGAAATTCCCATTATTAACCGCCGTACTCTTTATGTGGGGGATCGCCATTCCATTGGGCTACTTCCTTGGCATAAAAATGGAAATGGGGTTAATCGGTATCTGGATTGGATTCTTTGTCGATGAGTGGGTTCGCGGGCTCACCAATGCGTGGCGCTGGCGTTCACGTAAATGGCAAAGTAAACGCCTCGATTTAGAAAGCTAAGTTCACCGTATCCTACCTATGAAAATAGGTAGGATTTTTGTGATCGGCATCATATTTAAAAATATTTACCCCAAACAAATCATATCAGAGATAATTTTTCTCTCTTATCCCCATTTATCCATAAACATTGTGAAGTTTTTCTCCGTCCTCTTCATTAAAATAATTCCATCACCACATGACTTTTAGGGATATCACCATGGCAACGCAAACTGAAGAACTTCTCTGGCAATATTTTATCAATGCCGTCAAACAAGACGTTAAACCTGCTCTGGGTTGTACTGAACCCATTTCCCTTGCTTATGCAGCGGCAAAAGCAGCGTCTTATCTGTCATCGCCAGTGATCCGCGTTGCCGCATTTGTATCCCCTAATCTCATGAAAAATGGTATGGGCGTCACCGTTCCGGGAACCGGAATGGTGGGATTACCGATTGCCGCAGCGCTAGGCGCTGTGGGTGGTGATGCCGACGCTGGGTTAGAAGTATTAAAATCAGCATCACCTGAAGCAATTGCACGCAGTAAAGCGATGCTCGCGGACGGTTCCATCACCGTTGATATTAAGTCCCCTTGTGATGATGTTGTTTATTCAGAAGCGACAGCCTACAGCGAAAATGATTCTGCCACGGTGATTATCGCAGGCTCTCACACGCATATTGTCAAAATTATCCACGGTGATCAGGTTCTGTTCGATATTACAGAGAATAAAACAGAAAATAGGGATCCCGTTGATTGTGGTACCGATGTCAGCTTACCGAAAGTCACCGCTAAGGCGGTTTATGAATTCGCAACTCAAGCACCCTTAGACGATATTCGTTTCATTCTTGAAGCCGCACACTTAAATGATGCGTTATCTCAAGAAGGTTTGCGCAATAGCTACGGCCTGCATATTGGTAAAACGTTGCAGGCTCAACGTGACCGCGGTTTATTGTCCAAAGATTTATTATCCGAAATTATGATCCGCACAACGGCAGCCTCAGATGCACGTATGGGCGGTGCGGTACTGCCCGCCATGAGTAATTCTGGTTCCGGTAACCAAGGTATTGCTGCCACCATGCCGGTTGTCGTCACTGCAGATTACCTGCAATCTACCGAAGAACAGTTAGCTCGTGCGCTGATGCTATCCCATTTAATGGCCATTTATATTCATAACCAACTGCCTGCACTTTCTGCATTATGTGCGGCAACCACCGCAGCAATGGGTGCTGCAGCAGGGATTGCATGGTTATTAGAAGCTCGCTATGAAGTGGTGGCAATGGCAATCTCTAGCATGATCGGCGACGTCAGCGGCATGATCTGTGATGGAGCATCCAACAGCTGTGCGATGAAAGTTTCCACCAGCGCAAGTGCGGCATACAAAGCGGTACTGATGGCGCTAGATAATAGCTGTGTAAGAGGCTCGGACGGGATTGTATCGGATGATGTGGATCAGTCGATTGCGAATTTGTGTTCGTTGGCGGCAGGTTCAATGCGGCATACGGATATTCAAATAATCGAAATAATGTCCTCGAAGGCTCGCTAATTCTTCGCTCTTCGAGCTGTCGCTGTGTTGGTTGCACTCGTTAAGGCTAGTCACATACTTATGTATGCTCCTAGCCCTTAACTCGATTACCGCCTTGCGACAACTCGAATATCTTTGAATTAGAATCTTCTGTTAGCTTCTTCTTTGTTTTTATTGAGTTTTTATTGAGTTTCTAGTGCAGCGAATTTTTCGCGGATTTCGGCTTCTGGAAGGTCGATGCCGATGAAAACGAGGACGCTGCTGCGCGTTTCATCTTCACCCCAATCTCTGTCCCAATCGGCGCTATAAAGGCGCTGGACGCCTTGGAATAACAGGCGCTTTGGCTCGTCGACGATGGACAAAATGCCCTTATAACGTAATAAATTATCCGCAAAACTGAGCAGCAAATCTTCCATCACTTGGGAGACGGCCATTAACTCAACCGGATAATCAAACTCCAGCACAATCGATCCCACCTCATTTTGCTGCTTAGGAGCAAAACGGAACGTCGGTTGCTTAACATTGAGTTTTGAATCCAACAAAAAGCCTTCAATATCTAGCAGCAAATCTAAATTAATATCCCCATGAACCACTGGATAAATCGGTGCTCGGGCATTAATGCGCTGCAAACGCTCAATCAGTACATCGGTATTTGGCTCAATGTCGGTTTTGGTGAGAAGAATTCGGTCAGCATAGCCAATTTGCGCTTGAGCAATGGCGAAATCATTAAGTTGCTTATCCGCATGAACCGCATCCACCAAGGTAATAATCCCATCCAATAAATAACGCTCGCACAGCACTTCATGAGAGAAAAATGTTTGTGTAATGGGACCTGGATCTGCCATTCCTGTACACTCAATCACTAAACGCTCAAAATCGAGTTTGCCGCTGTCTAAACCATCCAATAAATCCAACAGCGCATTTTCTAATTCATTAGAACGACTGCAACAAATACAGCCATTACTTAAGGTAGTAATTTGTGTGGCACGGTCGCCAATCAACGCATTATCAATCGGCACTTCGCCAAATTCATTCTCGATCACGGCAATTTTATGACCATGATCCGCGTTGAGAATGTGGCTCAATAGCGTGGTTTTTCCTGCCCCCAAAAAGCCCGTTAAAATCGTTACATTGATTGGTTTCATTATTGCCCTCATCATGCCATTCATTGATAAGAAAGTTCGTTAACAGCAGCGAAATCCGCCTTTACCACTGCCGCCATAGCGAGCATCTTGTCGTTCACGAAAAAACTCTTTATAGGTCATCACAGGTTTATCGGGGTGATTATCTTTCATGTGCTGCACGTAAGTATCGTAGTCGGGGATCCCCACCAGCATACGCGCCGCCTGCCCTAAATATTTACCCGTTTTACCCAAGTTTCCAAACATAACCATCTCCAAAGGCAAAATGCCCGACATTGTGTTTTCGTACAATGTCGGGCTTCCCTTACTGTTTCGAGTGAAACTTAACTCGATGCATTATTCTGCTCTTAGTGTGAAGATGACACTTTCACACCCTCTTTAGGAACAGGGACATAAGGGGTTTCTTTATCTGTACGATTTGGGTTTTTATGAGCTTTCATTCCCACACGGATACCGTAGAAGATAATACCGTAAACCACGACTAAGAACAGAATACTCAGACCCGCATTAGTGTAGTTATTAATAATAATGTGATTCATATTAGTAATTTCTTGTGCCGTTAACTCAGCACCACCCGCGGCGATTTTCTCTTTGTAAGATTTCGCTAAGTATAAGAAACCTTCCAGTTGAGGATTATCGCTGAATAATTTCAGTCCCAGTGCCCATGTGGTACAGATTAATAACCATACCGCTGGTAACACAGTGACTAAGATGTATTTACTGCGTTTCATCTTAATTAATACAACCGTACTCAGGACTAACGCTACCGCTGCCAGCATCTGGTTGGAGATACCGAACAGTGGCCACAAGCTCTTAACGCCGCCCAGTGGGTCAACAACGCCTTGATACAGTAAATAACCCCATAAGCCTACACATCCTGCTGTACCAATGATCCCAGCAAACAAAGAGTCGGTTTTCTTCAGGAATGGCACGAAGTTACCCAGTAAATCTTGCAGCATAAAGCGGCCAGAACGGGTACCCGCATCCAGTGCCGTTAAGATAAACAGTGCTTCAAACAGGATACCGAAGTGATACCAGAAGCCCATATTGGCAGCAGGCATAATTTCGTGGAATACAAATGCAATACCGACAGCTAAGGTTGGCGCACCACCCGCACGGTTCAGAATCGAAGGCTCACCGATATCTTTTGCTGTTTGCATGATTTGTTCAGGCGAAATCACAAAGCCCCATGAACTGACTGTTGCTGCTGCATGAACAGACACATCTTTCAGTTGCGCCATAATTGCCGCGCCATCAGGGCCACCCAGCTCATGCAGGTTAGGCATAGTGATACCTAATGCTGATGGTGGAGTGTTCATTGCAAAGTATAAGCCTGGCTCGATGATAGAAGCGGCCACTAACGCCATGATAGCCACGAAAGATTCCATTAACATCGCACCATAGCCGATGTAACGCGCGTCTTTTTCGTTCGCTAACAGTTTTGGCGTCGTACCTGAAGAGATTAAGGCGTGGAAACCGGATACCGCACCACACGCAATGGTGATGAACAGGAATGGGAACAGTGTACCTTTCCAAACTGGACCAGAACCATCAACAAACTGTGTCACCGCTGGCATTTTCAGTTCAGGGTTCAGGATAACAATACCCACCGCTAAACCAACGATAACGCCGATTTTCAGGAATGTTGCCAAATAGTCACGAGGTGCCAGAATCAGCCATACAGGCAGTAATGCGGAAACAAACGCATAACCGACTAAAGCATAAGTAATGGTCGTATCTTTAAAGGTCAGTGCTGGGCCCCAGTAAGGGTCATGAGCAATTACACCACCAAACCAAATAGAAGCGACTAACAGTGCAATACCGATAACGGCAATTTCACCCACACGTCCCGGTCGGATATAGCGCATGTATATCCCCATAAAGAGCGCAATCGGCACAGTGGAGCAAACTGTGAATACACCCCACGGGCTTTCTGCCAGTGCCTTAACCACGATCAGTGCCAATACGGCCAGGATGATGATCATAATTAAGAAGCAGCCAAACAGCGCTAGCGTACCAGGGATTGGACCCAATTCTTCTTTAACTATCTCACCAAGGGATGCACCGTTACGGCGTGAGGAGATAAACAGTACCATAAAGTCCTGTACCGCCCCCGCAAGGACAACCCCTGCCAGTAGCCACAATGTTCCCGGTAAGTAACCCACCTGAGCCGCCAATACTGGTCCAACTAATGGACCCGCCCCTGCGATAGCCGCAAAGTGGTGACCAAACAGAACGTTTTTATTGGTTGGAACATAGTTTAAGCCGTCATTATTAATGACGGCTGGTGTCGCACGCGTTTCGTCCAGCTTCATCACTTTTTTAGCGATATATAAGCTGTAGTAGCGATAAGCAATCAGATACACCGCCACAGACGCGACGACGATCCACAATGCACTAATGTGCTCGCCGCGTCTTAGCGCGACAACTCCTAAACAGATTGCACCGATGATCCCGAGGATCATCCATGGAATGTGTTTTAAAATACCATTTTTGTTCATAGAACACCCTTCTGAGGTAGAACGAACATGCCATTAATACGTGATTACCGTTTATTAAACTGCGAAAAACGTTGTTTTTAGTCGTTTTCGATGAATAACAAATGATTTTTTAATAGGCAGTGGTTGAATGATTTTGAGTGTAAAAAATTGAGTTCTGCCATAGTGGGTATGGTAAGAAATTACTATCAGGAAAAGCGAAAAGTTACCTTGAGTGGTGGCATACAGAATTAAGCGGTTAGTTTTTTGCAGTGAATGGTTTTCAAACGTCGCCAAACCCTCAAAAAATGTGATCAGAGTATCAAATATTTTCCATTTCAATAGGTTAAGCAATTTTTAAAATCATGTTTAAATTGTGACTTTTGTTAAATCCCAGAGGGTAATACATGAATAAAACGCTAATTTTCCCCCTTGAGCGGATTAACAATTTCTTGCCATTCTCCCCCAATCCACCAGTGATGTTCTCCGTCGGTTTGCCGCTCACACTTCTCGCCGACCTTGGCTTTACCATTTTCGAATGGATATGCACAATCATAAATCGGCTCAATCACAATCTCTCCAGTTTGTGCGTTGGAATAACCTATTTTTTCCCCTTGACGAATTCGGTATAGCCCTTCACTTGCAGGGTCAAGACCATTATCAAAATAGTAGAATTGATACACTTCATTACCTTGCTTATCCACGAGCCTGATACCACCTTTTTTATATACGCTTCCTTTAAGGCAATACAGGAAAGGTGAAGAAGGTTCAAAGCAGCGGATTTTTTCGCTTTCATCTTCCGCCATTAACTGAAACTGTTCTTCGAGTGGCATGGCAGCTGCCATCGTCGTCAACACAGAACCCATCAGCATGCTTTTTATTAGTATCGCTTTCATTCGTAAAGGCGCCTCTCATTTTATTAGACACCCAGCATCCCTTAAAGCATTCCTAATGGGTATCAGATAATCACGCAATTGCTTTTATATGTCTTTTTCATGCCCTTTTCTCCCACACTATTTTTCACTATAGATACCCTCAACCAATAAAATATTAACTTATTAATAAAATAAAACTTAAAACTAAATAATTATGAAATTTATATTTTCCTTTTAAATAACAATAATTAGAGAAAACCAAAAAATAGTTACATAGGAAATTATTTTTGAAGTGAATCACAATAACAGAACATTATTTATACATTAATAACTCAAAGGCGTTATTGTTAATTAAATGATGATTGAATGTTAAGTTCAATGAGGAAATGAAATGAGCACACAAAAATATGACTATATTATTGTCGGTGCAGGCTCCGCAGGTTGTGTTCTCGCCGCACGCCTGATCCAAGAAACCCAAGCTCGCGTGCTGCTTATTGAAGCGGGCGGTAGCGATAACCACATGTTTATCCGTATGCCAGCTGGCGTAGCAAAAATTATTGCCCAAAAAAGTTGGCCCTATGAAACCGAACCAGAACCTCACGCCAATAACCGCAAAATGCAAATTGCTCAAGGTCGCGTGCTCGGGGGCAGCAGTTCAGTCAATGGCATGATCTACATTCGCGGGCAAAAGCAGGATTATGATAACTGGGCACAAAAGTATGGATGCGAAGGATGGGGCTATCAAGATGTCCTACCGTGGTTTAAAAAAGCCGAACGCAATGAAAGCCTAACCGGAGAATACCACGGCACTGAAGGACCTCTTCCCGTCAGTGAAAACCGTTATCGCCATCCACTTTCGATGGCATTCATTCAAGCGGCTCAAGAACATGGTTTACCTTACGTTAATGACCTTAATGGAGAGAGCCAACAAGGAACCAGTTTCTATCAAACCACCACACATAATGGGGAAAGAGCAAGCACCTCCAAAACCTATTTGAAATCAGTGGCAAATAGCGACCGTTTAACTCTCAAACTTAATACCCAAGTTAATCGCATTATTATTCGCGATGGACAAGCAATTGGTGTGGCTTACCAAGGCAAAAATGGTCACGAAGTCGAAGCCCTTGCCTGTGAAGAAGTGTTGGTTTGTTCCGGCGCAATGGGATCAGCGAAGTTATTGATGCTCTCTGGTATCGGCCCTGAAGAACACCTTTCTTCTTTAGGGATCAAAACCGTAGCGAATTTACCCGTGGGCAAAAACTTTCACGACCATTTGCATATGTCCATCAACGTCACCACCAAAGAGCCAATCAGCTTATTTGGCGCCGACCAAGGCTTTGCCGCTATCAAACATGGTTTTGAGTGGATGGCATTTCGCTGTGGGCTACTCGCCTCGAACGTTTTAGAAGGCGCCGCCTTTAAAGACAGTTGCAACCAAGGTCGCCCAGATGTGCAAATTCACTTTTTGCCTATTTTAGATAGCTGGGATGATGTGCCGGGGGAGCCGCTACCTGCCGCTCACGGTTTCTCACTGAAAGTCGGTTACTTACAACCTAAGTCTCGCGGGGAAATTTTACTGCGTAGCCAAAACCCGCAAGATCCGTTAAAAATTCACGCGAATTACTTGGCTGAACCAGAAGATATGGCAGGTTGTAAACGTGCAGTAAAATTCGGTTTAGCAGTATTAAGCCAGCCATCATTGCAAGCCGTCAGTAAAAATACATTGATGCCGCCTGCCCAAGTTCAGCATGATGAGGCGCAATTAGAAGAGTTTGTGCGTAATTTCTGTAAAACGGTTTATCACCCTGTTGGCACTTGTCGTATGGGAACCGATACCGCAAATTCCGTCACGGATTTACGTCTTCGCGTTCATGGGATCAACAAACTACGTGTGGTGGATTGTTCGGTGATGCCAGAAATCCCAAGTGGCAATACCAATGCGCCAACCATCATGATTGCAGAGCGTGCAGCCGCGATGATTATTGAAGATAGGCAATAATCCCCTAAAAAGCCCCCGCCAGAACCTAACATGGCGGGGGATAATCACTATCCTGTTACTTTCACTCGAGCCGCCGCTGTTTTTGCCATCTCTAGGGCTTGCTCAATCGAATCTCCGACCGCGAGCGCCACCCCCAAACGGCGAGCCCCCGCAATTTCCGGTTTGCCAAATAAACGCAATTGAATATCAGAATCAAGTGCCTCATGAATGCCCGAAAAAACCACATTCCGACTATGCAGCTCTGGTAAAATCACAGCCGATGCGCTCGCACCATACTGGCGAATAGTGCCAATCGGTAAGCCTAAGAAAGCACGAACATGTAATGCGAATTCAGATAGGTTTTGAGAAATCAACGTCACCATGCCAGTGTCATGAGGACGAGGAGAGACTTCGTTAAAAATGATCTCATCGCCACAGACAAACAGCTCCACACCAAATAAACCGAATCCACCTAAAGCGGTGACAATTTTCTTCGCCACGTCCTGTGCTTTTTGCAACGCAACGTCACTCATCGCTTGCGGCTGCCAAGATTCGCGATAATCACCTTTTTCTTGGCGATGCCCCACTGGTGCGCAGAAATGCACACCGTCTGCCGCGCTAATGGTTAATAAGGTAATTTCAAAATCGAAATTCACCATTTTTTCAACAATCACGCGCCCTTGACCTGTACGTCCACCTTCTTGGGAATAATTCCACGCACTATCAAGCTGCTCCGCGGAGCGAATGATGCTCTGCCCTTTCCCCGATGAGCTCATGACTGGCTTTACAATGCAGGGAAAGCCAATTTCATGGGCTGCGGCTTCAAAATCCGCTTTCGTTTCCACGAAGCGGTATTCAGAGGTTGGGAGCTGTAGCTCTTCAGCTGCTAAACGGCGGATCCCTTCACGGTTCATGGTTAAGTAAACCGCATTAGCAGATGGCACGACTTTTTGACCTTGCTTTTCGAGTTCCACCAACGTTTTGGTGGCAATCGCTTCAATCTCAGGCACGATAAAATCCGGTTTCTCACTCGCAACAAGTTGGCGTAGTGCTTCACCATCCAACATATTGATGGTGTAACTGCGATGAGCAACATGCATCGCGGGTGCGTTGTCATAGCGATCCACTGCAATCACTTCAATACCCAAACGCTGGCACTCAATCGCCACTTCTTTACCTAACTCCCCCGAACCGAGAAGCATAACTTTTGTCGCGCTAGAACAAAGTGCAGTACCTAATTGGCTCATGATAATGACCTTATATCCCCAGAGATAAATGCTGCTACATAAAAGATGATGTCTAAAAAGATGGCAGGGATTATATACGCAATCGTTTGCTTTGACCATAATAGAAGCGCAGCCTGCTGACGGTATTCTCCGTAAACAGGCTAATTGATTAAAATCACAGGTTAAATTTGAGGAGGTTCATCTCGCCCGGTCACATAAGGTTGGCGGCGCGCACCTTTGCCATAGCGTTTATGAAGCAGCGCTAACACACAAAATAGTAGGCCAATCCAAATCAAAGTGAAGCTGACACCTTTGACCCAATCGAAAATTTCATTAAACAGGAAAACGGCTAACAAGAATTGAATTGTTGGCTCTATATATTGTGCTAAACCAATCACCGTTAATGTGGTGCGTTTAATCGCTGCAGTGAAAAAGAGTAATGGAATAATTGTCACAGGCGCCGCCAACATGTACAGCACTTTGGTTTGCCAATCACCATTTTCTACCGCACTCATTCCATGTGCGGATAACCACCATGTAATACCAACCGCTAGGGGTAATAACCAGAGCGCCTCTAAAAACAGAGAGGTGATAACATCAAAACGAATAAATTTACGGATCAAACCATAAACCGCAAAGGCACTTCCCATCACTAAGGCTAAAACGGGCAGTTCCCCATATTGAATAATTTGGTAGGCAACGCCTGAGAAAATAAATACCACCGCGAGTTTTTCTGCGAAAACTAAGCGCTCTCGCAAAAAAATCACCCCAAGCAAGATGGAAAATAAGGGATTAATAAAATAACCCAAGCTCGCGGCCAGTACTTGTCCATGGGTTAAGGCATAAGTGAAGGTTGTCCACGACACCGCCATAATCGAGGAGCTAAAAAAACATAGCACAATTGAACGTTTATCTGCCCACACTTGTTTCCACAGGGATTTATTCTTGATAAGCAACCGAATAAAAAATAAGAACGGAAGAGACCAAATCAGTCGTTGCGCCAGTAATTCCATGGCTTGAGCATCTGGAAGTAACCGATAAAACAGCGGGGTTATCCCCCAAAGAATATAAGAAAAGATAGCTAATGCTACCCCGGAACGCAGCAACATAATTTATCCGTATGAAAGTGTTGGTTGATTTTTCTTCTCTATAATACGCCAATAACGGAAAGATAGTAGGTTGAAGTGCAAACTATCACTAAGGTTATCGACCAATTCATTCACACTAAACACTTCTATTAATGATACACAAACCAATAGTGCAATATTTTTTAAGGTAATTATTACGTGTATTCACTCACTTTTTTAGAGTACTTTGCAATTTTACTGAGATAATTTTAATGACTTCATCACAAAACTTAAAAACAGATAAAAATTATCAAGAAAGATGATTAATTAAATTTCATAAAATTGCTAATAGTGCTTTTTATGACTAACATTTTGCGATATTATTACTTAGCTAAATAACATTTTTTCATGTTATCTAGAAAACATAATAATCGTAAGACAAGCTTAAAACTCTATCTTGTTACAAAACATTAAACAGATGTTACGTTTTGACACACACTTTAACTTTTGTTTCTTTTTTATATTAAAATTAGACTAGTACTTTTTTTTATATCAATTACGTTCAGCAATAATCTATAAAAAAGAATAGTTGAAAATATATTGCCATTTTCATCGGTAAATTATTCTCATTCTATTAAACTACGTTAATTTTAATGTCAAATCCGTTTAACAGGAGTTTGGTGATGAATAGCGCCATTCATGTAATCGTTGAAAACGATAATGTCTTTAAGAATAAACTGAAATCAAAGATGGAATCTTTTGATTTTATTTTTAAATTCTATAATGACGAAGAGGTATTTATTAGTACTTATACTTACCCTAAAGAAGAGAATGCAACGGATTGTGTTTTATTATTCGTAGGCAATAACTCAAGTCATATTAATAAATTAAAAAATCTTACTCAATCTTTAGCTGTAGTCCCTGTTATTGTCATCGCAGAAGAACCTTCCGCGGCACTATGCAGAGACTGTTTCAAGGCTGGAGCCTTTGATTTCTATGCATTTCCATTTGATGACAGAGTGTTTCTAAGCGCTATTCAAGGAGCTAATGAACACTTTGATAAACAAAATGAAAATCATAAAAAATATATCTATTTAGCCGATAAATTCGACCGTCTTTCTGCAAGAGAGCGTGAAATCATGGACATGATTTTAGACGGTAACACCAGCAGAGAAACGGCTGAAAAACTATCATTATCACCAAGAACCGTAGAAGTACACCGTTCAAATATTTATACGAAACTAGGAATAAAATCACTGCCTCAATTAATCCAAGAGTATGAATATATTAATACTTATTCTGCAAATGCTTAATTATCTTTATTCACCAGCCCCCCTTCCTGCCTAATGGTTTATCAAAAAATCATTAGGCATTTTTTCATCTTCGAGAACATCCAGAAAAATATAATTAAATTTAGATTTTTATTTAGATAACGATTTAGTTTAATCATTTAACTTAGCTATCCACTTAGCTATCCACTTAACTATTCGGTTAACTATTTTTCACTATCAAACTTAGCATAACGATTATGCATTCTATTTCGCTTTATTAATTTACCACCCTAAAATAACTATTTTTTAATCAATAGTGGAAAATTAAATAAATTGCACTATCATTTTCATACAAGGAAACTGTTACTCTAGTTATTAATAACAAAAATCGCATTTATAGCTAAATATAAGATTAATATATTTAGTTTAAAATAAAATATAAACCTATATATATCCCCATAGCCATTTACTCTAACTGTGAGTGTGTGTATTCACTGAAATAAAAACCTATAACGTCAAATTAAAACCAATTCCTAAAAAAAAGCGTACTGAGATCAACATACTTATCGATAAGATAGGTTGATAATCTTAGCTCTTTTTCATTTCTTCTCTTTCGTTTCGCTGCAAGGCGTGGCTGAGCCCACAATCAATATACATTGATATGTTGGGCTTAGCGATTACCGTAAGGCTGTGTGATTTGAATGCTTCGAACGTTTTCAGCATTACTGCTGAAAATCAGTAGAAGCTTTTTTTATTGGCAGGACTGTTTTTATTGACGGAACTGTTTTTATTGACAGAGCTATAGCTTGTATTCACGAATATCAATCTGATACTGCTTCAACTTGCGCCACAGTGTCGTTCGTCCCATATTTAACGCTTGATGCATCTCCTGAATTTTTCCGCCGTAAGCCAGCGCGGCTTCGATAATTAACGCTTTTTCCACTTCATGAATGTTCAAGTCATGGAACAGATTATGTCCGAGAGTCTTCTCTGAAAGTTTTTGCCAGTAAAAGTGACACTTCAACTTTTCACTGATTTCTCGCCCTAGGGTAAGAGTGAGTGCTAACAATATATTGCTGCTGGTTGGCTCCCCACGTAATACCAACGTGGCTAGCAACCGCGTTTCATCATAAATAGGGGCAAAATAATAAGTATATCCTTGTGAGTTAATCGGCTGGTCATCTAACGAAGTGACCTGCATTTGAGAGAATATCCAAGATGGCAACATAGCGCCGCTGTCTGATTTACGCTTAGACCATAAGGTTTGACCGTATTTATCCAACAACATTCCTTCAATGTCGAAATCATGGATAGGTGATAAGCCACTAGTGATGGCTTCACTTGCCAGTTGTATCAACAACTCCGGATTAATGGAGCATGACGATTTTTCTGTAAGCTGTGCGAGTTTGGGAATTGTAAAATCAATAGTCATAATCAGCCTTATTCTTCGATAAGTATTCTCCCTGATTATGTCAAGTTATCAGTTAAGTTTTATATCCTAGATCAAGTTATGATTTGATAGATTTTGGCGGGATGATATAGATCAAGTATTTGAAAAATAGAAAAAACCCAAAATGGTGGGTTATATCGAAAAAAGCCTGCGAAAGTGATCCGCAGGCTAAATTTTGAGCCAGATAATAGCCTATTTTTTTATTCGCTAACAACGGTGCCCCACAGGTCATATTCATCAGCATGCTCAATCAGCACTTTAACGATATCCCCTGCTTTCACATCAAACTCGCCATTAAGGTACACCATGCCGTCAATTTCTGGCGCATCGGCCATACTACGGCCTACAGCACCTTCGTCATCGACCTCGTCGATAATAACTAAAAGCTCGCGACCCACTTTCTCTTGTAAGCGCTGAGTGGATATCTCTTGCTGAAGCTGCATAAAGCGATGATAACGCTCTTCTTTAACCTCTTCAGGGACTTGATCAGCCAGTTCATTCGCTTTTGCGCCTTCAACTGGGCTGTATTTAAAGCAACCGACTCTATCTAATCGAGCTTCTTGTAAGAAATCCAATAGCATCTGAAAATCTTCTTCTGTCTCACCAGGGAAACCAACAATAAACGTCGAACGCAATGTCAACTCAGGACAAATTTCACGCCAACGTTTAATACGCTCTAACGTTCTTTCTACCGCACCCGGACGTTTCATCAGTTTTAAAATTTTCGGGCTAGCGTGCTGTAATGGAATATCCAAATAAGGTAACACTTTACCTTCGGCCATTAATGGGATCACATCATCAACATGTGGGTATGGATAAACGTAATGCAGACGAACCCAAACGCCCATAGAAGCTAACTGTTCACATAATCCAACCATGCTGGTTTTTACTGGCTGGCCATCCCAGAACCCTGTACGGTGTTTAACATCCACACCATAAGCAGACGTATCTTGAGAAATCACCAGTAACTCTTTCACACCTGATTCCACTAAACGCTTGGCTTCATTTAGTACATCGCCAATGGCACGGCTATCTAAGTCACCACGCATCGAAGGAATGATGCAAAAAGTGCAACGGTGGTTACAGCCTTCCGATATTTTTAAGTAAGCATAATGTTTTGGCGTTAATTTTACGCCTTGCTCTGGGACTAAACTAAAGAACGGATCATGCTCTGGTTTTGGCACATAGTGGTGAACGTGATTTAACACTTGTTCATAACTATGTGGGCCCGTAATTTCTAATACCTTCGGGTGAACTTCACGGATTTGGTTCTCTTTTGCGCCCAGGCACCCTGTCACAATCACTTTACCATTTTCGTTCAACGCTTCGCCGATAGCTTCTAACGATTCTTGAACGGCACTATCAATAAAGCCACAGGTATTCACGATAACCAGATCGGCATCGTCATAGCTAGGGACGACTTGGTAACCATCAGTACGCAGCTCCGTTAGGATACGCTCTGAATCAACGAGGTTTTTTGGGCAGCCAAGTGAAACAAAGCCAATCTTTGGCACTGAATTCGTATTTTGCGACATAGCTCACTTCTTTATTATGTTATAGATATTGTTTTAAAAAATGGGCTGGATTTTACCTGAAGTATAGCGGGAATTGTATATTTTTTTGGCGGTGGAAATGACATTTAGAACGAAATTCCCGCGCCATTTCTAGCGCAGGAATTTCACTCAGAAAAACAGCAAAAATTAGCGGTTAATTGAGCGGGCGATACGGGAATAGGTGTGTCTAACACCGCGTATCACAATACTGTAATTCAAAATATTCTCTGGCAAGGCAATGCCGTTATAACCCGAGTCACCAATATGATGTAAATCTGTTCCTGCCATTTTACACATTAAAGCAATCTGGCGGATGGTTTGCAGGTCTGCCCCTTCTTGGGACGTGCCAATCGCCGTCATGGTCATCACTCGCTGAGAATGGCAATAACTCACCATTTTCTGCACAAATTCCGACGATATTCCCGGAACAGTTCCCGGTGCTGGCAATAAAATAATATCCGCACCACTCTTAATAAAGGAATGAATATCCTCTTCGGTAATTAACTGCTCAGCAGACGCATTGAGGACTCCCGCTGCATGCATTTTTCCCGTAATAAGAACGATATCTTCCCCCACCACCGCTTTGAGTTCTTTAAGGCTTTGGTTGATTTCTTGATTGGTGACGCCATTCCCCGGATTCCCGGTCAGGACAATAATATCTGCCCCCATCTGCTTTAATTTCAGGGCATTTTTGACGGTAGCCAAACGTCCTTCAGAAATTTTCCACTGTTTATCTTGATGGGGATTATTAAACCCTGCAGGAACAGGTTCCAAATTCACACCAATCGCACGTCCTGTTAAGTGCTTTAAGGTACGGATAATGTCATCGGGTGCAATGCCTTCTGGTAAACCTTGCATCACAGGATTATTCACATCAAAAACATTCAATAGCAAAATGTCGGCACCTTGGCTTGCTGCCAGTTCCGCATTGGTGACATTCATCAAGACCGGCTGAATAGTCCCAATAGTTTCACTCACCAGTAATCGCCCTTCGCTAGCTTTAATCGCTTCCAGTAAGCTTTTCTTATTCATTTTTACAATTTCAGAAGCGGAACAATCCAAATAACGTTTTTGCATCTCCAGTACCTCGATTTTATACCTAATAAATACCGATCAACGTTTCGACTATAGCATGTGAAACCCACTACGGTGTCTGAAGCAAGTCACCTTTCTAATACTTATTTTTTATCACTAAAAAAGAAAGCATTAACACTTTGATTAATATTAAATTTAAATATATTCATAGTAAGGATTGGATATAAGCCTAAAACATTCTGCTTGTTTTTGATTAATAGTAATGATTATCATTATGCTTCTAACTTCATTCAGGTAAGGATGTCACAATGAAATTCGCTTATCAGGCAGCCGTTTCAGGCTTAGCCTTATTCTCTCTATCCGCCTTTGCTCAAGAGTATCCTCTCGGTCACCCAGTCATTAAAAACGGCATGGAAATCCAAGGTGTTTATTTACAGCCTATCACCATGGACACCGAAGAAGGTCATCACAAGATGGCTCACCTGCCAGCGGATAAAGCCGACGTTCACTTAGAAGCCGACATCCACGCCGTAGAAGATAACCCTAACGGCTTTGCAGAAGGCGATTGGATGCCTTACTTAACTGTCGAATATACCGTCACCAAGCTGGGCGATAAGCCACAGACTCAATCAGGTACCTTTATGCCGATGGTCGCAAGCGATGGTCCTCACTACGGTGAAAATATTAAACTGGATGGTAATGGTAAATATCGCGTTACTTATAAAATTTACCCACCATCACACAATCAACAAGCTGCTTTCGGTCGTCACATTGATAAAGAAACTGGGGTTGCGCCTTGGTTCGAACCGTTTGAAGTCTCTTGGGACTTTGACTATGCCGGCATAGGTCGCAAAGGCAGTTACTAATTTTTCAATGATGCGCTGAGGGCTTTCGCGGGGGTAATATTCCGCGCGAGCCCTTTTTCGCTAGTAAGGAACTCTTAATTTTCAATAAGTTTGAGCCAACAATGAAAACATTACTCAGCTTTTTACTGGTTTTTATTTGCGCATTACTTCCGCAATCAGCCTTAAGCGCCGAAAAATATACTGTTGAATTAGAAATGAAAAATGGGGATTTAATCCCACGCGTTCTGGAAGTGCCTGCGAAAACCATTATTCGTATCAAAATTACCAATACAGGCACTGAACCCGCAGAGTTTGAAAGTCTGCAACTGCGCAAAGAAAAAGTATTAGCCCCTGGCGCCAGTTCAGTGGTGGTTATTGCACCTTTAAAACCAGGTAGTTACACATTTTTCGACGATTTCCATCTGTCACATCCAAAAGGCGAGATCATCGCTAAAGAGTAGGATTCAACATGGGACAAGTTCTCTTTGTAGTTTGGCGCGAAAGTTTTGAAGCGCTATTAGTTATCGGCATCATCTATGCGTGGATCAAACGCCACCCTGATGCTCGTAATGGGATGAAATTCCTCTGGGGCGGTGTTGGGCTAGGCATCGCTATGTCCATCTTACTGGCTCTATTAATTTACGGCGTATTTAATGTCCTTGATGACACCGGGCAATCTATTTTCATGATAGTCATGGAGATCCTCGCCTGTATCTTGATTGTTCAAATGGTCTATTGGATGAACAAAAGCGGCGGCTCGATGAAAAAAGAGCTGGAATCAGGTATCAATCGTAATGCCGAACACCACAGTTGGTGGGGAGCGACCTTGATTATCGCCATCGCGATTGCCCGTGAAGGCAGCGAAATTGTCGTTTTCCTTTCCAGTTTTATCATGTCGTTAACCGCTGAAAATGCTAACGAATTTATCTTTGAAGTTGCCGCGGGTATCGTTATTGCGGGTATGACTCTGTATGCCTTCTTATTAACTAACCGAATTATTTCATGGAAAATTTTCTTTAAAGTCACTGGTGTGATTTTACTGTTCCTCGCCCTCTCCTTACTGCTCCGTGGCGTTGAAGAGATTTCAAACTTAATGATTGAGTTTGACTATCCAATTCCTGAATTTTTAATCTACCCAGCATGGGATACCAGCGCATTACTGGATGACTCCGGTGTGGTTGGCAACTTTATCTCATCATTCTTTGCATACCGTTCACAGCCAATTTGGCTCAGTGTCATCACCTTTGTTGTCTATTGGATTGTGATCCTCGCACTGTTTGTTTGGAGCAAAAAACATGCCGCTAAACGGAACTTACAAAATGCGTAAAATCACCCGCTTAGCCATTAGCGTAATCGTCGCTTCACTCGTGGCATCGACTGCCTATGGCAAAGCCCTACGCTCCCCTGTGCAAACAGGGGACAACATCATCATTGCTAAGGGGGATATTCCCACCCCTGAAAAATATCAACCCGCCATTCAAGAATACTTATCCTTCGTCAACACGGAGTTAAGTGAAATGGTAGTGCAATTAGAAAAACTCAATCAAAGTGTGCAAAAAGGTCAATTAGCGCAGGCGAAAGCGGCCTATATACAAGCCCACCAGCACTATGAAACCGTGCGTCCGGTCATTGTATTATTTGGTAATACCGACCGAACCATCAACCCTCGTGCAGATTATTTTCTAGATAAAGAAAAAGATTACCGCTTCGTGGGATTTCACTTGGTTGAATACCTTTTATTTGCAAAGCAAGATCTCAAAGCGGCGCTGCCAGCATCTGATGAGCTGTTATTAAAAGGGAAAGATTTACAAAAGCGCGTGCTGACTGAAACCATTGAAATTCCGAAACTGGTGCAAGCTTCAGCCGATTTTATGGAGATGATCCTCGAAACAAAACTGTCGGGGCAAGAGAATATTTATAGTCTCTCTGACCTGTCGGATATGGCGGCAAATGCCAAGGGTTCTCAAGCCATCATCGAGGTTATCAGCCCGTTTATTGAATCCAAAACCCTTGATCAAATAAAAGAAAATGATCAGAAAATTAATAAAATAGTGCAGTCATATCAATTAGCTAAAGGTCAATACGCGCCTTATAGCCAACTAAAACAACAAGACAAAATGGCGCTCTATTCCCTGTTAACGCAACAAGCTGAACTGCTCGCCACATTACGCGCTCAGTTAGATGTTGATGTTTACTATAAATATTAAGGCATAAATTTATGCAAGCTAAACTAAAAAGCGAGTCACAACCTTTGGGGTTTTCTCAATCTAAAGTATCTCGCCGACATGCGCTAAAAACCTTAGTCATGGGGGGCGCTATCCTTGCCGCTCCAGCCCTCAGTGCTAAAGCATCCATTGCGGATTGCGAGCTGACTTATGACAAAAGCATCAATTATTTAGGTTCACACCAAGCGGGCGTGTTAACCCCAGAACAGAAAAATGCCTCGTTTATCGCTTTTCGAATCACGTCGACGACCCTTGATAAGCTGCAAACGCTGTTCACTGTATTAACTCAACGCATTGCCTTTCTGACCCAAGTACAAAAATCTACGCCGAATCAGAATGATAAAATGCCTCCCGCAGAGTCTGGGATTTTAGGAACGCTTATTCAGCCTGACGCTTTGAGTGTCACGGTCTCCTTGGGCGATAGCTTATTCGATTCACGCTTTGGATTAGAAAAGCTTAAGCCGAGCCAATTGGTGAAAATGACCAGCTTCCCGAACGACCGTTTAGAAGACAAATGGTGTGGTGGTGATGTGGTGCTGCAAATATGTGCCAATAGCCAAGAAAGCGTAATTTATGCGCTGCGCGATATTCTCCGCCACACTTCACCTTATTGGTTCCCACTCTGGAAAATCGATGGGTTCTTACCCTCAAGGGATATTGATAAACGCTCTACTCCAATTAATTTATTTGGCTTTAAAGATGGTACCGGTAATGCGCCAGCCGACGACAGCAAATTAATGGATGAGCTGATTTGGGTCACTGAAGACAGCAAAGAGCCAGCATGGTGTGTCGGCGGTACCTACCAAGCGGTTCGCCTAATTCGTTTTAATCTCGAGTTTTGGGATAGAACACCGCTAGAAGACCAAGAAAATGACTTTGGTCGCCATAAAGCAACTGGCGCACCAATGGGGATGAAGCACGAAATGGATGACCCCGCGTTCGACAAAGATCCTCATGGTGACCGCGTCTTATTTGACTCCCATATGCGCCGTGCCGAACCAAGAAATCCAACTCGCCATACCGCCAAGTTACGTCGCCGTAGTTACAGCTACTCTCTTGGCTTAACCGATAACGGCGCTCTGGATATGGGGCTGATTTTCGTTTCATATCAAAAGAATTTAAAAACCGGCTTTATTGATACTCAAAAACGGTTAAATGGCGAACCACTGG
The DNA here is from genome assembly GCF_009706275.1 of Providencia sp. wls1943. Classification (NCBI taxonomy): domain Bacteria; kingdom Pseudomonadati; phylum Pseudomonadota; class Gammaproteobacteria; order Enterobacterales; family Morganellaceae; genus Providencia; species Providencia sp. wls1943. The sequence continues at coordinate 249,554 of NZ_WLTU01000016.1, forward strand.
AGCGCTACATTAAACCGTTTGGAGGGGGTTACTATTTCGTTTTACCTGGCATTCAATCCGAGCAAGACCAACTTGCTAAAGGGTTATTTGCCGCGCTGAAAGCCACTAAATAGCGCCATAAAAAAGCCCCGAATATTATTTCGGGGCTTCTAGCACGCTTATTTACAGACTGATTTTATTATCTTCTTATTTTTTGCGATCCTTCGCGTCTTGCTCAACTTCCTGTTTCCATTCCTCTGATATTGGTGCAGCATTCTGTTTGGCTTCTACGGCTTTATTGACTGCTTTATATGCCTTATCGTAACCCTTGCCATCTTGAACATAACCTGTGGCATTCGAACTCTTAATGCCGATATTATCCGCAGCCGTAATCGCATCAATATTGGCACCTAAGAAAATAAAGTCCCACTTATCTTCAACTTCTGCAGATTTAATCATAGATTTAATCTTAGCCTGACTATATTTGGTGCTACTGTTCTCTTCACCATCAGTAATAATCACAAACAAAACATTATTGTTCTTGGTGATTTTTCTATTCTCACGCATTTTCACCATGGTATCGCCAATGGCATCTAATAAAGCGGTATTGCCACCGACAGAATAGTCATCTAGCGTGAGGTTTTTAACTTTATCAATGGGTTCTCTATTGTGTAATAAACTGGTTTTATTATTAAACAACACAGTGGTAATAAAGGTTTTACCCGCTTTATTTCTATTTTCTGTCAGTACGCTGTTATATCCACCGACAGTGTCAGATTCAAATCCTGACATAGAACCGCTTTTATCCAAGATAAACACTAAGTCTAATACTTCAGTATCTTTAACGGGTTCAACAATGGATTTAGCGCCAGAGGCGCTGGAAAAAAAGAGTAGGAATGCAGCAGATATTGCAGTAAAAAATGAAGTCTTAAATAAATTCATCACTGAGCCTCTTTATAATATTATCCTAACAAAACTATCTCTTAGTTTCCGTGTTTCAACGGGATATCACATAAGATTACTCTGCTTAATTTATAAGCAAATTCTTAATTATAAAGGCGCTCAGATAAACTTAATGGAATAGACTTATCTTACCCACACACCATAATTTCTGAGTTTGTTTATTTCTTTAATAAACCCATCCAATTTTATATATTCCTCAGCCACATGACTGGAAGGACTTTCAGTATACGTTTCCACTAACTGAACAGTTAATTGATGATATTGCTTATTCAAGTCTTGATGAATATCGACTTTGTTCGCATTTTTCAGCGTTTCTGTTAGCGCGATAATCTCATTTGCCACCGATTGAACCTGTGGATCACGGAAAGCCACTTGAGGAATTTGATAACTTAAATGCTGACTAATCGAATTATTCTCTTCATTTTGCGGTGAATTAGGCACTAAATTTTGATCGTGTTCGTTTGCAAAATATTCAATTAACTCTGATTGATCAAAACATTTTGATTTAATATCTTCTTGCTTGTATTGCTTATTTTCTGCCCCCGGCAACGCTTTGCCAATTGGGTAAGTACAACGGAATAAATTGCCATCAATCACCACGGCATTACTGCTTTTAATGGGTAAGCTTAATTCGTGCCCATAAATAGTGACATTTCGCGACGTTGGCTGATAACCCTTATATTTACCTTGTTCGGTATACACTTCCGAGAACGTGTAATACACCCCTTGATTAGGGTTTAGGATCCCACCGGAATTATGTTCAAACACCATAAATTTGGTGACATGACCGGCATCATCTTCAAGCGTATGTTCACCACTAGCTAATGATACTGAGCCATACTGGCTAGGTTCGACCTGATAATCTTTACCGTCCACTTTAAAGGAAATCGTGTTTTCTGTCGGATTGCTATAATAAAACTTTCCTTTATTTCCCATAAGATCAAGATCACCACAAGCAGTAATCAATAGCATTACTGTCGTGAGCAGGCTGACTTTCAATATAGCTTTCATGTATATCCTCAACATATTACACATCAAAAAAACAGACCAAAAAATAAACAGTCAAGGGAGGTAATCTTATTCATCTCAATAAAAATAGTTTTACGATTAGTGCTTAATACTTCTTACTTGTTGAAAATCAAACAATCATAATGAACTATAAAAAATCTGATATAGAAGTGCGCTGTAAAATTAAGATTGATGAGTAGGCGTACGACGTAATGCTCTAAATAATAGCTGAAAAACGGATTCCATCATTGGCGTTAGCGTTTGGTTATTACGCATTAAAGATATTGAGCGCATTAATGCGGGTTGTTGTAACTGTAAAACTTTTAGTTCCGGATCCCGTAAATGCACCGTGTATAACTGAGGTAAAATGCCAATCGCTAATTTCGACCTGACTAATCCATATAAGGTTTCAATATAATCGACTTGATAACGCGGATTAATATTAAAACGATTACTTTCAATTGTTGCGCTCACTAGTCGATTAATATTTCCTTTCGAAAACATGGCAATATCACGGTTATTTAACAGCTTCCACGGCAGATGAAATGCATTATCTGAAATAAATTCATCACAGTGGATCACCGCAACAAATGGGTCATCTTGTAAAGGATATAAAGTTAACTCTTCAGGAACGGAGCTATCCAATACGCCTATTCCAAAATCAATTTCGTTATTCACCAATTTATTTACTAATGCATCATTGGTTTGGTCATAAAATTCCACATTCAGCTTAGGAAAATGTTGCTGTAATTGCTCAGGAATAATCGGGAATAATAACGAACTGACAGAAGGAACCAATCCAATACGCAATGTGCCATCGCCCCCCTCCTCGATAATTTTTTGAATATCACTGAAGCCTCGGTGAGAAACACTTAAAATACGCTCCGCATGGGGTAAAATTGCGGCGCCTAACTCTGTCAACGTCACTGACGCCGCTGTGCGGTTAATTAACTTGCCGCCAATCACGGTTTCAATCTGCCGTATCGCGCTGCTCAATGCAGGCTGGCTCACCGCTAAGCGATTTGCGGTTTCGGTAAAATGACGCAGATGTGCAAGAGTCACAAAATATTGCAACTGCTTTAATGTTAATGCCGGAAGGCGCTGCCATGGCTCAGTCATTGTATTTCCTCGCAAATCGGATCGTCATTCTTATCATGATGCGCCGCATTATAACCTCTCTTTATGATTCGATAAATTTTATCATCTTGGCAAACGTTTGCCTTGCTCATAAAGTAGCGGCATAAATCTTTGAGATGGTGTTTTATGAAGCTAACAAATCAAACTCGACGTCGCGCCGTACAAGCCGCAAAAGGCGAAGTGCCTTTTGATCTTTTACTCACTAACGCCAATATTATCGATATGGCCACTGGGGAAATTCGACCTGCAGATATCGGTATTGTTGAAGGACTGATCGCCAGCGTACATCCAACGGGAAGTCGTACTGATAGTCATGAAGCCCATAATTTATCGGGAAAATTTATTTCTCCAGGTTTTATTGATACCCACGTTCATTTAGAAAGCTCTCACCTTCCTCCTGCTCGTTATGCTGAAATTGTCCTCACACAAGGCACCACAGCCGTATTTTGGGATCCCCACGAACTTGCCAACGTATTGGGATTAGATGGCGTACGCTATGCCATTGATGCTAGCCGTAATTTGCCGCTTGATGTGATGGTTGCTGCCCCCTCTTCTGTGCCGTCAACTCCCGGTTTAGAAATGTCAGGTGCAGACTTCGCAGGACAAGAGATGTCCACTATGCTGAGCTGGCCAGAAGTACGAGGTGTGGCAGAAGTGATGGATATGTTCGGCGTGCTAAATGGCAGCGAACGCATGGAAGAGATCCTCGATGCAGGATTAAACTCCGGCAAAATCATTGAAGGTCATGCCCGCGGGTTAAAAGGCGCTGATTTACAAGCCTATCTCGCTGCTGGCGTCACTTCAGATCATGAGCTTACTTCAGCGGAAGATGCCCTCGAAAAATTACGTGCTGGGCTAACACTGGAAATTCGTGGCTCTCACCCGTATCTGCTCCCTGAAATTGTGGCGGCATTACAAACACTGCCTCATTTATCCTCACAAATCGCGGTATGCACAGACGATGTTCCGCCAGACATATTGATTGAAAAAGGCGGAGTGATTGCGCTGCTGAATTTATTAATTGAGCACGGTATGAAAGCGACTGATGTGTTGCGCTTTGCGACACTCAATGGCGCAATTCGCCTACAGCGCAACGACTTAGGTTTGATAGCCGCAGGTCGCCGCGCCAACTTAGTAGTTCTTGATTCACTCGATACCTTAAAAGCTCTGCAAGTTTATGTCGACGGCAAAAAAGTGGCAGAAAATGGGCAACTTATTTCGCCAATTACCACTGAAAATACGATTTTACCGCCATGCGATACTATGCACCTGACGCCAATCTCCCCCCAAGATTGCCAGCTTCAATTAGCTGACCTGCAAAATGGCACTGCACGCTTACGCCATATTAGCGGGGCCCGCTTTACTCAGTGGGGAGAGGTCGATGTTCAAGTCGAAAACGGTATCGTGCAACTGCCAGATGAATTTAGTTTGATCCGTGTACAACATCGCCATGGACGCCATGATGCCAAACCACAAATTGCCTTACTAAAAGGATGGGGAGAATTACGAGGCGCCATTGCCACCAGCTATTCCCATGATTCCCATAACCTTGTCGTGCTCGGGCGTGATGCCAACGATATGGCGATGGCTGCCAATCTACTGATTGAAAGCGGTGGCGGTATGGCATTAGTTCAAGACGGCAAGATCCTTGCTCATGTGGCCATGCCAATTGCAGGTATGCTATCGGAATTACCTGCACCTGAGCTGGCAGAACAATTTCGTCAACTCAGAGAATTGAGCAGCCAGATTGCTGACTGGGAACCTCCGTATCGCGTATTCAAAGCCATTGAAGGTACTTGCCTTGCTTGTAATGCAGGCCCTCATTTAACCGATTTAGGACTGACTTGCGGTACCACCCGCCAGATAGTTGATGCCGTCTTAGAACGTACCGAAAGCGATAACTGTAGTAAAAATACTCATCCAATAAAAAATAATGATAGGAGCGCCAATTAATGGCTAACGATTCTCTTCATCAGCCAACATCAGGGAGTTGGTTAGAAAGGCGTTTTGCGCTGCGTGAACGTGGTAGTTCAATCAGAACAGAATGCCTCGCCGGAGCCACAGGGTTCCTTGCAGCTGCCTATTTGCTGGTGGTTATTCCCGGCCTGTTAGCCGCAGGCGGTATGGATAAAGGCGCAGCGACCACAGGCACTATCATCGTATTTGTACTCGCTAGCCTATTAATGGCGTTCTACGCCAACCTGCCTTTTATTGTGGGTCCCGGTATTGGTGGCTCGGTGTTAGTAGGGATCACCCTTGCAGGTAGTGAAGGGATTGATTGGCAAATCGGTTTAGGTATCGCCTGCTGGTCTGGAATTTTATTTTTCCTGTTAACCAAATTTGGTTTGCGTGAAGTAGTAACTCGCTCCGTTCCACAATCCATTAAGTTGGGCTTAACGGCCTCTATCGGCCTGTTTGTGGCAGTATTGGGCTTTCGTAATGCTGGTTTAGTATTAGCCAACCCAAAAACTAACGCATTAATGCTGGGGGATTTTCTCTCTCCGGGTGCCTTAGTGGCTCTCGCAGGTTTCTTTGTGGCTATCGCATTACAGGCTCGCCGTATTCCTGGTGGGATCTTATGGGCCATTTTGTTCGCTACTATACTGGGCATTCCGTTTGGCGTCACAAAGTTACCCGAAAGCTTTATCGGCATGCCGCATTCTATTGCTCCAGTCTTAGGTCAGGTAGATTTAATTGGCGCCTTAAACATCGCCTTCTTACCTTTCTTATTCGTGTTCTTCGCAGCGGAATTTTTCTCCACCATGGGAACCACATTAGCGGTTGGTGGCGAAGCTGGATTACTGGATAAAGAAGGCAACATGCCGAATATCAATCGCCCGTTTATTGTGGATTCTATCGCAGCAGCGTTAGGTCCAATGGTGGGTATCCCAGCAGCAACCGCATTAATTGAATCTTCAGCAGCCGCAGAAGCAGGCGGTAAAACCGGTATGACCGCATTAGCGGCGGCGTTCATGTTCCTGCTAATGTTACTGTTCACCCCAATCGCATTAATGATCCCAGCACAAGCCACCGCACCTGCATTGATTTTAATTGGCTTAAATATGTTCAGCGGATTACGTAAAGTGGATTTAGCTAACTTTACCGACGGCCTGCCAGTATTAATGATGGTGATGATCACGTTAATCGCGAATAGCTTCGGTACAGGGATTGCAGGCGGGTTACTGTTCTATATCTTGATTAAAGCCGTGGCAGGCAAGTGGCGAGAAATCCCAATCAGCCTGTGGATCCTCGCGGTACCATTAGTGTATTACTTCTCAACGTTAGTGAAGCACTAAGTCTGCTCCCCTCTTTATTAAAATAGCCTCTATTTGAGGCTATTTTTCTATCTGTCTCTGATTTAAATCTGCAGATTAAATCAGTGGTGGAATTTGAGGCTGAATAGGCACTTCGATCACCGTTGGACCTTGGCGCTTAAATGCCTCACGGCAAGCCGCTTTGACCTCATCCACCGTCGTGGCTTTTAACGCCGTGCAACCATAACCTTTACCCAATGCCACAATATCCAAGTTTGGAATATCCAGCCCAGGAACCCCCGGCGTCTCTTCTAACACCGCGAAAGATTTTAAAATGGCATATTCGCTATTTCGTGGGATCACAAACACAATCGGTAAATTATGTTGTGCAGCGCTCCATAGCCCTTGAATCGAGTATTGCATCGAGCCATCGCCAATAATCGACATCACAGGGCGGTGTCGGCCACTGTCTTTTTCCGCTAAGGCAATTCCCACGCTTGCTGGTAAGTTCCAACCTAATGATCCACTGGCAAAGGTATAGAAAGAATCCGGTGCATCGATTGGCCATTCACGGTGCAACTCGCCAAGGTTTGATGGCGACTCCTCCACTAATATTGTCTCTTTCGGGGAAACGTCTCTCAGTGCTTTAAACAGCTGCGCTGCACTTAATACCGTTGAATTTCCTTTCACCTCAGGCGCAGCAGGATGTGTAGCCATACCATGAGACTGTTTCTCAACCTTATTTTTCGAGGCCGTTCTGGCATTCACTAACGATGTCAGTCCTTCAATGGCCAATACCGCATCACTGAGTAAGCTGTCGCCAACGGGTGCTCTTCCTACCTCGATAGGATCATCGGTAATGTGCAGTAAACGCATTCCATCTGGTAAATAACTTCCTGCTACATAAGGATAATAACGGAAAACAGGCGCCCCAATAATCAACGCCAAATCATGTCCTTTCAACTTGTCTGACAGCGGCCCCATAGCAAAAGGCAACCCACCTGCATACAACGGATGAGTTTCAGGGAATGGCGGACGTTCCGATGCTGGCGCCGCCCAAACAGGCACATTCAATTTTTCGGCTAATGCAATGCCCGCGTCCCAGCCTTCCCCCCGCGCAATGGCGGAGCCATAAATTAATACTGGATTTTTGGCGGCATTAAACGCATCGGCAAACGCTTGTAAACGAACAGGGTCATAGCCTATGCGCTGGGAAACTTCACGAACAACCGCCTCTTGGGCAATGGCTGGTTTATCCCAATCGTCAAGGGGGATTGATAAGAAAACGGGGCCTGCTGGTGGTTGAAGTGCCATCGCATATGCTCGCATAAACGCAGCAGGGACATCTTCCGCACGCTCAGGCTGATAGCTCCACTTAACCCATGGCTTTGGAAGAGTTTCAGGCTCAATATTGGTTAGCCAAGGCTCCATCAGCAACATTTCACGGGTTTGGTTACCCGCCGTGATAATCAGTGGCGTACGGTTCATATAAGCGGTCAGAATATTACTCATCCCATTACTTAGCCCCGCAGAGGTATGCAGGTTGACCATCGCCACTTTGCGCATGCCTTGGGCATAACCATCTGCGGCTGCAACGGCAGAAGCTTCATGCAATGTTTGGATATAACGAAAATCGCTCGGAAAATCTTTTAAGAATGTTTCTTCCGTCGAGCCGGGATTCCCAAAAATAGTGGTAATGTTCAGTTGACGTAGTAAATCAAAAGTCACTTGGCGAATGGTTTTCTTCATTTAAAATACCCTAATTAAGATACCTGAATTAACGCCCATCATAACCAATCCCTACAATGAAGAATATTGACTCATCCGAGCACTAGGGCATTAATAAAATCCACTCTATTTTTTAATTATCATTAAATACAATTAGTTAAATAAACATCTTGTTTCGATGATAACAATACAATGGGAATAAATACTGCCCTCTGAGATTTAATCCATATAAAGCATGAAAGGTACTTAAGAATATTGGTCTTTATACTAATTTCAGTCTTAATTTGTCGCACAAAAAGCAGATTCATCGTCATCAAAACTGGCTAAAACGTGAGTTACGTTGCAATTTCTTAACATTCATTAACAATATAGCGGCTTTTATGCCGCCCATCACATTTCCAACAATTACCACGACTTAACGCCAGCGCTGATGCTCGAAAAGAGACAGCAAAATTACGTAATTTTCTCAGTAGATGAGAGAAATTTAAATATCCTATTAAATCAATGCAATAGGTAATGTTTAGTAATTTTATTAATTTAATAACCCTCTAGTAATGACTTAAACCAATCAATAAAAGTGATTTTTTCATACGATTTACTTAACTAAAAGTTATAGCAACCCCAATAAAACTCATTGTTAAACAAAAGTTAAGCAAAGTAATTTAATTTAACACTAATGTTAAATCGCAAAAGTGAATGCTCTGGTAAATAAATGTGAGGTAAAAATAATGACCCTAGATGCCAGCTATACGCTATTGTTTGCATGCTTAGCGCTGCTTATTGGGATGATTGTGGTGAAAATCAGCCCTTTTCTACAGAAAAACCATATTCCTGATGCTGTTGTCGGCGGATTTATTGTTGCTATCGTTTTATTAATTGTTGATAAAGCGGCAGGCTATACTTTCTCGTTTGATACCTCATTACAAAGCACATTGATGATCGCCTTCTTCTCATCAATTGGTTTAAGTTCAGATTTTTCGCGATTAATAAAAGGCGGGAAACCTCTCGTTATTTTAACACTTGCTGTAACCATCTTGATTGTGATCCAAAACGCTGTCGGCATGGGTATGGCAGTGATGCTAAACGAAAGTCCATTTATCGGTCTGATTGCAGGTTCAATCACCTTAACAGGTGGTCACGGTAACGCCGGTGCTTGGGGTCCTATCCTTGCCGATAAATATGGCGTAACAGGCGCTGTTGAGCTGGCGATGGCGTGTGCGACTATGGGTCTGGTTCTAGGTGGACTAGTCGGGGGGCCTGTCGCTCGCCACTTACTGAAAAAAGTGACCATTCCAAAAGCGACCGAACAAGAAAAAGAGACCATCCTTGAAGCATTTGAACAACCAACGGTAAAAAGAAAAATCAACGCCAATAACATCATTGAAACCATTTCAATGCTGATTATCTGTATCGTTGCGGGTAGCTATATCAGTGAGTTAGTAAAAGATACGCCAATGCACTTACCGACTTTCGTTTGGTGTTTATTTGTCGGTATCATCATCCGTAACGTCTTAACTCACGTGTTTAAACATGAAGTTTTCGAGCCGACTGTTGACGTTTTAGGTAGCGTGGCGCTCTCGTTATTCCTTGCTATTGCGCTAATGTCATTGAAGTTTGGTCAATTAGCTAGCATGGCGGGTCCAGTATTAATCATTATTGCGGTACAAACCGTTGTGATGGTGTTATTCGCCTGCTTTGTCACCTTCAAGATGATGGGCAGTGACTATGATGCTGTCGTTATCAGTGCGGGTCACTGTGGGTTCGGGATGGGGGCAACGCCAACGGCAATCGCTAACATGCAGACCGTTACTCGTGCATTCAGCCCATCACACAAAGCCTTCTTAGTGGTACCGATGGTCGGTGCGTTCTTGGTGGATATCACCAACAGTATCATCATCAAGTTATATATTGAATTAGGCGCAGCCATCGCATAATCCTTGATAGCACATGCCGGCTCATAACCAAAAGTATATGAGCTGGCATTTTTCATTTCTGGTAAGTGACCTCGATATCGGATCCATGGCATTTTTTTCTGTAGAATAAGAAAAAATGCAAAGTATTACCAAGTTCTAACCATGGACGACCAATAATGAAGTTAAGGCACCTTGATATCTTTTATGCAGTGATGACCTGCGGTTCACTCACTCGCGCAGCAGAAGTTCTGCATATTTCCCAGCCAGCGGCGAGTAAAGCCCTCAAACATGCTGAACAGCAATTGGGGCTCGTTTTATTCCAACGGATCCGAGGGAAATTACTGCCAACAGATGAAGCCAATTTATTATTTGAAGAGGCGAAAGAGGTTTATCAGAATTTAGATAGACTCAGAATTTTGGCACAGAATTTATCCAGAAACCCACAAGGGAAATTAGCGATTGGCTGTTTACCTAGTCTTGGCCTTAACCTAGTGCCTGAAGTCACCGCGCTATTTATTAAAAAACACCCGAATATAAAACTCACTATTGGAACCCATCACACCACGGATATTTTGCAATTATTAACGCAGCAAGATCTTGATATCGGTATTGCATTTAATTTGGCGATTGAAGGTGGGATCACCGTATTGCCTGTTGCTGATATTCCACTCGTCTATGTGGATAGCCAGACTCCCGTAAAATCTCCCGTTTCACTGGTGGATATTGATCAAGACCGCTGGATCCACCCAGGCTCCGACTCCCTCTCTCAACTGCTACAGCAGAGACATGAGTTCCAAGAATCCAATATCAGCGTACACACCTACCACATGGCGGCGGAGTTCGTTCGTGCTGGCCTAGGTTGCAGTATTACCGACATTTTTTCTGCGGAACATACCTTGCCAGAATCGATGATCTACCCGCTTAAAGAGAACTTGCATTTAGCTGTATCCGTTTTCCATCGCGCGGATAGACCGCTCACAAAAGCCGCACAAAATTATGTAAACACCTTGTCATTAATACTAAAAAAACGCAACGCAGTAGTTAACCAAAAGTTATACTCCAGTGATGAAAACTCAATTGTTTAGTCTGACTATTCGCCGTTAAATGATAACTCCTACGTTATTATTGGTTGCGGAATATTATGACTAAACATGTGGTAGTGATCGGTGCTGGAGTGATTGGATTAAGTACTGCATATGCTTTAATTAAAGCAGGTCAAACCGTCACATTAATTGAATCTGATTCTGACGTTGGCATGGAAACCAGCTTTGCCAATGGTGGACAATTAAGTTATCGCTATGTTTCGCCACTTGCAGATGCAGGCGTTCCATTACAAGGCTTACGCTGGATGGGTAAAAATGATTCCCCATTAAATTTGAGAATCGATTTTACATTACAGCAGCTTTCTTGGATGACCCAATTCACCTTAGCCTGTAACCGCACAACCAATAAAATTAATGGCGCTCATTTATTACGATTATCACTACTCAGTCAAAATGTCATGAATACTTGGCGTACGAATGGTGATATTGCTGATTTCGCTTGGGAAAAATCAGGAAAATTAATTATCCATCGCGAGCAATCTAGCTTTAAAAAAGCCAGTGAAACCGTGGATAAGGAATTTCAAAAAGTCCTGAATGCGGATGAAATCGTTGAATTAGAGCCTGCATTAAAGAATATCCAATCACAACTAGTTGGCGCGATTTACGCGCCCGATGATGAAACCGCTGATTGTTATTTATTCTGCAAAAATATTCTGGCTTATTTATCAACACAGCCACAATTTACATTGTGTCTTGAGCACTCGGTCAAATCCTTTATTAAGCATGGCAATACCATTACGGGTGTAGAAACAAATCAAGGCACAATTCAAGCGGATGATGTGGTGATTTGCGCAGGCAATGGTAGCCGTGAGTTATTAAAGCCCCTTGGCATTGATGTGCCAATTCTCGGTTTAAAAGGCTACAGCCTCAGTGTGGAATATCCACAAATGGCACATATTGTTCCTAAACTTAGCGTGACCGACTATGGCAATAAAATTGTCTACGCCAAACTTAATGATCAATTACGCATCGCGGCCATGGTCGATATTGGTTATGACAAATTTGGATTACGAGAAAACAGAATTTCTGCATTAAAAAACATTATTAAAAAAACATTCCCGAATTTACCTAAAATTGATGAAGCAGAAACATGGTGCGGTTTACGTCCGTCAACACCAAAGGGACCGCCAATGTTAGGCAAAACTACACACAGCAACTTATGGCTCAATGTGGGTCACGGCAGTTTAGGTTTTACATTAGCAGCGGGTAGCGCAGAGATATTAACTCAGCTCATTACCCAGCAACGCTCCCCTATTTCACTAGAAGGATTAACGAGGTAATTAATGTCCATTAAACGTAATAACCCAAAACCACGCTTAGCAGACAGCGTTGAATATGCTGGATTAGTTTACTTATCTGGACAAGTGCCTACGGATTTAACCGGGGATATTACCGCTCAAACCCAAGATGTATTAAACAAAATTGATGCATTATTAGCCGCTAGTAATAGCGACAAAACCCGTATTTTATCTGCTCAAGTGTGGATAAAAGATATGAAGCGTGATTTTGCTGACTTTAATACCGTTTGGGAAACTTGGATGCCAGCTGAATTTAGCCCTGCTCGCGCCGCTGTTGAAGCGAATATGGCACGTGAGCAAGTACTCGTTGAAGTGATGGTGACCGCAGCACAACGCTAATATTCGCTTCACCTAGGGCATTCAAAAGATTAAATTTATTCTCTTGGATGCCTTTTTTATCTTTTTTTACATCCTTTTCGTACATTTCACTGCGTCAATATTCTTTTTATTATCATTTCTTATAAAAAAAACACTCCCACATTTGATATTCCAGCTACTATTATCAGTATACAAAAATAAAATAATCACCTAAAAATTAAAAATAAATTTATTTTTTATTTTGTTGAATGATTCTAATATGGAGAAATCACATGATCCAAACTGTTATTGAACATGTTTTATCCAGATTACAAGCACTCGGTATTAATGATATTTTTGGTGTTGCAGGTGATTATGCCTTTCCTATTAATGATGCCGTCTGTGCCTCCCAAAATTTACGTTGGGTAGGAAACTGCAATGAATTAAATGCGGCCTATGCCGCAGATGGTTACGCTCGCGTAAAAGGGTTTGCGGCACTCGCAACAACCTTCGCAGTTGGAGAACTCAGTGCATTAAATGGCATTGCAGGGGCGTATGCAGAAAGATTACCTATTTTTCATTTAGTCGGAATGCCTGCCAGCCATATCCAAAAAAATCAACCTATTATGCACCATACTTTAGGTGATGGTGATTTCGAGGTATTTTATAAAGTTGCTCAATCCTTTTCGTGTGCTCACGCGATTTTGACACCAGAAAACTGTGTCAGTGAAATGACCCGTTTAATCGCTCAGGCTTTTGCTCAAAGGCGCCCTGTTTATATTGGCATACCTGCTGATCATGCCGTGAAACGCATCGTAGTACAGAGTATCAAGCCGTTCACATTACCAAGTAGTCGTCCTGATACCTTAAAAAAAGTCCTCAGTTTGATAGTCAATAAACTCAGCCACAGTGAATCCCCATGCGCCTTACTGGGTTCTCTCATATCACGATTTGACTTAGTCAAAGAAGTAGAAGTACTGATTAAAATCACTCACTTACCTTATGCCACAATGTTTATGGATAAAGGTGTTTTAAATGAAACCCACTCACAATATATAGGCATGTACAGTGGACATTTAATGAACCCAGCCATTGCTGAGTTTATTGAAGGCTGCGATTGTATTCTCAATATTGGCGCGATGATGAGTGATGTAAACACAGGGTGTTTCACTGCAGATCTTGATACAAATAATATGATCCACATAATGGATAATTATGTCGTTATCGATGCAATTCGATATTCCGATGTTTATATTTATGAACTACTTGCTGAGCTAAGAGATATTCTGACATTTATTCCGAGCAACTCAATAAAAGTTCACGGCCTAGGTGAACCAATCAGTAATGCTAACGGAAAAATAACCAGTGATTATTTATACCCGCGATTTGAACAATTTATTAAGCAAAATGACATCGTTATAGCGGACACAGGAACATTTTCCATGGGATTAGGCTTTGCACTTCTTCCTAAAGAAGTGTCTTTTCAAACTCAATCCCTATGGGGTTCGATTGGCTGGGCAACCCCTGCGGCACTAGGTGCAGCACTTGCAGCGCCTCATCGCCGCGTGATCCTTGCTACCGGCGAAGGCTCCCATCAATTAACCGCGCAAGAAATTAGCTTATTTGCTCGCTGGGGGCTGAAACCACTTATTTTTGTGCTCAATAATGATGGCTATTTAATTGAACGCCTTTTCTGCCATGAACCCGAGACCTATTACAACGATGTCCACCCTTGGAACTATGCTCAGCTTCCCGCAACCCTTGGATGCAAAAATTGGTATTGTCAGAAAATCACCACTTGCGATGAACTCGATCGAGTTCTCAATACACTCGAAAGAATAGATACTGCCGCCTATATTGAAATCGTAACCGACAGATATGAAGCCTCAGATTTGCTGCAAGCAATGGGAAAGATAATCAGGGCAGAAACACCAAAACATCTTAAATAATGACGCTTAGCCACCCTAGGCCACGGTGGCTCACAATCATCAACAACAAGAGCCTCAGCGTCGCCTCCGGCGGATCCACCAAACACCAACAATTACCAAAACAATGATAGCTAGCCAAGAGAAATGTGGGTGAAATGGGAGCGCTAAGACAAGTGAGCTGATAAAGTATCCGATAGAAACAATCAAACATCCCCAAATCGCGCCGCCAAGGATATTTAATACAAAAAATCTGAGCGGATTTACCTTACTAGCACCAATAATAATCGGTCCAACCGTTCTCATTCCATATGCAAAACGGATCCCAATAATAATCCAATTTTCATGGCGTTGTATTAACTGCTGAACCCGTACAATCTTACTTTGATGTTTTTGAAATCTAGGCAATACCCGCGCTCCCGCATAACGCCCGACAAAAAAAAGCACATTGTCACTGACGACACCACCAAGCGCAGCAAATAACATCGTCAAAGGATAAGAGAGTAATTGATTATGTGCGGCCACTCCCGATAGAAAAGCTGCCGTTTCCCCTTCAAGCATCGCGCCAAGAAATACAGCCCAATAGCCATATTCCATTAACCACTGAGTTAATACTTCAGACATAAGACTGAGATCCCTTCCTGAACAACTGATAATGGATATCTTTAGCTAAAATCTTAACACAGATAAAATTAAATTTTTGTTTGTATTCTTGGTAATTCAATAAGGTGGGAGCTTTGCGGCTAAAATGAATGGCGTATAAAAAAACTGCACTTAACGACAACTTAAGTGCAGGGGATCACGACGCATAAAATATAAATATAGACTATTTATTGTATAAGCTAGCATTGATTGAAATATCGTTACCTTCACCTTCAGAGTTCACTGAGGTAATAATAAAGTATTTTGCGCCCGCTTCATCCGCTTTTTGTGAAACTGCATTCACATAATCCGTTGTTGTCGCTGCATTCATTACGATATTAATGTTACCAACTAATTTCATTTCCATGGACTGAACATAATTAATCTCAGTTGCACTCATCGCAAATGGACTTAAAAACATCAAAGAAACCAATGCTATTTTTAATTTATTCATCAAAATCACCTCTTATTAAAATAACGCCATCATTTAAATACATTCTTTTTTAGAAAATTAAATTATGAGCATCGTTAAAAGAATATTATTTACCTGATAATATAAGATTATATTTACCTATTAAAATAAAGAATGTAGCGATGAATATCAAATTTAATATCGTGCGAAAATTAGCATAAATTGCTTTTATTTATGCTATTTCTAACGTTTTAAATCAGCACTAAAAATATGGCTCAGCCTGATGTTAAAACGAATATAACGATGCCACAGACTTACCTAATTTTTTGGCCAGATCTGAAGCTGCATATCTATCCATAACCATCTCAATATAGACGGCTGAATCCGTCACTTCAGCGTGTTTAATAGCAGCGTCTAATTCATCGCAAGTGGTGACTTTTTGGCAATACCAATCAGTGCAACCTAATGCTGCAGGTAATTGTGCATAATTCCACTGCGGTAAGTCGTTGTAGTAAGCTTCTGGCTCTTTACATAATAATCGTTCAATTAAATAACCATCATTATTGAGCACAAAAATAATCGGTTTTAATCCAAAACGTGCAAACTGACTAATTTCTTGCGCGGTTAATTGATGGGAGCCTTC
This sequence comes from Providencia sp. wls1943, assembly GCF_009706275.1. Taxonomy (NCBI): domain Bacteria; kingdom Pseudomonadati; phylum Pseudomonadota; class Gammaproteobacteria; order Enterobacterales; family Morganellaceae; genus Providencia; species Providencia sp. wls1943. Next base: position 265,856 of record NZ_WLTU01000016.1, read on the forward strand.
ACCGGTCACTAAGATCACCCGCTTATTAGGTGCTGCAATTGCTGCGCCAAATGCTGCTGGCGTTGCCCAACCAATTGATCCCCATAATGTTTGGTTATGAAACTGAGCATCTTTAGGCAGTAAAGCAAAACCCAAGCCCATTGATGCTGTCCCTGTTTCAGCAATCACGATATCGTCGTCCTTGAACATTTTCTCTAAGCGCGGATACAGATATTGTGCGGTAATTTGACCGTTATCACCTTGTCGAGGCTCACCCAATCCTTGAGCCGCAATACCTTGATGCTTTAACGAAGGCACTAATGTTTGCAGTTTATCTAATACCTCTTTCATCATCACATTTGGGTAAACCGCTGAACCCACTTTCACCTGATCTGCTAAAATATTAATACGTTGCTCAGGGGAGATAGATGCCGTAAAACTGCCTGAGTTAAAATCCGTTAATACCGCGCCAATGCCTAAAATGCAGTCGCAACTTTCAACAAATTCGCCCACTTGGACATTCATTAGTTTGCCATTATAAATTCCCATATACGTCGGGTTAGATTCACTCACAATACTTTTGTCCATAAACATCGTGGCATACGGCAGGCCTGTCTTATCAATAATTGCCTGCACATCATCCGAATAGCCTAACCGCGCAGTCAAAATCCCCGGAATAATACAGGCTTTTTGGCTAGCATTGAGCTTCTCTAAAATGGCATTCACTGCGGCATTGAGTGACTGCGCATCACTTTTCTGTGACTCAGCTTTTTTATGTTTCCCATTAGCAATGACAGGCATCACCGCGTAATCAGATGGGAACCCCATATAGACAGGGCGACGTTCTTTTAGGGCTGCTGCAATTAATCGCTCGGTTTCATCAATGCAATTTTCAGGGGTTAATATCGCATAAGCACAGCTCAAATGCTGACTCATTTGATAAAACACATCAAAATCACCATTGCCTAAAGTGTGGTGAACAAGACGATGGTTTTTCTGAACACCACTCGCTGGCATGCCCACCAGATGGAAGACAGGTAAATGCTCAGCATAAGACCCCGCAAGACCATTCAACGCACTGAGTTCCCCCACGCCAAATGTTGTCGAAAGTGCGGCAACACCTTTGATTCTTGCGTAACCATCCGCGGCATAAGCGGCATTTAACTCATTACAATTACCAATCCAACGCAATGAGTCACTTTCACAAACGGCATCTTCAATCGGAAAAGCGTAATCCCCTGCGACCCCAAAAACTTCGTTGATACCCAGTGCTTGCAAGCGTTCCAGAACATATTCGATAACCGTTTTCATAATGTAATTCCTAATAATAATTTATGCTGATTATTCAGCTTTGTATTATTACTAGTCCTAATATTGCATTAACGGAAATTATTTATAATCATTATCGCTATAACAAAATGTCATAGAGGTCACGATGGACATTCGAGGATTACGCTATTTTGTCGAAGTAGTACAACAAAATAACTTTAGCCGAGCAGCGGATAAATTATACGTCACCCAGCCAGCAATCAGCCGCAGCATTCAAAAATTAGAACAAGAGCTTGAAGTAACCCTACTGCTCCGCGAAACCGACGGCGTGAAACTTACCGATGATGGTGAGATTTTATTCCGCCATGCTCAGCAAATTTTGGCGCAATTCGACAGTCTTAATAACGCATTAAAAGATAAATCAGGCCCACTCATAGGGGTCTTAAAGGTCGGTTTACCCCCTGTCATCGCTTCAACCTATTTTGCCGATATCATCATGGCATTTAGTCAGAAATATCCACAAGTCGAATTGCAGATCATTGAATTAAGTTCAAACCATATGATGAATGCCATGCTCAAAGGAGATGTAGAAACGGCAGCGGTAATGTCTCCATTTGACGAACAACGATTTAATTTATATCGATTTGCTACTGACCGATTGATGCTACTCGTGAATGAAAAACACCCATTAGCCATTCAAAATAGCGTTAAGTTTGCAGAACTTCTGAATGAGCCATTTATCTTTTTTCAAGATAGCTTTCGAATTAATGAGCTAGTTGTTAGTGCGTGCGGGATCTATGGCAAAAAACCAATTATTGCAGGACGCAGTGGGCATTTAGATCTTGTGATGGCGATGGTGCGCGCAGGAGTTGGTATCACCTTACTCCCTGAAAGTATGTGGAAAAAGAATCATATTGAGGGGCTTTCCATTATTCCAGTGACGGAGCCTGTTCTAGCTTATGAGCTGGCTCTAGCAACGTTGAAAGAATCCCATCCAAGTCGTCGGGCTACGGCATGGATCAAGTTAGCGCTGAAAATGTTGAATATACCTTCATCATTATGAACAATTATAATGAGTTACAACTGAATAGCCATCGACTTGATAGACACTTTTAAGTTAGACAAGCTTGTTTTAGGAAGATATGTTGAGAATAACGCAACATGCAGAAATTGAAAAAGAAATGCGAAATTTTATCGGTGCCAGTTAAATAACCGACACCAGAGAAATTAACGCCAGCGTTCTGCTGCCCAGGCGGCCTGCTGTTGTGCGTCGTGGAAAGTCCAGGCCACGAAGCGACTGATTTTTTGCCCCTGCGCCATTTCAATGGTACGGACTTCGGCCGCACCCACCAGCTTCAATGCATGATAAATCGAAGGCAGTGTCGTGCTTTTAGAAATCAACGAGGTAAACCACAGGCAGTTTTGCGCTAGACTAACGCTCTCCTCTACCATTTTACGTACAAAGGCTTCTTCACCGCCTTCACACCATAGCTCTTTATTTTTGCCACCAAAGTTCTGTACCGGCGTGTCGGCTACCTCACCTTTACCCAACTTGTGCAGTTTGCGGCGGGTGCTGGCTTGTGCTTCCTGTTCAGAGCTATGGAACGGTGGATTACACAGTGTGGCATCAAATTTCTCCGCCACGCCGATGATGCCGTTCAAAATAGATTCAGGTTGTTTTTGCAAACGCAGACGCACGCCGTTTCTCAGCGTCGGATTCATCTCCACGATCATTTTGGCCGCATTCAGTGATACTGGTTCAACCTCCGAACCGGTAAAACGCCAGCCGTATTCACGCAGACCAATGATCGGATAAATACAGTTGGCACCAACGCCCACATCAAGGATAGCCACGCCTTTACCACGAGGGATCTCACCGCCGTTGCTGGTCGCCAGCAAGTCAGCAAGATGGTGTAAATAGTCGGCACGACCGGGGATCGGTGGGCATAGATAACCGGCGGGAATGTCCCAGTGTTCGATGCCATAAAAATGTTGCAGCAACGCACGGTTGAGCATTTTAACCGCCGTAGGATCCGCAAAATCTACCGAGATGTCGCCCCAGGCGTTCGGTTTGACGAACGGCTCCAGTGCAGGGCAACTGGCGATCAGGGCCGGGAAATCATAGCGCGAGCGATGACGGTTACGCGGGTGCAAGCCGCTTTTCTGCTGCGGGAAGGTTTTCTTTTTTTCCACCGTGACGGGCTCTCTTAAAGGTATTTCTGACGCGTACGATACCATATACCCTAGAGCTTTCAAGTTGCAGCTAACGGCTCGGGATAAAACCGTATTAAGCCTGCATTCAGAGTTTACGCCAGAATACCCTGCTTTTTATATTACTTTTATTCTTTTAGCTCCGTGACCGGGCATCAACCTAATTGGCGTAACTGTTCCCACTCATGTAACTCAACTCATCACGTAATAACATTGCGAGGTAAATTCCCCGTTATTAGCAGTACAAGTTTTCCCTTAACTGGGCTACTATGAGGGTCGCAAACGCCCTTTCAGCTTTCCGCGAATTCACCCTAACAACAAGATAAAATAGCGTTTACGCCGAAAGTCAAAAGCCCATAAATACATCAAATATTCAACAAGTTAAAAACATGACAGAAAATCAAAGTTTCGAATCCCATACGCCGATGATGCAGCAGTACTTAAAACTCAAAGCTCAACATCCCGATATTTTGCTGTTTTATCGTATGGGGGATTTTTACGAACTGTTCTTTGATGATGCTAAAAAAGCCTCTCAGTTACTGGATATTTCTCTCACCAAGCGTGGTCAATCTGCCGGTCAACCTATCCCGATGGCGGGCGTTCCTCACCATGCAGCCGAAAACTATTTAGCCCGATTGGTACAGATGGGAGAATCTGTCGCCATTTGCGAGCAAATTGGAGATCCTGCCACCAGTAAAGGCCCTGTTGAGCGCCAAGTGGTACGTATCGTAACACCGGGTACCATCACCGATGAAGCCTTACTCAATGAACGCCAAGACAACTTACTGGCAGCGGTATGGCAAGAATCTCAAGGCTATGGTTTTGCGACCTTAGATATCACATCCGGTCGCTTTATCATCAGTGAAATTGATGATGAAGAGTCATTAAAAGCCGAGCTTCAGCGTACCCGCCCAGCGGAATTACTTTATCCTGAAGATTTCGCGAGCATGTCATTGATTGAACTGAATAAAGGCTTACGCCGCCGCCCATTATGGGAATATGAATTAGACACGGCAAAACAGCAATTAAACCTGCAATTTGGCACCAAAGATTTAATCGGGTTTGGCGTTGAAAATGCCCACAAAGCCTTACGCGCGGCAGGTTGTTTGCTGCAATATGTAAAAGATACTCAGCGAACTGCATTACCGCACATCCGTAGCATTATCATGGAAAAACAACAAGATAATGTAATTTTAGATGCTGCAACTCGCCGAAATTTAGAGCTAACCCAAAACCTTGCTGGGGGCACCGAAAACACCCTTGCCGCGATTTTGGACAAGTGTGTCACCCCAATGGGAAGCCGTATGCTAAAACGCTGGCTTCATACCCCATTGCGTAACCTCACCGTGTTGAACAACCGCCAGCAAGCCATTGGTGCACTGCAACAATACGGCTTTGAGCTACAACCGTTCCTTCGCCAGATTGGTGATTTAGAACGTGTACTCGCTCGTCTCGCATTACGCTCAGCGCGCCCTCGCGACTTAACGCGTATGCGCCATGCATTCCAGCAATATCATGATATTCACCAAATTCTAGCGCAATCAGATTGCGGCTACCTGGCTGCACTAACGCAACGCATTGGTCAATTCGATGAGCTGCAAAGCTTGCTCGAAAAAGCGATTGTTGATGCTCCTCCAGTTTTAGTTCGTGATGGTGGCGTCATTGCCCCAGGTTACAACAGCGAACTCGATGAATGGCGAGCGCTGGCAGACGGTGCAACAGATTACCTCGATCGCTTAGAAATTCGTGAGCGTGAAAAACTGGGTATCGATACCCTAAAAGTAGGCTATAACGCGGTACATGGTTACTACATTCAAGTGAGTCGTGGACAAAGCCACCTCACGCCAATTCATTATGTTCGTCGCCAAACGCTGAAAAATGCGGAGCGCTACATTATCCCTGAATTGAAAGAGTATGAAGATAAAGTACTGACATCAAAAGGCAAAGCGCTCGCTATCGAAAAAGCCTTGTATGATGAACTGTTCGATATGCTGCTACCACATTTAGCCGCGTTACAAACCAGTGCCGAAGCGCTGGCTGAGTTGGATGTCCTTTCCACTCTCGCAGAGCGTGCAGACACCCTCGGTTATGCCTGTCCTCAATTAACAGACAAGCCCGGTATTCAAATTACTGAAGGTCGTCACCCTGTTGTCGAGCAAGTGCTTAGTGAGCCTTTTATTTCTAACCCGCTGTCTCTTTCTCCACAACGCCGCTTGCTGATCATTACAGGCCCCAATATGGGCGGTAAAAGTACCTATATGCGCCAAACTGCCCTGATCACCTTACTGGCTTATATCGGGAGTTTTGTGCCAGCCAGTAAAGCCGTCATTGGGCCTATTGATCGTATTTTTACGCGCGTCGGTGCATCCGATGATCTCGCTTCAGGACGATCAACCTTCATGGTAGAGATGACTGAAACTGCGAATATTCTGCATAATGCCACTGAACACAGCTTAGTGTTGATGGATGAAATTGGTCGCGGTACATCTACCTATGATGGACTTTCTTTAGCGTGGGCATGTGCTGAAAACTTAGTTAATCGCATCAAAGCGATGACCTTATTTGCAACTCACTATTTTGAATTAACCACCTTACCGGAAAAGCTGGAAGGTGCGGTCAATATTCACCTCGATGCGATTGAACACGGTGATACCATCGCCTTTATGCATAATGTGCAAGATGGCGCAGCAAGCAAGAGTTACGGTTTAGCCGTGGCTTCACTAGCTGGAGTTCCAAAAGAAGTGATCAAACGCGCGAAGCAAAAACTCAAAGAGCTGGAAGTTATCTCCAATAATGCCAATGCGAGTCATGTGGATAGCGCTCAGCTGAGCTTCTTAGGGACTGTGGAAGAAGAACCATCCCCAGTATTAGCCGCTTTAGAGGAAATCGACCCTGACAAACTAACTCCGCGCCAAGCCCTTGATTGGTTATATCGTTTAAAGGAAATGGATAAGTAGCATGGATGAGTACGCTGAATTACTAGCGCCAATTAAACAATTTTTGCAGTGTGAAACGCCCGATGCGTGGATCCACAAAGCCAGTCAGTCAGAGAATTTACCAACGATTTTGAAGGATCATCTGCTGTGTGAATTAAAAGCCGCGCAAAGTGCCATGTTTTTAATTCGCAAATATGCAGTAGATAAAGAAAGTGCGGCGATTTTATTAGAGTGGTTCCAACCCTATGAAGCCTTTGCGTATGATCGCATTGGTGATGTTCACACATTGAAAAATAAGAACCAAATATCAAAACAGATCCTAGCGAAAAAACAGTCTCCATATAGCCAAGATTTGATTGATAAAATGGTGTTGTTAATCAAAGAAGAATTGCACCATTTTTACCAAGTGCTAGAGATTATGCATCAGCGGGACATTGCGTATGATGGGATCACCGCAGGTCGCTACGCGAAAGGGTTATTCAGTCATTTAGACCCTCATGATCCGAAAACTTTGGTAGATAAGCTCATTATTGGGGCTTATATTGAAGCGCGCTCTTGCGAGCGGTTTGCTAAATTGGCGCCACACTTGGATGAGCAACTTGCCAATTTTTATACCTCATTACTGCGTTCAGAGGCGCGCCATTATCAGGATTATCTGCAACTTGCTCAGTTGATTAGTAAAACAGATATCACTGAGCGTGTGCGTTTTTATGGGGAAGTTGAGGCTAAGTTGATTTTAATGCCTGACGAGGACTTTAAGTTCCACAGCGGCGTACCGATTAATTAATTCCACAGCAACTAAAAAGAAAAGCCCCTGTTATCAACGACAACAGGGGCTTCATGTGTTTTAACACGGCAGATTACATATTGAATAACGCTTCCAGCGTTAAATCTTCACCTTGTAAAATATCTTTTAAACGCCTTAAACCTTCTACCTGAATTTGACGAACTCTTTCACGAGTGAGCCCAATTTCGCGCCCAACCTCTTCCAGAGTTTCCGCTTCATATCCCAACAAACCAAAACGGCGCGCTAAAACTTCACGTTGCTTCGGATTGAGTTCATATAACCACTTAACGATATTTTCTTTTAAGTTGTTATCTTGGATAGTGTTTTCAGGTCCTGAATCATTATCATCCGATAATACTTCCAGCAGTGACTTCTCAGAATCGCCTGCGATAGGCGTATCAACCGATGTAATACGCTCATTTAAACGTAGCATTCGGCTGACATCTTCAACAGGTTTATCTAATTGCTCAGCTATCTCTTCAGGACTTGGCTCGTGATCGAGCTTTTGAGCAAGTTCACGGGCGGTACGAAGGTAAATATTGAGTTCTTTGACGATATGAATCGGTAGGCGGATTGTTCGGGTTTGATTCATGATAGCGCGTTCAATCGTTTGACGGATCCACCAAGTCGCATACGTTGAAAAACGGAAGCCTTTTTCGGGATCAAACTTTTCAACTGCACGAATCAACCCGAGATTTCCTTCTTCGATCAAATCGAGTAAGGCAAGACCTCGGTTGTTATAACGGCGAGATATTTTTACCACTAAGCGAAGGTTGCTTTCTATCATGCGCTGACGCGATGCTACATCTCCCCGAAGGGCTCTGCGAGCATAGAAAACTTCTTCCTCTGCGGTGAGGAGTGGAGAGAATCCAATTTCACTGAGATAAATTTGGGTTGCGTCCAAAACGCGTTGACTCACGCTTTGGAGTAATTCCGTTTCTTCATCCAGTTCTGAAACTAGATCCTCTTCTTTGAATTGACTCTCATCAAATGCTTCATCCATCGCATTTTCATCGAGATCATTATACAACTCGTTAACTTTCAGCGAACTTTGGCTCATCAGTGACTCCGACCCAAGATAATGAGGACGGAATGTGTCACTCCGCCCAGTTTATCGCTGCGGTAAATAACGCAACGGGTTTACTGATTTTCCCTTATAACGAATTTCAAAATGCAAACGAACAGAACTTGTTCCGGTGCTACCCATAGTGGCTATTTTTTGACCTTCAGCAACATCCTGTTGGTCACGCACAAGTAACGTATCGTTATGTGCGTAGGCACTTAAGTAGTCATCATTATGTTTTATTATTATGAGATTTCCATATCCGCGCAGTGCATTGCCAGCATATACGACTTTACCAGGAGCAGCTGCAATAACAGATTGACCGCGAGAACCAGCAATATCAACACCTTTGTTTCCACCTTGCGCATCAGAGAAGCCTTCAATCATCTTCCCATCAGCTGGCCAACGCCATTTAATTGACGAATTATTGGTGCTACTTCCTGTTGTTGCTGTTGCAGTCGTAGTGGTTGGGCTCGCTGTTGTCGTTGAAACCGTTGAGGCTGGTTTCTTGTTATTCGGCAACATCTTACCTGAATTCTGCCCGCTACTATTTTCAGGATACCCATTAGTTGGTTGAATATCAACCGGGCGCTGTTGACTATTTGACGCAGTTTGTGTGATCGAGCTCACATTTGTATTACCAATATTTATCACCTGACCTACATTCAGGCTGTATGGTTCAGAAATGTTATTTTTCGATGCTAACTCACGGAAATCATTACCCGTTATATAGGCGATATAGAACAGAGTATCACCGCGCTGAACGGTGTAGGTATTTCCGTTATAACTTCCTTTAGAAATGCGGCCATAGTCTCGGTTATAAACAATACGTCCATCGCTGCTGGTTGAAACAGGTCTAGAGGTATTATTTCCCATCGAACTATTAGACGACAAATTAGGTCTGTCCGAAGGCATCGCCGTGCTCATTCCAGTATTGGACGGAGGATTCGGCACCGTTCTTGGTGCGGATTGTTGGCTAGATGAACCTCCATCATTCACACTCGAAATCGGTGCTGCGGGATGATAAGGCGTTGAGCATCCTGCTAATAAAGCACCGCTAAATGAAAAGATAACCGCCCATCGAATTCTGTTTATTGGGCTAACAATTTTCATATTTCTTCTCCCGTGAAGAAAAATCTGACCTGATACTAAAGGGTTAGAATGCAATTAATGCTTATTGAATATTAGTATCTTAAAATATTTCGCTTATTAAAGCAGAAATATAAAATAATGGACAAGTTAAATGTATCAAAAGTATAACAAATTGAGATTATCACTTAACAGTTTGAGCGAAATAACCCATTAATTCAAAATAACTTAAAGGGTTATTAGCTCAAATCGCCAGCAACAAGAGGGACAAAACGCACTTTTTCAATCACATTAGTGTGATAGTCATTACCGCGACGGGTAATTAATTTCAGAGCCTGATCTTTGTCACCGACAGGGAGCACGAGGCGCCCACCGTCTTTTAACTGCTTAAGTAACAATGACGGAATTTCGCTAGGTGCGGCGGTAACAATGATCCCATCAAAAGGGCCTTTCGATTGCCAGCCTTCCCAGCCATCACCGTGGCGAGTAGAAATATTATGTAAATCTAACAACTTAAAGCGACGTTTTGCCGTCCACTGCAAGCTTTTAACTCTTTCGACTGAATACACATGCTCGCAAAGATGAGCCAAAACCGCCGTTTGATACCCAGATCCCGTGCCAATCTCCAGCACATGATCCGTCGGTTTGACCGCCAATAATGCAGTCATTTTTGCAACAATATACGGCTGTGAAATGGTCTGTCCATGACCAATTGGTAATGGGATATTATCGTAGGCTTTATGAGAGAGCGCTTCGTCAACAAACCGTTCGCGAGGAACTAGCGCGAGCGCGTCTAATAGGCGCTCATCGTGAATTCCCTGTTGGCGCAACTGTGCCAGCAGTTCTTTCATGAGCCCAATTTTCATTTTGCCTTCACTCCTGACTTATCTAGCCACTCTTCTAATACAGCCTGAGTTTTATAAGACGTTAAATCCACTTGTAACGGCGTTATCGAAACATAGCCATTTTGTACCGCTTCAAAATCCGTACCCGGGCCTGCATCACGAATTTCCCCAACCGGCCCTAACCAATACAGCATATTACCGCGAGGATCTTCTAGATTATAAACCTCAGATGCCGCATGACGGCTGCCACAGCGGGTAACTTTAATTCCTTTTAGCTCCTCATAAGGAATATCTGGCACATTGATATTCAAGATATTGCCCGCACGCAATGGATTTTTTTGCAGCATAGTGAGGATATCGCACGTTACCTTGGCCGCCGTTTCATAATGCACATCGCCATCCAATGAAACCGCAATAGACGGTAAACCTAAGTGACGTCCTTCTGTTGCCGCCGCAACGGTACCAGAATAAATCACATCGTCCCCGAGATTTGGGCCACAGTTGATTCCAGACACCACAATATCAGGGCGAGGACGCACAACTTTATTCACCCCGATATACACACAATCCGTTGGAGTGCCTTCTTGTACAGCGAGATCACCATTACTTAATGTTTGGATTTTTAATGGTCTATCCAAGGTTAATGCATTTGAAGCACCACTACGGTTGCGATCGGGTGCAATCACCTGCACATGATAATGTTGGCGCAATGCCGCTGCCAGAGTTTGAATCCCCGGCGCCGATACGCCATCATCGTTACTCAATAATATGTTCAGCATCAATACAATCCTGATTAATAATTTCGCGTACAACACTCGTGGCAAAGCTGCCTGAATTCAGGAAAAAGCACAGCTTTACGGTTGACGAGTCTAGCCACTGCCATTGCAGATTTTGCGGCTTAACCAGTACAGCTCGTCTCGCTGGAGAAACTCGCTCACTTTTCATTAGTGCCATAAATGGCTGATAATCTTGTAAACAGTGAGTCTCGAAAGCTAAGGCATCATTTTGAGTGCCTAAATCGCCATCCCCAGGAAGCGGCGCTGTCACACTTAACTCAGCAGATTGTAAACGCGCTTGCAGAGAGTCTAACTCTTCTGCCGTCGCCACAAACCAACTTCCTCTCCCTGTGAGTTGCAAGGCATCTCCCAACATCGCGTGCTGCGCCGTATTATTCGCAATTCTCGCACTGGCGATATCATTAAACATAGCACTTCGCGCGGCAGAGAGATAAAAACTGCGTTTATTTCGTTCACGTACTGTAATTTCTTGATTTGCCCAGCGGCGAGCTTGAACCAAGTTTTGCCCATCTCGACCAAAACGTTGTTCGCCAAAATAGTTCGGAACACCTAAATCAGCCACTTTTTGTAGGCGTTGTTCTACATCATCGGCGTCCGTAATATCCCGCAATGTCACTTCGAATTGATTCCCTTTTAAGGAACCAATGCGTAATTTACGTTTCTGGCGAGTGACCGCTAACACACGGCACCCTTCAAGCTGCCAAGCCGAAAAATCGGGCGTGTCTTTACCCGGCATTTGCAGACAGAACCACTGCTCCGTCACCGCATGCCTGTCTTTTAGTCCCGCATAACTGACTGCTCTTGCTGAAATTTTAGCAAACTTTGCCAGTTGTTCCGCAACAAATAATGTATTGCAGCCTGTTTTTTCGACGCGAACCATAACGTGTTCGCCTTCACCATCAAGCTCAAAACCCAAATCTTCTTTCACCACGAAATCCTCAGGAATACTTTTTAATGTCCCTGAAGAGAGGGGTTTACCATGCAGGTACTGAACATTCATAACTTTCATTACTATTATCTTTGATAAGTAAAACCACAGCGGCGCAAGCAATCCCTTCTTTTCGCCCCACAAAACCCAATTGTTCTGTGGTGGTTGCTTTCACATTGACGTCGTCCATGTGGCATTCGAGATCTTCGGCGATATTCACGCGCATTTGTGGGATATGCGGCAACATTTTTGGTGCTTGCGCCATGATAGTGACGTCGATATTGCCAATTAAATACCCTTTTTTACGTACTTGGCAAAAGGCTTCTCTGAGTAATACTCGGCTATCCGCGCCTTTATAAGCAGGGTCAGTATCTGGGAATAATTTTCCGATATCCCCAAGTGCTGCAGCACCTAAAATGGCGTCTGTCAGCGCGTGTAAGACCACATCACCATCCGAATGTGCGATAAGACCTTGTTCGTAAGGAATGCGAACGCCACCAATAACGATAGGGCCTTCTCCGCCAAACTTATGCACATCAAAACCGTGTCCGATTCTCATTTTTTTTCCTTATGATTTCATTCTTGAAAGATAAAATTCCGCCAGCGCCAAGTCCTCTGGCCGCGTCACCTTAAGGTTATCAGCTCGTCCCGATACTAATATCGGTTGATAACCGCAATGCTCAAGTGCGGAAGCCTCATCCGTGATTACTGCATTTTCTTTCAATGCTTTATCTAAACAGTCACGTAGTAATACTAATGGGAAAAACTGCGGTGTTAAGGCATGCCAGAGCGCTTCTCGCTCAACAGTATGGGAAATACTTTGCGTTCCCTCCACGCCCCGCTTCATCGTATCTCGAACTGGAGCCGCCAGTATGCCCCCACAACAATCATTCTGAGTAGCTAATTGAATAATAGTATTTAAATCATCTAAATGCAGACATGGACGCGCCGCATCATGCACCAATACCCAAGCATCATCATACTCAGGTTGCGAAACCAGATAGTTTAATCCTGATAATACTGAATCTGCACGCTCTTTCCCCCCGATAACTGTGATGACGCGAGGGTCTTTGGCTATATCGAGGTGATGGAAATAATCATCTTCGGCACTTAATGCAACCACGATTTTTTGTACGTCTCCACTACGCAATAAGGCGTCAATGGTGTGCTCAATAATGGTTTTCCCTGCGACCGACAAATATTGCTTTGGGCAATCCGCATTCATACGACTGCCCACTCCCGCAGCGGGTATCAGCGCAACAATCGGTACTGCGCTGGATATTCTTGGATTTATCATGATTCGAATCTTACATCAGAAATTATCAGGCTCTTGGGTGTGGTCTACCCTACACGATGATTATTGAGATGACGGTGGATTATTACGATCTTTGACCATTCGATAGAATGATTCCCCAGGCTTTAACATGCCTAGCTCGCTACGTGCGCGCTCTTCAATTGCATCCTGACCATCATTCAAGTCATTGATTTCTGCAAATAGCTGCTCATTACGCTGTTTTAAACGCGTATTCACAATTTCCTGCGCAGCAACATCATCCTTGACTTTGACATAGTCATGGATGCCATTTTTGCCTAACCATAAGGAATATTGTAACCAAGCTAATATCGCAATTAATAGTAGCGTTAATTTACCCATCTTGCCCCCTGAAATGATTTGCTAATCATCCCATAACTGAGCGCGTGACGCTACTGCGATGCAAATATTGTCTAAAAAAGTCAGAATTGTTCGCGCTAGAAGAAATTAAATATCATCCAATTCCCTATAAATGTAGAAAAGGATGATATTTAAGTAAAATCAATTTGCTATAGAAATGATATTTCGCTGTTGCAGCAGTTGAATCACCTGCGCTAAAGAATCATGGATAGGGCGCAGACCATCAAGGTGTAATTCTGGATTTTGTGGTGGTTGATAAGGCGAATCAATCCCCGTGAAATGGGTAATTTTTCCTGCTCGTGCTTGCTGATATAACCCTTTGGGATCTCTCTTTTCACAAACCTCAATAGGCGTATCCACATACAGCTCATAGAACTGATCGGGCTCAAATAGTTCGCGAACTCGCTGTCTATCTTCTTGATAGGGCGAAATAAACGCCGTAGCCACAATCAGCCCCGCATCCACCATTAACTTGGCAACCTCGCCAATCCGCCGAATATTTTCCTGTCGATCTGCGTCACTAAACCCGAGGTCACGACATAATCCATGACGAACATTATCCCCATCAAGAAGATAAGTTTTGATCTCTAAGCTCGCCAATTGTGTCTCTATCGCCCCCGCCAAAGTGGACTTTCCGGACCCCGATAACCCCGTAAACCACAGCACCGCGCCTTTGTGACCATTGTGCTGCTCTCGCCATTGCCGAGTCACATTATGGGAATGCCAAACAATATTCTCCGATAGGCCATTTTTCAGTGTATCCATAACGTTACTTCCCACCTAGCACATCACGAGCACCCCAATGAGGGAAGTGGCGGCGGATTAGTTGGTTAAGTTCAATTTCGAATTGGCTAAACTCACCACGGTGCACCGTTTCTTCAGCTTGCGCTTCTCGAACTAGCCCTGCCCCTACCGTTACGTTGGTTAGCCTATCAATTAAAATCATCCCACCGGTATCTCCATTATTTTGGTAATTTTCCAGTAGTAACGGCTCATCGAATGAAAATTCCACCAAACCGATGCCATTCAATGGCAGCTCCGTGGCCACTTTCTGAGTTAAATTATTCACATCCACTTGATATTGAATGTTTTCAGCTTTGCCTCGGCTGCGCTTACCTGCCACTTTAATATCCACTTGTTGCCCTTGCACCAGAGGCTGCTCTGACATCCACACCACATCCACTAAGGCGTGCTGGCTAGCAAGTAACTCTTCGTTTTCAGCGACAATTAAATCGCCACGACTGATATCAATTTCATCGTTCAGTACTATAGTAATCGCCTCACCCGCAATGGCTGAAGTCGGGTTACCGGAAAATGTCACAATCTCTTTGATGGTTGAAACGTTTCCTGAAGGTAGTACTTTCACTCGTTGCCCTACCTGTATAACCCCCGATGATACGGTGCCACTGTAGCCACGAAAATCTAAGTTTGGGCGATTCACATATTGCACTGGGAAGCGTAACGGCTGCTTAGCGACCGTCTGAGTGACTTTCACCGTTTCCAGCAACGACAATAGCGTTTCCCCTTGATACCACGGCAAATTCTCGCTTGGAGAGACGATATTATCCCCATCCAGTGCCGAAATCGGCACAAACCAGACGTTTAAATCGACCGGAAGTTGCTGAGCAAATTGCTGGTAATCTTGCTGTATTTTCTCAAACACGGACTGACTATAATCCACCAGATCCATTTTATTCACCGCGACGATCAAGTGGCGGATCCCCAGCAACGTACTAATAAAACTGTGGCGTCGCGTTTGCTCTTGAATGCCTTTTCGAGCATCGATCAGCAAAATAGATAACGAGCACGTTGATGCGCCTGTCGCCATATTGCGGGTATATTGTTCATGTCCAGGAGTATCCGCGATGATAAACTTGCGTTTTTCCGTCGAAAAATAGCGATATGCCACATCGATGGTGATCCCCTGTTCACGTTCAGCGGCTAATCCATCCACCAGCAAAGCCAGATCTAATTTCTCACCTTGAGTGCCAATTCGCTTACTGTCGCTTTGTAAAACGGATAATTGGTCTTGGTAGATTTGTTGAGTATCATGCAGCAAGCGCCCAATCAAGGTACTTTTCCCATCATCCACGTTACCGCAGGTGAGAAACCGCAATAACCCCTTATGTTGCTGAGCCTGCAAGTAAGCTTCCACGCCACCTTGCTGTTGAATTTGATGCGCCATTGCGTCGTTATACACGAATTCAGCCATGATGTTGCTCTCCTCACCGATTAATTAAAAATAGCCTTGGCGCTTTTTCAGCTCCATAGAGGCCGATTGGTCACTATCAATCAAACGCCCTTGGCGTTCACTGGTGGTGGATAGCAACATCTCTTCGATAATTTCCGGTAGCGTGCTGGCATTCGACGGCACAGCTCCCGTCAATGGCCAGCAGCCTAATGTGCGAAATCGGACTTTTTTCTTGGCAATAACCTCTCCCGCTTTTAGCTCTATGCGCCCATCATCCACCATGATTAAGGTGCCATCTCGTTCAATCACAGGGCGTTCATCTGCAAAATAGAGTGGGACAATGTCGATGTTTTCCAAGTAGATATATTGCCAAATATCCAGTTCAGTCCAATTGGATAGCGGGAAAACGCGGATGCTTTCCCCTTTATTAATTTGTCCGTTGTAATTGTGCCAAAGCTCCGGTCGTTGGTTTTTCGGATCCCAGCGATGCGAGCGGTCACGGAATGAATAAATTCGTTCTTTTGCGCGTGATTTTTCTTCATCACGCCTAGCCCCACCGAACGCAGCATCAAAACCATATTTATCTAACGCCTGCTTTAATCCTTCGGTTTTCATGATGTCGGTATGTTTTGCGCTACCATGAACAAACGGGTTGATGCCGAGACGCTCCCCTTCAGGATTTCGGTGGATCAATAATTCAAAACCGTATTTTTTCGCCGTCTCATCACGGAACTGGTACATTTCACGAAATTTCCATCCAGTATCCACATGCAGCAACGGGAAAGGGATCGTGCCAGGATAGAACGCTTTTCGAGCCAAATGCAGCATCACGGATGAGTCCTTACCAATGGAATAGAGCATCACGGGATTCGCAAATTCCGCCGCCACTTCACGAATAATATGAATACTTTCCGCTTCTAATTGCTGTAAGTGGGTTAATTTTTTTTCGTTCACGATTTACTCCTCGATTAAGCCAATTCCAGCACGGCTGAGCGCCATTGGATGGTTTCGGGTTGCTGACCAAACCACGCCAGCTGTTGATGTAATGCCGCCACTTCACCAATGACGATTAATGCAGGGGCTGGCGCTTGCTGAGCCAATGACTCCAATTCATGCAAAGCCCCCACAATCACTTTTTGATTTTGCCGAGTCCCACAACCAATCACCGCAACGGGGGTATCTCGATGACGCCCATATTGAATAAGCTGCTGGCGAATATTGGCAGCTGTCACAGTGCCCATGTAGATAGCCAGTGTTTGATGACCGCGTGCTAATGCTTGCCAATCCAACTCAGCCCCCTCTTGTCGGCAATGTCCGGTAATAAACGTGATACTCTGCGCGTGTTCTCTGTGGGTTAGCGGGATCCCTGCATAAGCCGCCGCACCAATAGCGGCAGTGATGCCAGGTACGACTTGAAAAGGGATGTTAGCCTCGGCAGCAACTTGCAACTCTTCACCACCACGACCAAAAATAAACGGATCCCCGCCTTTTAAGCGCACCACCTTTTTGCCTTGCTGGGCATAGTTGACGATCAACCGATTGGTTTCCTCTTGGGAAACGCTGTGATTTCCTGCTCGTTTACCTACACAGACTTTGTCTGCATCACGGCGAACAAGGTCAAGGATTTCCGTGCTCACTAAATGGTCATACAGCACCACATCCGCGTTTTGCAGTACTCTCAGCCCTTTGAGTGTTAATAGCCCCGCATCACCCGGCCCCGCCCCCACTAAGGTTAGCTCCCCTTGGTTATCCGGCGTTGCTAACTGTTGCTCAAGCTGCTTCTCGGCATCATCCAGTTGTCCTCTTTCCACTAAAGAGGCAAAGCGCCCGCTAAAACTCAATTCCCAAAAACGTTTACGCTCACTGAGCTTAGTCAAATTTTGCTTAACGCGCTCACGCCAACGCCCTGCAATTTCCGCCATTTTGCCCAGCGATGTCGGCAGCAAGGTTTCCAGTTTTTCTCGTAATAATTTGGCTAAGACAGGTGCGGTTCCACCCGATGAAATCGCCACCATAATGGGAGAACGGTCGATAATCGAAGGCACAATAAAGGAACATAGGGGCTGGTCATCCACCACATTGACAAAAATATGGCGCTGTTGCGCATCATGAAAAACTTTCTCATTGAGCGCTTGGTCATCCGTAGCAGCAATCACCAAGTAAGCATCATCAAGGTGATAAGCTTGATAAGGCTGCTGCACCCAGTGCAATTGTTTTTGTTGATAAGCTAACTGTAAGCTTTCGCAAAGTTCAGGGGAAATCACCACCAGCGAGGCATGGGCTTTCAATAATAATTCGGCTTTACGTGCCGCGACCACACCGCCGCCAATCAAGACAACTTGTCTTTCTCGCACACTCACAAATAAGGGTAAGTAATCCATATATCGCTTCCATCCAACATTTTAATTATAAGAGCAATGAAATTGACTATATGGCCTGAATTGGTCACTTTGAAATGACAAAAAAGCATGAATAGGAACAGAAAGGCATAAGCTAAATAAAGTGAGGAAAACCCAGTAAATTAAGCCTATCTCCCGCGATTTTGTATAAATAAACAATAAAGGGACACCCTTAATTTAGATAAAGGTATCCCTTTGTTATTACACAAATAAATTAACTTTCTACTTATTAGTAATGCAAGTAATTAATTATTTAAATGAAGTCTTTAGTTTTCTTAAAAAGCATTAATTTTCATGCAGCCCGCATTCTCGCTTTAAGCCAAAGAAACGGGTCTGTTCTTCGCTCATTCCCGGCTCCCACGGACGGCTGGTATGGGTATCCCCCACTGATAAATACCCTTTTTCCCATAATGGATGGTAGGGTAAATTATGTTTGGTCAGGTACTGATATACATCTTTATTACTCCAATCAATCACCGGCAGAATTTTAAAGATCCCGCGCCCAATACTCAGTACGGGTAACTCAGAACGGCTCGCCGATTGTTCCCGCCTTAATCCTGAAAACCAGCTTTGCGCCTGCAGTTCATGCAGCGCCCGCGTCATAGGCTCCACTTTGTTCAATTGGTTATACCGCTCAATGCCCTCAATCCCTTGAGTCCATAACTGCCCATGAATGGCTTCTTGCCATGCAGGGCTCGTCGCCGCTCGATACACTTTCAAGTTTAAATTCAGGCGTTCCGTAAGCTGCTCAATAAACTGATACGTTTCGGGAAATAGATAACCCGTATCCGTCAGAATCACAGGAATATTTGGCGCCACTTGCGTGACTAAGTGCAGCGCCAAAGCACCTTGGATGCCAAAGCTTGATGACAACACAAATTCAGTCGGAAGATGTTCCACTGCCCACTCAATGCGGGCTAGCGCGGTCATCTCTTCAAGTTGCGTGTTGAATTCCGCTAAATAAGCGACTTGAGCCTGTTTATCTAACGGCTGAACTTGCGCTAATTGAAGTCGGCTCATACCGCCTCCTTAACCTCGTAAAAATCGATAGCTGAGTTGAGTACCGGCTTCACGACGTTAGCGCGGATCAGGTAGTCACCAAAACCTTCATTCTGTTGACGCTCAACGGCCCAGCGACCAATCAGCTCATCCATGATGGCTAAAATTTCTGTGCTGCTGATATTTTCCTTATACATTCGAGGAATACGCGTACCGATGCGGTTTCCACCTAAATGCAAGTTATAACGGTCGAGGGCTTTACCCACCAATCCCACTTCCGCCAGCATCGCGCGACCACAGCCATTTGGGCAGCCCGTAACCCGTAAAACAATATGTTCATCCGCCACGTGATGCGCTGCCATGATGTTTTCAACTTGCGTGACGAACTCCGGCAAAAATCGCTCCGCTTCCGCCATCGCTAACGGGCAGGTTGGGAAAGAGACACACGCCATCGAGTTTTCACGCTGGCGCGTCACTTCACTGCTCATCAATCCGTGCTCAATGGCAATTTTCTCTATTATCGCTTTGTCTTCTTCCGCAATCCCCGCCACAATTAAGTTCTGATTGGCCGTCAGGCGAAAATCCCCTTTATGGATTTTAGCGATTTCGGCGACGCCAGTTTTTAACGGTTTATCCGCTAAGTCGATTAAGCGCCCATTCTCCACAAACAAGGTTAAATGCCAGCAGTTATCAATCCCCTTAAGCCAGCCAATTTGATCGCCACGCTCCGTAAATTGGTAAGGGCGAATCGCCTCAAACTGCACGCCGGCACGTTTTTCCACTTCAGCCTTAAACACCTCAATCCCAACGCGCTCAAGGGTATATTTGGTTTTGGCATTTTTACGATCAGTTCGGTTTCCCCAATCCCGCTGCGTAGTGACAATCGCTTCAGCAATTGCCAAGGTTTTATCTAAGGGAATAAAACCAAATTCACTGGCAAGGCGTGGGAATGTGTTGGTATCTCCGTGGGTCATCGCTAAACCGCCGCCCACCAGCACGTTGAAACCGATCAATTGCCCTTTTTCAGCAATCGCCACAAAGTTCATATCATTGGCATGGAGATCAACATCATTTAGCGGCGGGATCACCACGGTGGTTTTAAATTTCCGAGGAAGATAGGTTTGACCTAAAATCGGCTCTTCATCGGTGGTCACAATCTTTTCTTTATCTAACCAAATCTCAGCATACGCACTAGTGCGAGGTAGCAAATGCTCAGAGATTTTTTTCGCCCATTCATATGCTTGCTGATGCAGTTCAGACTGCACAGGGTTAGACGTACACAGTACGTTACGGTTTACGTCATTGGCGGTAGCTAACGCATCCAGCCCAACATGGCTGAGCATTTGGTGCGCCGGCTTCACATCCCCTTTGAGAATACCGTGAAATTGGAATGTTTGACGGTTGGTAATACGAATGCTGCCGTATAACGTGTGCTCAGAGGCAAATTTATCAATATCGAGCCACTGTTTCGGGGTAATGATGCCCCCCGGTAAACGACAACGCAGCATCATGGCATGACGCGGCTCTAGCTTTTGCTCAGCTCGCTCTGCGCGAATATCTCTGTCATCTTGTTGATACATACCGTGAAAACGGATCAGCAAGAAATTATCTCCGTCAAAACCGCCTGTTAAACCGTTTTTGAGATCGTCTTTGATAGTGCCTCGTAAATAGTTACTTTGCTGCTTCATTCGCTCGCTGTCAGCGAGCTTTCCTTCAACCACTAAGGCCGGCTGAGGTGCAGCTTTTTGATGTTCATTGCTCATTAATAAACGTCCCTCTGATAACGGCGCATCACACGCAGCTCACTTAAAAAGTCATCCGCTTGCTCTTCATCCATGTGCCCGTGCTCGCTGATGACATCCAATAATGCTTGTTCCACATCTTTCGCCATGCGATTTGCATCCCCACACACATAAATATGTGCGCCTTGTTGGATCCAGTCCCACACTTCGCTACCTTGTTCGCGCAATTTGTCTTGCACATACACTTTTTCAGCCTGATCCCGCGACCACGCTAATGAAATATGGGTCAGCAAACCGTTTTTGACATAACGCTGCCATTCGACTTGATATAAGAAATCGTCAACAAAGTGCGGATTGCCGAAAAACAGCCAGTTTTTACCTTGGCTACCGTCGTTATCACGTTGCTGTAAGAAAGCGCGGAATGGGGCAATACCTGTTCCCGGACCAATCATAATCACGGGCGTATTTGAGTCTGCGGGTAGACGGAAATTATCATTATGTTCAATAAATACCCGCAGTTCGTCGCCTTCATTGAGACGATCCGCTAAGAAGCCAGAAGCACCGCCTGTTCTTGGACGTCCATCAATCTCATAGCGTACAACACCAACGGTGGCATGGACTTCATCAGTAGCTTCTGCCTGTGAAGAAGAAATGGAATACAAGCGCGGCGTTAATGGGCGCAGTAAATCCACAAACTCTTGGGCACTTGGTTGAGCCGCCGCTTGGCGTACCATATCGACGATAGGCGTGGTTTGTGCGTACTGCATAATGGTAGACTTATCGCTGATCAAGCCTAATAAGCTATCGTCTTTGGATAACTGAGCGTATTTCTCGACGATCAAATGGGTATTTTGGGTCAGCTCTAGTTGGTAAGTTAACGCATCACGCAGCGAATGGCGCTGTTGACCAATAAATACGTCCTCATCTCCCTGTAGCCATAGCAGGCTAATCAGCTCATCCACTAACGCGGGGTCATTATCAAACCACACACCAAGAGCATCACCCGGCTGATAGCGTAAGCCGGAATTCCCCAAGTCAATTTCAATATGACGCACATCTTTGTCCGATCCGCGCCCCGTGATTTTTTGGTTACTCAACAGCGAGGCGGTTAATGGCGCCGTTTTGGTGTATGGGGAAGAATCGAGCTGATTCACACTACCAGATTGAGTATTGATGAGCTGGCTATCTGACTGAGCAGGTACTCGCGCTTTTAAAATCTGCGTCAAAGAGCTTACCCACTCGTCTGCCAATGTTTGATATTCAACATCCGCATCGACCCGAGGAAGCAACGCACTCGCCCCGAGTTTCGTAAACTGGCTATCGAAATCTTTTCCTGCTTGGCAAAAATGCTCATAAGAAGAATCGCCAAGTGCAAAAACCGCATAATGGGTGGTTGAAAGATCGGGAGCTTTCTTCGAGTTCAAATATTTATGTAATGCAACTGCCTCTTCGGCTGGCTCCCCTTCACCTTGGGTGGATGCCACGACGATCACCACTTTCTCTTGGTTGATCTGCTTAAACTTGTAATCGCCAGCATTGACTAAATTGGCACTGATTTTCTCACTCAGTAGCTTTTCTCGAAGCTGCTCCGCTAAACGACGCGCATTACCCGTTTGGGAGGCTGAAATAATGGTCACGGTTTCTTGAGGCGTATAGCTTGCAGGAACAGATTCACTTTGCGCACTGTTTTGATTCACCATTCCCCACAAATAGCCAGATAACCAAGCCAGTTGATGGGATGAATAATCCCCCACTGCGGTTTGTAAGCGCCCTAATTGCTCCGTCGAAATCGGTAATGCTGATAATGGAGGTTGCTTGTTTTGCATTATTTTGTCACTCCAACGTGATCCATCATTGAATAGTCAATAAAACGTTATATATGCCATTCTCTATCCCAAATGAAGATAAAGGTTATAACAGCCATAACTAGGAAGATAAGAAACTATAGCCATAACTAATAGCTAAAAATCCTAAAGAAAATATTCGATGATGAATATCGAATAAAAAGATTAGCCAGAAATCGATAAATAACGACATTTTGAGTAAAAATAACAGTAGAATACGCTACTAAACATTAGTAAGGAGAAATTTATGAGCACAACCATCTACAAAGATTTTCACTTTGAAGCAGCCCACCGCCTTCCTCATGTACCCGAGGGGCATAAATGTGGTCGCCTGCATGGGCACTCTTTCATGGTGCGCTTAGAAATCACGGGTGAAATTGATGCGCATACGGGATGGATCATGGATTTTGCTGATGTGAAAAGCGCCTTTAAACCTATCTATGAGCGTCTAGACCATCACTATTTAAATGAGATTGAAGGGTTAGAAAACCCAACCAGTGAAGTGCTTGCTCGCTGGATTTGGCAACAAACCAAGCCACTGTTACCACTATTAAGCGCCATTACGGTTAAAGAAACCTGCAATGCAGGCTGTGTGTATCGCGGAGAAGCCTAAGTCAAATAGGTGCTGAGCTGTAAGTTATCACCTACAGCTCAAAGACATAATGTTTACTGAATATTTAGATATTTATGGGTTTGAATGGATAGCCGCCAGTTGCGTTGGATACAGGTATCAATACATAGCTTCGTCGCTGATACTTTTTGACTAATAGGCTGAAGCGCCACAATCGGTGGCTCCCCCTGAGTTCGCAAAGATAATAGCTGGTCAAGGGCTTCAATATCCTTTTCACGCGCCACAGGATGTTTGATTTCATTGGCACGATTAATCGCCTGTTCGAGTACTTGCAATCCACCTTTCATCCCCACTTTCGGTGAGACAGTGACCCAGGTATTTTCAGTGCAGATGATTGGGTAAGTGCCGCTGGTTTCAATCTGGCATTGAAACCCATTCACTTCAAGGGATTGCGTTAAGTTTGTTAAATCATAAATACACGGCTCTCCACCCGTTATCACAATGTGTTTTGCGGTATAGCCGTTTTGTTGCATTAGTTTGATTAAGCTTTCGGCATCGGACATTGCCCATAAATCACTGTCTTGTGTTTTTAATGCAATATCACCCAATGTGGATTCCTTCGCGAGCTCTTTGTCCCAGGTCTGTTTGGTATCGCACCAACTACAACCAACTGGACAGCCTTGCAAACGAATAAAAACAGCAGGGACGCCAGTAAAAACACCTTCCCCCTGTAAAGTTTGGAAGATTTCATTAATTGGGTATTTCATATTGCTCCTAGAAGATTCCATTTGGCGCATATTATATTGCAGATATCTATCTCGCGGGCAATGCACTTTGTGATAATGTAGTCACCCTGCGTTTAGGAAAGTACGTCAACTCAAACAACGAAACTGAAACAATATTCGGTACAATATTTCGAAATAAAGTCAATGACAGGAAAAGACATGCAAAGTAGTGAACAAAATCAACTCAGAAAGGGGCTGAGTGTCCGGCACATTCGCTTTATGGCCTTAGGGTCAGCGATTGGTACTGGGCTATTCTACGGTTCTGCGTCTGCGATTCAGGCAGCTGGTCCCGCGGTGTTATTAGCCTATATGTTAGGTGGTGCCGCCGTATTTATGGTGATGCGCGCCCTCGGCGAAATGGCAGTTCATCATCCAGTCCCAGGTTCATTCTCTCACTACGCAAGCCATTATATGGGGCCTCTAGCGGGCTTTTTAACAGGCTGGAACTACGTATTTGAAATGCTGGTGGTCTGTTTAGCCGATATTACAGCCTTCGGGATGTACATGGGGTTCTGGTTCCCGCATGTCGACCAATGGGTATGGGTATTGAGTATCGTGCTATTTATTAGCGCCCTCAATCTTTGCCACGTTAAGATTTTCGGTGAGATGGAATTCTGGCTATCGATTATTAAAGTTAGCGCCATTATTGCCATGATTGTCGGTGGTGCCTTCTTGATGATCTACGGTTTTGGTCAAGAAACTAGCCATGAAGTCGGCATCCAAAACTTGTGGGATCATGGCGGCTTTATGCCAAATGGCATTGAAGGGGTGATTGCCTCTCTCGCAATCGTTATGTTTGCTTTTGGTGGTATTGAGGTGATTGGTATCACGGCAAGTGAAGCGCAAAATCCTGAAAAAACCATTCCGAAAGCTATCAATGCGGTACCTATCCGTATTCTATTATTCTATGGATTAACGCTGTTTATCCTGATGTGTATCTATCCATGGAACCAAATCGGTCAAAACGGTAGCCCGTTTGTCCAAATCTTCGATAGTTTAGGTATTCAATCTGCAGCAAATATCCTGAATATTGTAGTGATCACCGCAGCAATTTCCGCTATCAACAGTGATATTTTTGGCGCTGGTCGCATGATGTATGGTATGGCTCAAGATGGGCAAGCACCGAAAGTCTTTACTAAACTGACCAAAAGCGGTGTGCCATGGGTGACAGTGCTGGTGATGTCCGTTGTGATGTTATTAGGGGTTTACCTGAACTACCTGTTACCAGAAAAAATCTTTGTGATCATCGCGTCAATTGCGACCTTCGCAACGGTGTGGGTCTGGTTAATGATTTTACTGTCACAAGTGGCAATGCGCCGCAAGATGAGCCAAGAAGAAATCAAAAAACTGAAATTCCCAGTGCCGTTCTGGCCTGTAGGCCCAGCAATCACCATCGCATTTATGGTGTTTGTTATCGCTTTATTAGGCTTCTTTAAAGATACGCAAGTGGCGTTGATTGTGGGCTTTGTGTGGGTGGCTTTACTCAGTATCACCTTCTTTGCGATGCGTTATTACCAAAAACGCTGATCCTTTTTCATTAAGAAATCAATAAAACAGCCCTACATCGAACAGATCTAGGGCTGTTTTTTTAATGATTTTTGATTTTATGGAGCCGTTAGTTCTACTACATCACACTGACGCAAGCGCCTGTTCAATATCTGCAATTAACTCATCGACATTTTCTAAGCCAATAGATAGTCGAATCAGCCCATCACTAATCCCGTATTGCAGCCTTTCTTCCGGTGTATAGGTCGAATGAGTCATACTGGCAGGATGCTGCGCCAATGACTCGCAATCTCCCAAACTCACCGCCCTAGAGAACAGCGTTAAATAGTTTAAGAACCGCTTGCCTGCTTCCAGCCCCCCTTTTAGCTCAAATGCAATCATGCCTCCGGCTAATTTCATCTGCTTTTGGGCTAATTGATACTGCTCAAAACTCGGTAACCCCGGGTACATAATGGTAGCGACTTTTGGGTTCACTTCTAAATATTCCGCAATTTTCTGTGTGCTCTGGACTATCCTATCCATACGAACAGACAAAGTTTTCATTCCCCGAATAATTAGGTTAGCATCATGAGGAGATAAACATGCCCCCGTCATATCTTTCAAACCAACTAATCGAATTAGTTTTGCGCACTCTGCCGTTGTGGCTACCGCTCCCCCCATAGCATCCCCATGACCATTCATGTACTTGGTCAATGAGTGAAGTACAATATCCGCCCCCAATGTCAGTGGTGTTTGAATATACGGCGTGCAATAGGTGTTATCGACTACCACTAAGATATTATGTCGATGAGCAATCTCACTCACCGCAGCAATATCCACCAAACGCATGTTCGGGTTAGCGGGTGACTCAAAGAATATCATGCGCGTTTTTTCCGTAATGGCTTGAGCGACACTCTCTGGATCACTCATATCAATGTGCTTAATTTTCACACCAAATCGAGCCAACCCATGATGAAAAAAGGCATAAGTACAGCCATAAACTGTTAAGTCCACTAACAGTTCATCACCCGGATTTAATAATGTCCAAAATGTGGCAGTGATTGCGCCCATTCCTGACGAGAACACAATTGCCGCCTCTCCTTCTTCAAGAGAGGCAATTCTATTTTCCAATAGATTTAATGTTGGGTTATTAATTCGGGTATAAATATAGCCATCTTTTTCACCACTAAAACAGGCAGCGCCCTCTTCGACACTTTTAAATACATAAGTCGATGTTTGATAAATTGGCGATGCCAATGAACCTAAATGATCTTGTGCATTATAGTGACTATGAATTGCCCGTGTTTCGAAAGAACGTTTTATATCTAAACTCATACCACCTCCGAAAAATTACCCTCCTTGGGATTGAGATAATCGAGAACCGACAATTTGCATTGTTCGCAAAAGCGTCGTAATTCCACGTAATGTATTTGGATCTTTTAACAATCCATACACTGAGCGAAAGTTAGGATTTTTACTATCATGTATTCCTTCCATTTTTGCCATATTGTAGGCAGTACCTAATTCCCATACAGGCACTAAAGTATCTTCAAAAGAATTTGATAATCGTTCTACTGTACTGTTATCTAATATATCGACAAGGTCAGATACTAGTGAAAGCAGATCCACAATATTGTCTAAGCGATTTAAGTGTAATAACGGTGCTAATTTTTCAGCAAGATGATTACCAGATTCGGAACTTAATAGTTCAACCAGTTTACTTTGACTTTCATTATTCGACATTTTTAATTCCTTATTAAACTAAGCCACGGATTGCTGCCCAATAAATACCTCTATTGAAGCCATTTCTTAGTAATCCACCGAGCTTTGTTGGCGGAGTCGGAATAACATCGTGCTTGTAATCATATTGCAAAGGCATACCCGCCGTTAATCCCATTTGAGCAACAGCTTGTACTCGACCATCATAAATAGCCGCTGGGTAGCCATAAATTAACTCGCCACAAATATTATCGGCAATAATTGCAGCTTGGTTATGGCAGCTACCGCCGGCTTTACTAATTGGTAAATCAACCGTGTCACCAATAACATAAACACCTTCAACACCATAGACTTGCATGGTTTCATGATCAGTCGGTAACCAACCTTCACCATTATTGTGTTCACTTAATCCTGTATTCACGACCGCCTCTACCGCAGTAATTGGTGGCGTGCTAATTAATAAATCGAAAGGTTGTTCATCCCCTTCTTTGGAATAAGCTAGTTTCTTATCTGGGTCGACTTTACTTAAAGTGAATCCTCGCTGAGCTTTAATATCTCTAGTAACAAATACTTCTGGAATAACTTCACAAACTGGCTGTTGCATGAATAAACAGTTACGCAGTAATTGTGCAACCGTTGGATAGGTATAAACAATTTCAATATTATCTCTAACCCGACGTTTACGTAAAAACTCATCAATCATGAGTGTTGTTTCCATCGGTGCTATTCCACACTGATGGGGAACATTTGGTGTTTCAGGAAATGAAACGGTAATAAAAATACGACCTTTTTCAATCTTAGATAATTGATCGGCTAATTTACGCGAGGCATCATAGACATAAAAATGGTTACCCATTTCCTTTAATCCTTCAATGCGTTCAGGTCTTGGAATACATCCAGTTGCAACAACTAAATAGTCATAGTGATATTTTTTATTATTTCTTGAGTGTAATTCTTTATTTTTAAAATCAAAAGAATCAACTTTATCAATGACTAATTCAATTTCTGGTCTTAATAATTCACGCTCAGGTCGGCTTAACTCTTCTTTAAAGAACATATTAAAAGCCACATACATAAATGCAGGTTTATAATAATGTATCGGATTATCTGTTATTAATGTTATTTTTATTTTTTGAGAAAAAATGTCTTTATTCAGTTTTCTAGCCAAAATATTAGCTAACATGGTACCGCCAGTACCACCACCCACAATAACTATATTTTTCATGATTTAAAATCCTTAAGAAATAAAACAGCTCGATAAATAAAACCTTCTCATCGCCGTGCTTTACACTTAATAAATATAGTTTAATGCCAATAACAACCAATACAATAAATTGCATATAATTCGAAAATCAACAAAAAAAACTAATCACTTTTAGATATTAAAGTACTTTCTCCGGTAAAAGAAAAGTGACGCACTCATAAAGAATAAAATAAAACTCCATTACAACCTATTGAAATAAAAATATTAATACGAATAATGTCCAACTATCTTCCATTTAAATAAGACGTCCTCGGCGACTTGTCCATATCCAATATTGTGCATCACTAAGTAATATTGACTATTCGATGCTTTGATGGATGTCACAATTCCTATATGTGGCCGACCGTTATCTAAGCGCCATGAAACGATATCGCCGGGTAAATAATCCTCCCCTTTTAACGTAATAGGTTTAACGGTACCTTTTCTAGCAAAAAAGGTTTCCAAGTTTGGTACTCGCCGATGATCAATATTGGTATCAGGCTTACGAAGCCCCCACATTTTTTGGCTTGGATACTGGCTAAAATTTTTCTTTATATCTTCATGAAGCTGTTTTTGAAGATCAATACCCAGCTTACGATAACTGCGGATCACAACATCAGAACAGACACCATAATGGCTGGGAACATCCCCATTGGGGTAATCTATCTGGCGATAGGATGAATCATAAACAACAAGGCGAGGTAACTGTTCAGCCTGTTTCGCCAATTCAAGATTATTTTTTCCTAATGCATAGGACATGCAAAATAGTAAAGCGATAGGTAATAATCGTTTCAAGGTACGGTCCCCGCAAAATAGAGAATAAAATCTACAATAATTACAGGGATAAATAAGGTGGGATAATCTTAAAAAGGCATTACTTAGTTAATTTAAATTGGGTAATAATAGGGTTATGATCTGACGCATCCGTCTGTAATACTTGGCTTTCTTTCAGTTTTAAGCCGCGGTAAAACATAAAGTCTAATGGACGACCAAACGCTTTTGTCCGTAAATCTGAATCGTAGAGAACTTCCTTCAAGCCAACGGAACGAATAAAGCGTTTTAATGCATTTACTCGCTGACGGCTCCATGCATTAAAGTCCCCAGCGAGAATAACGGGACCAACATGTTTGCTAATGTGAGAACCTAATTTACTCAATTGCTTCGTATATACATCAACCCCAAAACTAAAGTTGATTGCATGTACGTTCGCAACCATTAAATGCTTGCCATTAGGTAATGGATAAACCGTGATCAACGCCGATTTAGCTAAACGTAATAGCGGTTCTTTTTCTCGTAATGGGCAACAATAAATAGGGTGAGCGGTCGCAAGTGTCATTACCCCTGATGGATGAGGAGAAAAAGGTAAGGCAGGGACTTGGTCTGCTATCAACTGATGTGAAGCAGCAAAAGAAACCAATTCTGGTGACATTTGTGCTTCTTGGAGCAATAACAGTTTTTTCTCTTTAACGAGCTCTGCTAACGTAGATTTCCAATTTGGCCGCTGCTGCTTATAAATATTCCACGTAACAACATCCAACGTTTCACCCGCAGGAAACAGAGGAAGACCAATAGGAAGAGAATCTCCCAGCATATGGATTGGCATAGGCTGAATACGTTTTGCAGGCTCGCCCGCAATGTACCGAACAGAATAGGTTCTTTTAGCCACGTACCAGGTTCCCTACAAAATTGATAACCACAAGAGTTGATGCATTTAGCATTGCTTTGTTGAACTCACATTCAGTATATCAAATATCTTACAGGTAATCTTAAGGAACTTATTATTCCTTTTTGTGACTTTTCCAGGTTAGCCCGACTATCTTCGTCAAATTACCTGTCATCCGCCATGATAAACTTGCAAGATAATGGCTTAACAAAGCAAAAATATACACGTAATAGAGGCATTCTTTACTACTTGATTAGGATATAAGACGAGTAAGGTTAATATGGCGGTCGGTTTTCAACTCAATATGCAGGGCAATTTTATTGCTGATAGTAAAAACACCGTTTATGGGTTGGGAAGCAAAGCGATATTAGGCGCTTTTAGGCAGTTAGTGGGTGGAGGCTCACCGACTATGCTAATGGTAAAACAGTGAGTGGTATACCTTTCGGTGATTTCAAGTACCCCAAACGCAAAAAAGCCACCCAATGGGTGGCTTCTCGGCTAATTTAATGTCTGGCAGTTCCCTACTCTCACATGGGGAGACCCCACACTACCATCGGCGCTACGGCGTTTCACTACTGAGTTCGGCATGGGGTCAGGTGGGACCACCGCGCTATTGCCGCCAGACAAATTCTGTTTATTCCCGTTTAGCCTTTCATTCACTAAACCAGAATATCAATCCTGAACAAGCTGTTGTGTCCGCCTCTCGGCGTCTCACACTTTATTGAATCAACGTCATCTCTCATCTCGAAAACACCTTCGGTGTTGTCAGGTTAAGCCTCACGGTTCATTAGTATTGGTTAGCTCAACGTATCGCTACGCTTACACACCCAACCTATCAACGTCTTAGTCTTAAACGTTCCTTTAGGACCCTTAAAGAGTCAGGGAAGACTCATCTCAAGGCAAGTTTCCCGCTTAGATGCTTTCAGCGGTTATCTCTTCCGCACTTAGCTACCGGGCAATGCCATTGGCATGACAACCCGAACACCAGTGGTGCGTCCACTCCGGTCCTCTCGTACTAGGAGCAGCCCCTTTCAATCTTCCAACGCCCACGGCAGATAGGGACCGAACTGTCTCACGACGTTCTAAACCCAGCTCGCGTACCACTTTAAACGGCGAACAGCCGTACCCTTGGGACCTACTTCAGCCCCAGGATGTGATGAGCCGACATCGAGGTGCCAAACACCGCCGTCGATATGAACTCTTGGGCGGTATCAGCCTGTTATCCCCGGAGTACCTTTTATCCGTTGAGCGATGGCCCTTCCATACAGAACCACCGGATCACTAAGACCTACTTTCGTACCTGCTCGAGCCGTCACTCTCGCAGTCAAGCTGGCTTATGCCTTTGCACTAACCGCATGATGTCCGACCATGCTTAGCCAACCTTCGTGCTCCTCCGTTACTCTTTGGGAGGAGACCGCCCCAGTCAAACTACCCACCAGACACTGTCCGCACCCCGGATAACGGGGCTACGTTAGAACATCAAACATTAAAGGGTGGTATTTCAAGGTTGGCTCCACGCAGACTGGCGTCCACGCTTCAAAGCCTCCCACCTATCCTACACATCAAGGCTCAATGTTCAGTGTCAAGCTATAGTAAAGGTTCACGGGGTCTTTCCGTCTTGCCGCGGGTACACTGCATCTTCACAGCGAGTTCAATTTCACTGAGTCTCGGGTGGAGACAGCCTGGCCATCATTACGCCATTCGTGCAGGTCGGAACTTACCCGACAAGGAATTTCGCTACCTTAGGACCGTTATAGTTACGGCCGCCGTTTACTGGGGCTTCGATCAAGAGCTTCTCCTTACGGATAACCCCATCAATTAACCTTCCAGCACCGGGCAGGCGTCACACCGTATACGTCCACTTTCGTGTTTGCACAGTGCTGTGTTTTTAATAAACAGTTGCAGCCAGCTGGTATCTGCGACTGGCTTCAGCTCCATGGGTAAACCACTTCACCTAATGCCAGCGTGCCTTCTCCCGAAGTTACGGCACCATTTTGCCTAGTTCCTTCACCCGAGTTCTCTCAAGCGCCTGAGTATTCTCTACCTGACCACCTGTGTCGGTTTGGGGTACGATTAATGATAATCTAGAGCTTAGAGGCTTTTCCTGGAAGCGGGGTATCAGCTACTTCGCCACCGTAGTGACTCGTCATCAGACCTCAGCATATAGTGAACCGGATTTGCCTAATTCACCTGCCTACATCCTTAAACCGGGACAACCGTCGCCCGGCCAGCCTAACCTTCTCCGTCCCCCCATCGCAATTATCACCAGTACGGGAATATTAACCCGTTTCCCATCGACTACGCATTTCTGCCTCGCCTTAGGGGTCGACTCACCCTGCCCCGATTAACGTTGGACAGGAACCCTTGGTCTTCCGGCGTGCGGGTTTTTCACCCGCATTATCGTTACTTATGTCAGCATTCGCACTTCTGATACCTCCAGCATGCCTCACAGCACACCTTCACAGGCTTACAGAACGCTCCCCTACCCAACAATATTTACATATCGCTGCCGCAGCTTCGGTGCATAGTTTAGCCCCGTTACATCTTCCGCGCAGGCCGACTCGACCAGTGAGCTATTACGCTTTCTTTAAATGATGGCTGCTTCTAAGCCAACATCCTGGCTGTCTGAGCCTTCCCACTTCGTTTCCCACTTAACTATGACTTTGGGACCTTAGCTGGCGGTCTGGGTTGTTTCCCTCTTCACGACGAACGTTAGCACCCGCCGTGTGTCTCCCGTGATAACATTCTTCGGTATTCGTAGTTTGCATCGAGTTGGTAAGTCGGGATGACCCCCTAGTCGAAACAGTGCTCTACCCCCGAAGATGAGTTCACGAGGCGCTACCTAAATAGCTTTCGGGGAGAACCAGCTATCTCCCGGTTTGATTGGCCTTTCACCCCCAGCCACAAGTCATCCGCTAATTTTTCAACATTAGTCGGTTCGGTCCTCCAGTTAGTGTTACCCAACCTTCAACCTGCCCATGGCTAGATCACCGGGTTTCGGGTCTATACCCTGCAACTCATTCGCCCAGTTAAGACTCGGTTTCCCTACGGCTCCCCTATACGGTTAACCTTGCTACAGAATATAAGTCGCTGACCCATTATACAAAAGGTACGCAGTCACACCACAAGGGTGCTCCCACTGCTTGTACGTACACGGTTTCAGGTTCTATTTCACTCCCCTCGCCGGGGTTCTTTTCGCCTTTCCCTCACGGTACTGGTTCACTATCGGTCAATCAGGAGTATTTAGCCTTGGAGGATGGTCCCCCCATATTCAGACAGGATAACACGTGTCCCGCCCTACTCGTCGAGTTCACAACACTAACACCTTCGGATACGGGGCTATCACCCTTTACTGCCGGCCTTTCCAGACCGTTCTCCTGATGCTAATGCTGATTAAGACTCTGGGCTGCTCCCCGTTCGCTCGCCGCTACTAGGGGAATCTCGGTTGATTTCTTTTCCTCGAGGTACTGAGATGTTTCAGTTCCCTCGGTTCGCTTCGTTTGACTATGTATTCATCAAACGATAGTGCAACGAATTGCACTGGGTTTCCCCATTCGGAAATCGTCGGTTATAACGGTTCATATCACCTTACCGACGCTTATCGCAGATTAGCACGTCCTTCATCGCCTCTGATTGCCTAGGCATCCACCGTGTACGCTTAGTCGCTTAACCTCACAACCCGAAGGTGT